>JBKHHV010000278.1:0-5004 GCA_046539005.1 Phycisphaerae bacterium
CCAGCAGATGGTGGAGCACTGCGGTAACGAGCTGGGCAGCGGGCCGTACGTTCAGACGGTTGCGGAGTTGACCGCCCGGCCGGAACGAACCGACGGGACGCGCGAGTTGCTGTTCGGCATTCTGGACGCGATGGCGAGCCGGGGCGGCTGATCCCGCTGCGGGGAGACGGCTTCGGCTTCAGGGCGACTCGCCGAGCCCCTTGGATACGGCGCGGGCGATGCGGCGCAAGTTGCTGAGGTAGTCGCCGGCAAGGGGGTCCAGAGCGACCACCGCCCCGCCGATTTCCCGGGCAATGGCCCGTGCCCCGGCGTCGGAGAACTGCGGGTGCACGAAGATCACCTTGATGTTGTCGGCCTTGGCCCGGTCGATGAGTTGCTGCACGCGCCGTGGACCGGGTGCCTTGCCGGCCGCCTCTACCGCCACCTGTTCGAGCCCGTACTCGTGGGCAAAGTAGCCGAACGCGGGGTGGAAGACGTACAGCGTGCGGCCCTTCAGAGGCCGGAGGGCTTCCTGGATGTCCTGGTGGAGGGCCTCGAGGTCGGCGTGCAGCTTCCGCAGGTTCTCCTGGAAGCGCACCGACCGGGCGGGCATCATCTTGCTGAGATGGTCTGCGATGAGCGAGGCCTGTTTCTTGGCGTTCAGCGGTGAGAGCCACACGTGGGGATCCATCTGCCCGGCCTGGTCGTGATGGTTGTGGTCGTCGTGGTCGCCGTGGTCGGCATGCTCGTCGTGCTCTTCCATGGGCAGCAGGTCCAGGCCCCGGGTGGTGTCGACGATGCGAAGGTCCGGGCTGAGGTCGCGCAACTTGCCGACCAGTGCCTCCTCGAAGTCCACGCCGGTGGTGAAGTAGACCTTCGCCTTGCTCACGCGGACCATCTCGCGCTGGGTGGGTTCGTAGTGGTGCGGGTCTTCGTCCGGGCCGACCAGGACGTGCAGGCCGACCGCGTCGCCGGCGATTCGGCGGACAAGAAACCCCTGGGGCGGAATGCTGACGACCACCGTGGGTTTGCCTGCGTCGGGGTCGGGGCGGGAATCGCAACCGCCAAGCCCCAAGGCAATCAGCGCGGCGATGGCGATAAGTCCTGTATCTCGCAGCATGGCGTGTCTCCGTGCACGGATAGTGTCTGCACGTAATGCTACGCCGTACGCGGTGGCCGATCAAGCGGGCCGCGGGAGGTGCCGGGGCGATGCTGCCGGATCCGCGAACCGGTTTACTGGCAGAACGCGGCGGGCTCTTCGGCCAGGCGGCTCAGCACCGGGACCAGTTCCTGGAGTTTCTGCTGCAGTTCGACGAATGCCTCGCGGGCCTGGTCGATGTTTCCCTCGCGCCCGGCCATTTCGACCTTCAGGGCGGCGTCGAAGGCGGGCTTCGCCGAGAAATTGCCCACCGAGCCCTTGAGGCTGTGTGCGGAGCGGGTCACGGTTTCGCCGTCACCGGCGGCGATTCCGGTGGCGATCTGGTCGACCAGCGTGCCGTATTCCTGGACGAACATCTGGGCCAGTTCACCCAGCAGTTCGGTGTCGCCTTCCACGCGATGCAGTGCATCGGCGATGCAGAACGGTGCGTCGGACATGTCGGTTTCCTCTCCTCCCGCCCTGACCGGTGCGCGTGCGGGCACCACTCGGGCGATTTCACATAGCAACTCTTGTTGGTTTATCGGCTTGGTTACATACCCCTCCATACCGGATTCCAAAGACTTTTCGCGGTCTTCGCGTGTGGCATGGGCAGTCACGGCAATGATGGGAGTGTACCCGCCCAGGGCGCGCTCACGACGACGGATCTGCTTGGCCGCCTCCAGCCCGCTCATTTCCGGCATCTGCAGGTCCATGAGAACCAGGTCGAAATTGTCGGGGTTGGCCATCGCCCGGACCGCCAGGTCGCCGGAGGTCACGGCCGTCACACTATGCCCTCGTCGCTCCAAGAGGCGAATCAGGAAGGTACGGTTGACGGCGTTGTCCTCGGCTACGAGGATCCGCAGCGGCCCGGCGTGCCAGGTCTCGACCTGTTCAGGTTTTGCGGCAGGCGTATCGGCCCGGGGGACGGCCGCCTTGCCCAACGCCTCCCCCAGCGGTCCGGGCAAGGTCGGTTTGTGGATCCACGCCTCCACCCCGTGCTGCTGGCAGCGTTGCATTTCGGCGTTCCGGTCGGGCCCGGAAAGCAGGACCACGACCGCCGCACGGGGCTCGGGCCAGCTTCGCAGTTCCTCCACGAGCCGCCACGCTTCCTCCCCGGCCGTCACCGAGACAATGACCACCGGCGGGGCCTGGTCGGTCTGGCGATTTTCGGCAAGCAGACGGACCGCCCCTTCCGCAGCGGGTACACCGACCGGCTCGAGCCCCACTTGGCCGATCTGCTCCATAAGCACCTGCCGGGCGAAGTCATGCGGCTCGACGATCAGTGCCTTGCGGCCGGCCAGTTCCGGCACGGTCAGGTCGGCCATGGCCGTCTGCCCGTTGGGGGGCAGTTTCAGGGGTAGGGTCACGTGGAACTCGCTGCCGACGTCCAGTTCGCTGGTGGCCCAGATCTTGCCGTCCATCATCGCCAGCAGCTTGCGGCAGATCGTGAGCCCCAGCCCGGTTCCGCCGTAGCGGCGGGTGTTGGTGCCGTCGGCCTGTTCGAAGGCCCCGAAGATGCGGTGGATTTTCTCGGGGGGGATTCCCACCCCGGTGTCGCTGACCACGAAATGCAGCAGCGCCTGCTGGTTCTGGCATTCGTCCAGTCGTACCCGCAGGGAAACGGTGCCTTTCTCAGTGAAACGCAGGGCATTACCCAGCAGGTTCATCAGGACCTGTCTCAAGCGTCCGCCGTCGCCGATGAGATGCTCGGGCACGTGGGCGGGTACGTCGCAGATCATTTCCAGACCCTTGGCTTCGCCATGGAGCGAGAGGGTCCCGAAGACCGCCTCGATCGCCGGGCGCAGCTCGAAGGTCTCCAGTGCCATCTGTACCTTGCCGGTCTCGATCCGGGAGAAGTCGAGGATGTCGTCGACTACCGACAGCATGCACTGGCCGGACTGGCGGGCGAGGGCCAGGTACTCCTGCTGCTCGTCGCTGAGGTCGGTCTGCAACGCCAGTTCGATCATTCCCAGAACCCCGTTCATGGGGGTGCGCAGTTCGTGGCTCATGTTGGCGACGAACTCGCTCTTGGCCCGGTTGGCGAACTCGGCAGCATCGCGGGCCATCGCCAGCGCCTCGGCGGTGCGGGTCCGTTCGGTGACGTCCAGCATGACCCCGACAATGCCCGCGGGGTGACGGCTGTCGCCGTCGAAGATGGCCTTGTAGAACTCGAACTGCCGTCGCTGTCCGTCGGCGCAGAGAACCGGCGCGTCGTACACCTGCACCCCTCCGCGGCGGATCAGCCGTGCGTCCTGCTGGGCGTACCTCTGCGGCAGATCCACGGAAATCTGTGAGCCCAGCTCGAAGAGCGTTCGGCCGATGATCTCCTCGCGCGGGCGGCCGATGATGATGTCGGCGAATCCCCGGTTGCATCCGGTATACCGTCCGTCGGCGTCCTTGCTGAAAACCGGACTGGGAATGGTGTCGATCAGCGTCTGAAGGAACTTCAGATTGCTCTGAAGGTGCTGCTGAGCCTTGCGACGGCTGAGGATATTCACCAGCAGGACGGCCGTGAAGCCCCCGGCCACCAGCACCACCCCCCCGGTAACCAGCAGCGTCGTGCGGTGGCGCTGCCAGAAGCTGTACTGCCTGTTGACCAGCACCGCCCCCTCGGGCAGGTCGGCCTCGCTGAGCCCGTGGGACCGCATCGCCGCGTGGTCGAACAGCGTGACGTTGGGGCTCTCCACCATCACCGGAATCTCGTCAGGAGATTCGCCGTCCAGGATCCGTAAAGCCATTCGCCCCGCGCAGCATCCCTGCTGGGTCCCGCTGACAACGACACCGCCCAACACCCCCCCGCAGACCAGGAAATCCCACGCGGTGTAAACCGGCAGCCCTTCCACCCCACCCAGAAGCTCGGCAATCTCCCCGCAGGACACCACTTGACCGGCCCAGTCCTGCTGGGTGGCCGTACAGAGAACGATGCTGTCGGTGGGAAGTTCCTTCAGCCGGCCGGGCAGGTCTTCGAACGTCCAGTCGGTCATATGGACGATGCGAACCTTGCCGGCGTACCGCTCTGCCAGTTCGTCGAGCATCTCGCGACAGAGTCGGCCGGTTTCGGTCGTATCGGAGATGGCGTAGACCTGCGATGCGTGTGGGTGCAGTTTCAGCGCCACCGCAAGGGTCCCGGCCAGGTCGGCCTTCTCGGCCACGCCGGTGATGTTGGTGTGCCCCTCCAGCAGGTAGGGGCGGTAGTTGTTGATTCCACAAAAGACGGCCGCCACGCCGGGAAACAGTTGTTCGCGGTGGTCCAGCAGGAATCGTAATGCGTTGTTGTCGCAGGCAATGACCACGTCGGGCTGCCGGCGGCTGTAACGGTATTTCAGCAGGGGCACCATCCGGGAAGCGGTCTCGGCAAGGTCGTGCCGCTTGGTATCGAGATACTCCACGTGGAGCTTGACACCGGGACGAGAAGCGAAGGTTCTCTCCAGAGCCGAGACGATGTTGTCCGACCACTGGTACCCCTTGTGGTAGGAGTTCAGTACCAGCACGCTGCGTCGACCCTCGGCGCGCAGGGAACCGGCCGTCAGCGAAAGAAGGACGACCGCCGCCAGCAGTCCCCCGCGAGCCATCCGGGTAAGGCTCGGGCGTGCAAAAGGTTGGCTGCAAAGGCTCATCGAACCATCACCAGGGAGTGTTCCCGTGAGGCAATTCCAGAGGCGCAACGCACTGCAAACGTCCGCCACCCCCGCTGCTTCCGCCCGACGACACCGCCGGGCTCATGGTCCTCATCGGGCAGCGAATCAGCCGACATTAGCTGGAAGATGTCCCCAAGCCGGGGCTTTGGGGCCCGGCCCGCCTGGCAGTCGCCCAAACGAGAGAAACTCCCCCGGGTTGGGCAGAGAGGCCTCCACGAAGGCGACGTACTCTTCGCTCGCTGCGAGGGT
>JBKHHV010000038.1:0-17796 GCA_046539005.1 Phycisphaerae bacterium
ATGACCCAGAAACCGTTGTCACCTTTCTGGACGGTGTAGGTCTTTGCCTCGCCTTCGGGGGTCGCGGTGGCTTTGGTAGTGTCTTCTTCCTCGCCCATTCGCGGGCGGATGGACCCGCTGTCGTCATCGTCGTCCTGTGAATCGACGGCCGGGTCCAACAGGCCGGTATCCTTGAGGGCGTCGCTGGTATCTTCCACGAAGCCGCCTTGCTCGGCCTTGGCCAACTCGGGATCATCCAGCGGGTCCTCGGTCGGGTCGATCAGCCCACCGTCGCCGGTGTCTTTGAGCGGATCTTCCACCGGGTCCACGATGCCGCTGTCCTTGAGCGGGTCGGTATCGTCGTCGGTTTCCCAGGGCTTGGGGGGCGTTTTCTCCCCCGGGCTGTCGGCCGGGTCCCCCAGGCGCGGGCGAATGATCCCCCCGCCGTCGGTTTCCTTCCTGCCGCCGCCGTTTTCCCGGACGCGCAGACCTTCTTCCCACGGCTCGGGCTTGGCCTTGGTCTTGTCCGCTTCTTTCCGATCCTTATTCGTCAGACCGGCCTGGTACTGGTTCTGGTCGGAGGGTTCGCCGGTTACGACGAAATAAATCACCGCCAGAATCATCACGAACAGTCCGATCGCGATTCCGATTTTCACGTCAGTGCGCATGAGTGTATCTCCCGAACCCAGCAGAGACTCCCTGACTCGTAACAACACAGTTTACCCGCCCGGCAGGCCGATGGGCAAACCAATTCCACCAGGTTGCGACAATCGGGCAAGGGCGGGGCGCGTGCAAAGGCCAAGCCTCTTGGTATAGGACGATCCCCGCAGGCAGGTGTTCAGGAAAAACCGGTAGTCCATTGAGGTCCTGACAGCCGCGGGAGGGCGCGCAGGTCGGTGGGGTCGGTCGCCTGGCGGTGGGCCCGCCTGTACTGGCTGGGCGTCTGGCCAATGTACCCGCGGAATACCTGTGAGAAGTATCGCTGATCGCCCAGCCCGCACCGCTCGGCGACCAGGTATATGGGGTCTTCCCCGCTGGCCAGCATTTCTGTCGCGGCCTGCATCTGCAGGCGGCGTATCTCCTGCATCGGTGTGCGCCCGAGGGCTTCCCGGAAGCCCCTTTCCAGGGAGCGCCGGCTCATGGGCACCTGTCCCAGCACGTCCGAGACGCGGATTCCCTTGCAGGCGTGCTCCCGGACGAAGCGGATCGCGGCCGCCAGGCACGGGTCGTCCACGTGGATGGTCCGGGTGCTTCCGCGTTGGACCACCCCGGCCGGCTTCAGCAGAATCTCGGGAGTCCCGCATTTTTGTCGAGCCATCAACTCCTGCAGCAACTGCGCCGCCCTATAGCCGATCTGGAAGGCGCCGATATCCACGCTGGAGAGGGTGGGATTCGCGAAAGCACAGGTCAGTTCATCGTTGTCGCAACCGAGGACGGCCACGCTATCGGGGACATCGCATCCGATTTGACACAGATAGCGAAGCATGTGCATGGCGACCCTATCATTGGCGCACATAAGCCCGAGGGCACCGTCTTGCCAGGCAAGTGCACCGGCTAGCTCCGGAATCGACGACGGATCGACGTATTCCGGCAGATCTACGACATTTCCCCCCTCTTTGTGCACCACTTTGACGAAGGCATTGGCCCGGTCTCTGTCGATGGAGGGGCCTTTCCTGCACAGATAGGCAAACCGGCGCAGGCCCAGCCCCAGCAGGTGGTGGGCCCCGGCCGACCCAACGGCGGCGTTGTCGGCGCAGACGCGCGCGCAGGAATGCCCCAGAACGCGGCTGGTGGTATTGACCACCGGAATCCCCAGCATGCGCAGTCGCTCCACGTCGGCCCACCGGGTGGTGTAGATCAACACGCCGTCGCAGTCGGCGGCATCGAGCGCCTCGGGCGTCTGGGAGGCATGGGAAGGGTCCTCGGGAAATTCCCAAGCGGTCTGCGCCTGGGCAAACGCGGCGATTCCGCGTAGCAGCCCCATGCCGTAGTGGTTGCCGCGACTGATACGGACTACCACCCGGAATCTGCGAATCTGCGATTTATTCTGACGGGTCACGGTTTCATTCTCGCCTGTCTGACGCAAAAAGCAACATGTTTGTCGGATTATTGGATTGTGGAATTCGCGGATTCGGGGGATACTGTTCCCACCGAGAAAGAGCGCGCGGACTCACAGGCGTGCATTCCAGTTCTGAAACCTTGGAGGATGAACGATGAAGAAGACATTGATTGCAACATTGGCGATCGTCGCCATGATGGCTGGCTCAGCCGGGGCGGATATGATCAGCGTGAACTTCTACGACAACGCCACGGTTGATGGCCAGGCCGGTGTCCCTGTTAACGGGGCGCAGCTTGACAATTGGAACAACGTCAAGCACAACTCCGGCCAACCAGTCCAGAGTTTCATTGACAGCACCGGCTCTGCCGTCAGCGGTCTGACGCTGACATGGACCGGCGGCAAACGGGCAGGCATGATGGCTGTGGGCGGAAGCGATCTGGAAAGCGACAAGCTTCTGAGCGATGGTATCGGCGGCTTCGGTTCCGGCTCGTTCACCCTGAGCGGTTTGAGCCAGTTCGGGAACTGGGAGTTGATCGTCTACACCGCCAACAAGGATGCCGGTAACACGGTGGCGTTGGATGACGGTACTGTTTCGTACTACGGTATCTCCTACGGGACCAACTCGCCCGATGGTTTCGACGGAACCTGGACTCAGATTACTTCCAACGATTCAGGCAGCAGAACCCCGAACGCCGAATTCGCGGTCTTCTCCGGCGCATCGGACTCGGTGACAATTACCTCAAATGGTTCGCTGTCGAGTGCTTCCCGAGGTAACATCATGGGCTTCCAGATTATCCCCGAGCCGGCGACGATGAGTCTGCTGGCGCTGGGCGGCTTGGGAGCCCTGCTCCGCAAGCGTCGCTGATCGACGACAGAAAACGGCTTTGACGCAAAACCCTCCGGGGCCTGCGGGAGCGATCCTGCCGGCCCCGGCTCTTTGCGCAAGTGGGCGTAATGTTCTGCGCAAATGTACTTGTTGAACTCTCCGTCTCCGCCTAGCATAGAGGCAGGAGGACAACCATATGGCCGGCTTGGCGCCTGCATCGGGCTGCTGGAAGGAACGGAGGGCTTCGCCCGCGCGACGTCCGGGCGCATTCGCTTCGGCTCTCGCGGCCGCGATACTGCTGTTGCAGGCGTGGAGTGCAGCCGCCGCAGCCCCCGCACTCACTGCCTCGCCGGTGGGGGTGTATGCGCTGCCGGCCGGGTCGGCCGATGCCAAGGAACTCAGCGGACTGGCGTATCTGGGGGGCAATTCGTACCTGTCTGTCTCCGACGCTTCGCCCACCGCATTCCCCCTGACGATCAGTCTGGATCCGGTGACCGGCGTGGTCCTGAGCGCGGCCGTGGTAGGCGCACACCCGCTGGCGGCCGGCACCGACCTGGAAGGGATCGCCCCCGGGGATGCAGGCAGCGTGTACGTGGCCGACGAGGGCGCCGGTACCATCCGCCGCCATCGGCTCGGCGATGGAGCCGTTCTGGACTCCCTGGCGGTGCCGGGGGTCTACGGTTCGGCCCGGGCGAACCTGGGGCTGGAGTCTCTCACGCATCGCAACGGGGTCATCTGGACCGCCAACGAGCAGGCTTTGACGGTGGACGGCGGCGTCGCCACCACCTCGGCGGGTACGGTAGTCCGCCTGCAGCGGTTCGACACGACGGGCAGCGCGGCCGAGCAGTACGCCTACGTGACCGAGCCGATCGACTCGACCTTCGGCGGCAGGGAGCAGGTGGTGCTCACCGACCTGCACCGGCTGCCCAGCGGAAGGCTGATTGCCCTGGAGCGGGAGGTCAACGGCAACGGGGCGCTCCTGGGCCAGATGGAGGCGCGGGTGTACGAGTTGGATCTGTCGGGCGCGACAGACGTCTCGGGCATGGCCGCGCTGGACGGGGCGGTGTACACGCCGGTAGTCAAGCATCTGCTGTGGGAGGGTGCGTGGACGTACCCGGCGTATCGGAACTTCGAGGGGCTCACGCTGGGCCCGTCGCTGGTGGGCGGGGGCTTTGCGCTGCTGCTGGTCAGTGACGACGGGCAGGGCGAGGCCTACCAGACCCAGAGCCTGCAGGTGCTGCGGCTGAGTGGCGAGGTCGCGCTGCCGGGCGACGTGTCGCTGGACGGGAAGGTGAGCCTGGCCGACCTGAGCACGCTGGCTGGACATTGGGGAACTACGGCCGCCGCACATTGGGAGTCGGGCGACCTGACCGGCGACGGAGCGGTGAGCTTGGCGGATCTGAGCGAGCTGGCGGCGCACTGGGGCGCGGGGTCATCCCCGGCGGCCAAGGCGGTTCCCGAACCGTCGGTGATGGTCCTGCTGGCGGTGGGGGCGTTTCTGGCGATGCTGCGCCGGCGAAGTCACATCAAAGGGTGACGCCTGACGGGCCCGGACGGGGGCACGAAACTGAGGGGAGCATCATTTCGACGCTCATTTGATCCAGCGAGTTGGCTGTTTGCGCATCGGGACTTGTCGAAAGCGCAAAATGAAACGCATAATGCGCAGATTGTATGTTGAAAACAAACTCCAATTTGATAAACTTAATTTTGCTTTGACGGATTCCTCCGCTCGCGCATGAGGGATTCGTCGAGGCGCGATAGCAAGTGGTACTGCGAACCGGGCGGCCCTCGGGGGGCCGCCCACCCCTTTTCTACAGGGCTCCCTTCCTCCCCGGCTTCCCGAACGACGAAGCCTTTTTCCTGTGTGCCCCGCTTCCCATCTGGCGCAGGCGAAATCTCGACTGCACGGTTTCTCTGAATACAGGCGGCCTTCTGTCAGAAACGGGCGCATTTCCCGCGGGTCGGAAAGAAGATCAGCCCGGCGGGTGAACTTCAGCGGGCGCAGGAATGCACCCAGGCCCGGCCGACAGGCGTGGGGAATGAGAGGCTTCGCGCAGGCGCGGCGTAACCGCAGTGCGGCCGCCGTTTTGGGGCGCATCGGCCGCCCGTCCTGCGGGTGCGGAGTCCGTGCGTCAGGTGGCCGAGGCCATCTGCTCGACGATCTGCCGCGTCTCCCGGGCGATCATCAGTTCTTCGTTGGTGGGCACGATCCAGAAGGCGATGGTGGAGTCGTCGGTGGTGATCGGGCCCTGCTTGCCGCGGATGGTGTCGGCGTTGCGCTGTTCGTCGAGCTTCACGCCGAGGTTCTCCAGGCGTTTGATTGTCCGGGCCCGCACGGGGTGGGAGTTCTCGCCGATCCCGCCGGTGAAGACCACCGCGTCCACCTTCGGAAGGATCGCGATGTAGGAGCCGATGTACTTCGCCAGCCGATAGGAGAACATCCGCACGGCCAGGGCGGCCTTGGCGTTGCCTTCCTCCTCGGCCGACAGCAGGTCGCGCATGTCGTTGCTCATCCCGCTGACGCCCAGCAGCCCCGATTCCTTGTTCATCGCCTTGTCGATCTCTTCCCGTCCGAGCCCGCGTCCCAGCATGTACAGCACGATCGCCGGGTCCACGTCGCCGGTGCGGGTGCCCATCATCAGACCTTCCAGGGGGGTCATGCCCATGGAGTGGTCCACGGCGCGGCCTCCCACGACGGCCGTCATGCTGCACCCGTTGCCCAGGTGGCAGGTCACGAGGTTCATGTCGTCGGGGTCCTTGCCCATCAGTTCGGCGGTATGCAGCGTGACGTACTTATGGCTGGTGCCGTGGAACCCGTACTTGCGCACGTGATGGCGCAGGTACCATTCCTCGGGCACGGCGTAGCGGTGGGCGTGGGGCGGCAGCGTGGAAAGAAAGGCCGTGTCGAACACCGCCACCTGGGGCACGTCGGGCATGGCGGCTTGTGCTCCGCGGATCCCCGCGAGGTTCGGCGGGTTGTGCAGAGGTGCCAGCTCGGCGTTCTTTTCAATGATCGCCAGGGCGGTGTCGTCGATGAGCGTGGCGCCGGTGAGGTCTTCCCCGCCGTGCACGACGCGGTGCCCGACGCCCTGGATCTCGTCGATGCTCTTCAGCACGCCGCCCATGTCCGGGTCCGTCAGGGCCGCGAGAATCAGTTTGAGCCCGGCTCCGTGGTCGGGAGCGGAGACGTCCTTCTCGTATTTGTCCCCATTTGCGGTGTGGGCGAGGTTGGCATCCTCGGTTCCGACCCGCTCCATCACGCCCTTGGCCAGGACGGTTTCGTGAGTCATCGAAAAGAGCTGGTACTTGATGGAACTGCTACCGCAGTTAACAACGAAAACCTTCATTGGCACATCTCCGGGTGCGGCGTTGGCGGCCACTGTTTCGAGTGAAACGTCGGCGGGTGGGTATTCGCCCGTCGGCGGCGAAAAAGGCATTGGTAAACCAAACGGTCCTTCGTGTCAAGCGGCGTGTTGTGAGGATGATTCATTGTCTGCCCCACCCGGGCGCCAGGCCGGCGCAGGGGAACGGTTGGGGGTCGCCCGGGGTCCGCAACGGCCCGGGATGGGACGCCTGCAGAGCTTGACCCGCCCACAGGATGGCGGTAGACTCCGGCAGGGTCACGGCCGGGGCGTCTCCGGCGTGTCCTCACAGGAGCCTTCCAAGTGGCCGATACGTTCATATCCGACTTCAAGCGCTTCTTTCTGCGTGGCTTAGCGGCTGTCCTTCCGACGGTGGTGACCCTGGCGATCATCGTATGGATTTTCTCGAAGATCCAGGACTACGCCGGACGTTACATCAACATCGGCGTGATGTCGATGATCGCCTGGATCCAGGCGGGTTCTTCCGGCGCCGAGGACACCAATCTCGCCTGGCGCCGGGCGTATGACGACATCCACACGATCTGGAACAGCTACTACCTCTGGTGGATCGGGTTCCTGCTGGCGATCGTGGGCATCTACATCTTCGGGCGGTTTGTCGGCTCCTACGTCGGGCGCGGCGTGTGGCGACTGACCGAGTCGGCGTTGCTCAAGACACCGATCATCAAGCTGATCTATCCGCACATCAAGCAGGTGACCGACTTCCTGCTCAGCGAGCGGCAGGTGGAGTTCTCCGGCGTGGTGGCGGTGGAGTATCCACGTAAAGGCATTTGGTCCGTAGGGTTACTGACGTCCAAGGGCATGCGTACCATTCGCGAGCACGCCGGGGAGGACCTGGTGACGGTGTTCATCCCCTCCAGCCCGACGCCGGTGACCGGCTATACTATTACAGTGAAGCGCAAGGACGCGATTGTCCTTCCGTTAACCATTGATGAGGCACTGAAGTTCACGATCAGCGGAGGTGTCATCATGCCGCTTAACCAGCTTGCCGATGGTAAGGGTAGCGGCGACGCCCGACGGCGCATCGAAGCGTCGGAATCCAAGACTCAGAAGGAGTAGGCACGTGAACATTACGGTCAAGACGCGGCACATGGAGTCCTCCGAGGCAATGAAGTCGTACGTGGAGTCCAAGGCAGCGAAGTTGACGAAGTTCTACGACCACATCATGTCCATCGAGGCGATCCTGGACATCGAGGCCGACCAGCCGATGGTCGAACTGGTGGTCACCGCCGCCCGCAAGCACACCTTTGTAGCCTCTCACCGCGACCCGGACATGTACGCCGCGGTCGATCAGTGCGTCGACCGTCTCGCCAAGCAACTCCGTCGTCACAAGGACAAGGTTCGCGACCGCCAGGGCCCCACGCACGAGGAAATCAGCGAACTGGGCGGTTCCTGAGGGCCTTTGCCGTCTGTAGGCGTGGGGGGATGCCGGGAAACTCCGAGATTTGCCGGGAATGCTCTCTGGCGACAGAGGGGGCAATTCGCTACACTATGCGGTCTGTCCATTGTCGAGATGACGCGATGCAAGCTGTTCATATGGAGTAACAGATGAAGCTATCCGATATCATGGTCGCTGACGCGATCGTGCCCGAACTGGAAGCCAAGACCCGTGACGAGGCGATCCACGAACTGGTGGAGTCGCTTGCCGCGGCCGGGGCGATCCCCAAGAAGAGCGCCAAGGACGTCGCCGAGGCCGTCCTCGCCCGCGAGAAGCAGGCGACCACCGGCATCGGCAAGGGCGTGGCGCTTCCGCACACGAAGCTCAAGGGCATCAAGAAGCCCATCGGGACGATCGGTCGCTCCAGCGAAGGCATCGACTTTTCTGCCCTGGACTCCAAGCCGGTCTACTCGGTGATCCTGTTGCTGTCCAGTCCGGACAATCCCGACGAGCACCTGCAGGCGATGGAGGTCATCTTCAAGCACGTGCAGCGGGATATCTTCCGAAAGTTCCTTCGCCAGAGCGAAACCCGCGAGGCGATTGTGGACCTGATTCAGGAAGCAGACGAACTGGGCTAGTTTCCGCGGCGACCTTTGTCGGAATTCCGAAGTGGCTACCGTTCAGCAAGAAGTGGAAATCGTCAACAAATACGGCCTGCACGCCCGACCGGCGATGCAGTTCGTCGAACTGGCGAACCAGCATAACAGCAAGATCGAGGTGTCCAACGGCACCCTTGCCGTCGACGCCAAGAGCATCATGTCCGTGATGCGCCTGGCGGCGACCAAGGGCACCATCCTCAAGCTGACGGCCGACGGTGAAGACGCCCAGCAGGCGGTGGACGCCCTGGCGCAGCTCGTCGAGAGTGGCTTCGGAGAGGAATAACCCCCTCGCATTGGCGGGGGCGACGAATCGAGACTGCGATTCACGGATGATCAGGGCATGAAGATAAAGAAAGGCATCGGCGTTTCGCCGGGCGTCGCGATCGCACCGGCCGTCGTCGTCGATGCCGAAGAATTCGACATTCCCCAGCGGCACGTGCCGGTGGACCACGCCCAGGCGGAGCTTGCCCGGCTCCGACGGGCGATTTCTGTCTCCAAGAAGGAAATCCTCGACCTCCAGAAACGGGCCATCGAGCGCATCGGTAAGGAAACCGCCAGCATCTTCGACTTCCACCTCGGGCTGCTGGACGACAAGATCCTCGACAAGAAGTTCGCCGACACCATCCTCAACGGGCACGTAGCGGCCGAGTATGCCGTCGCCACCGTACTGCGGGGCTATGCGAAGGAATTCCTCGCCATGCCCCAGCACTTCGCCGACCGGGTCAAGGACGTCTACGACATTGAAAAACGCCTGCTGCGCAACCTCACCGGGCAGCAGAAGCAGTCGCTGGCCCACCTGACGCGCGACGTGTGCGTGCTCGCTCACGACCTGACGCCCTCCCAGACGGCCGGCATGGACCGCGAACACATCCGCGGGCTGGCGATCGACGCCGGCGGGCAGACATCCCACACCGCCATCGTCGCCAAGGCGCTGGGCATTCCCGCCATCGTCGGGCTCAACGACGTCACCGGCGAGGTCTCCGGCGGCGATACGGTAATTATCGACGGCAACCGCGGCGTGGTGGTCGTCAACCCCGACAAGAGCACTCTCCAGCAGTACGAGGCCTTCGCCCGCCAGCAGGTGGAGTTCATCCACAGCCTCGACGCCCTGCGCGACCTGCCGGCCATCACGCGCGACGGCCACGAGGCCCGGCTCGTGGGCAACATCGAGTTTCCCTCCGAGGTCCAGACGGTGCTGGACAAGGGCGGCACCGGCGTGGGGCTCTACCGGACCGAGTTCCTCTACCTCGGCACCGACACCGACCCGACCGAGGACGATCACTACCAGGCCTACCGCAAGGTGATCGACGAATGCGGCGATCGGCCGGTGGTGATCCGCACGGTGGACCTCGGGGCCGACAAGTACACCCAGTCGCGAGCGCGGACGCCGGAGCGCAACCCCTTCCTGGGTTGCCGGTCGATCCGCTTCTGCCTGCAGAACCTGGACATGTTCAAGACGCAGATCCGGGCGATCCTGCGGGCCAGCGTGGAGGGCGAGGTGTCGATGCTCTTCCCGCTGATTACCAACCTGCTGGAACTCCGCCAGGCCAAGACGATCGTCCGCGACGTCAGCGAGGACCTGGAAGAGGAAGGCGTCGAACATCGCCACGACATCCCCATCGGCATGATGGTGGAGACCCCCTCGGCCGCCCTGCAGTGCGACGCGTTCGTGCGGGAGGTCGACTTCTTCTCCATCGGCACCAACGACCTGGTGCAGTACACCCTCGCCGTCGATCGCGGCAACGAGAAGGTTGCCTCGCTGTTCTCGGCGGCCCACCCTGCGGTGCTCAGGCTCATCAAGCAGGTCCTGCGGGCCGGCGAGCAGCACCAGGTGGCGGTGAGCATGTGCGGTGAGATGGCGGGCGATCCGATGTTCACCATGCTGCTGCTGGGCATGGGGTTGCGGACGTTCTCGGCCACGCCGCCGGCGATTCCGGAAGTCAAGAAGGTCATCCGCTCGGTGACGCTGGAGGAATGTGTACAGGTCGCCCGGCGGGTAATGAGCTTCGATTCGGACAAAGAGATTATCAACTTCCTCCGGGCCGAGACGCGGCGCGTCCTCCCGGAGGCGATGACCGACTGAAAACGCCGAATGGCAGTCGCCACAGACGACGACCGCCTTTCACAACGGTCCCGGCAGCCGGGGCCCATGACGATACGAACGACCTGTCGGACGCGCCGGGGCGTTTGCCCCACTGGGCGCACCGGCAAGCAATACATCGCCGCGTTCCGGATGGACACGGCCGGAAAAGATATTGGAACCGAATACCCGAAAGGACAAACCAACTGTCGCAGCGATGGGCCATTCGTTTGGCCGTCGCAGGGGACCTGCGCTTTGCATCACATCATGACCTGATGCGCGCGGTTCAGCGGACGGTAGCCCGGGCCGGGCTGCCCGTCCACTACTCACAGGGATACAACCCCAGGCCGGTCCTGTCGCTTACGTGTCCGCGTCCCGTTGGCGTGGCGAGCGAGGACGACCTGCTGGTGCTCTCCCTGGACGAGACCTCCGACGGCGAAGTCGACCCGGAGTCGATGGTGTCGCAGCTCAACGAGGCTGCCCCATGCGGGCTCCGTTTCGATCGTCCGCGCCCACTTCCCGGAAAACGGGCTCCCCAGCCCGTTCGCGTCCGCTACGAGCTTCCCCTTCCGCCCGGCCGTGTCGAGCCGGTCCGCGATCGCCTCGCCGAGCTGCATACCGGTGGCGATTGGACCGTGACGCGCGGATCGACCGATAAAGGGAAGGGTCGCTCCAAACCCCCGCGTGAAATCGACCTGCGCCCCCTCGTCGCCTCGGCGGCCGTGGAGGACGGACGGCTGACTTTCACGCTGGTGCCCCGCAGGCAACGCTGGGCGAAGCCGGCCGAGCTGCTTGCACTGCTGGGGCTCGATCCGCGGGGCGACCTGGCGGACGTAATCCGCAGGGAAGTGGACTACGACGCACCCGATGCCTGACGCTGCGACCGCCCCGAGGGGCGAGCCAGAGAGAACGACATGAAAAAAGAGATGCTGATCAACACCGTCGAAGGGCAGGAATGCCGCATTGCCATTATGGCCGAGAACCAGTTGGAGGAGCTTTACGTCGAGCGCGCCTCCAGCGCTTCGCACGTGGGCAACATCTACAAAGGCCGCATCACCAACGTCGAGCCGTCGATCCAGGCGGCGTTCGTCGACTTCGGCGGTGTCAAGAACGGGTTCCTGCACATTACCGACGTGCACCCGCATTACTTCCGCAAGAAGTCTTCCGAGACCGAAGCGGTCGGCCGAAAGCGCCCCCAGCGGGAGCGCCCGCCCATCCAGGACTGTCTGCGACGTGGGCAGGAGGTGGTGGTGCAGATGACCAAGGAAGGCATCGGCACCAAGGGCCCGACTCTCACCACATACCTCTCGATCCCCGGGCGCCTGCTGGTGATGATGCCCGGCATGAGTCGCCTGGGTGTCTCCCGCAAGGTCGACGACGACGAGGCCCGCGCCAAGGCCCGCAAGATCCTCAACGACCTCGATCCGCCCGATGACATGGGCTTCATCATCCGCACCGCCGGGGTGGACCGCCCCAAACGAGACCTCCAGCGCGACCTGCGCTATCTGGTGCGACTGTGGAAGAACGTCAACGACCAAGCCAAGAAGGTCAAGGCACCGGCCGAGATCTACCGGGAGTCGGACCTGGTGATCCGCACCATCCGCGACGTCTACAACACCGAGGTCAAGCGGATCATCTGCGACAGCGCCGACGTCGCCCAGCGGGTCAAGGAATTCCTCGAGATGGCCGTGCCCCGCTCCAAGCATAAGATCGAATACTACACCGGCAAGGAGGGGCTCTTCCACGAGTTCGGGCTCGAGGAGGAGATCGAGAAGATCTACTCCCGGCGGGTCGAACTCAAGAGCGGCGGGTCGCTCGTGATCGACCAGACCGAAGCCCTGGTCGCCATCGACGTCAACAGCGGCCGGTTCCGCGACCACTCCGACGCCGAGACCACGGCCTTCCGGCTCAACCAGGAGGCCGCCCGCGAGGTCCTGCGCCAACTGCGTCTGCGCGACCTGGGCGGAGTGGTGGTGATCGACTTCGTCGACATGCGGCAGGACAAGAACCGCCGCGGGGTCGAGAAGATCGTTCGCGAAGGTCTCAAGAGCGACCGGGCCAAGACCAAGGTCCTCCGCATGAGCGCCTTCGGGCTGCTGGAGCTTACCCGCCAGCGCGTCCGCCCGTCGCTGAAGGACAGCATCTACCACCGCTGCAGCTATTGCAACGGCATGGGGCTGATCAAGTCCGACGAGTCCCAGAGCCTGATGGTCATGCGGATCCTCCAGCGGGCCACCAGCATCGACGACGTCGCCCACATCGAGGTCGAGGTCACACCCGCTGCGGCCCACCACCTGGGCAACTACCAGCGGGCCGCCATCGCCCGGCTTGAACGTGAGACCGGCAAGCGTATCGTCATCCGGTCCAACCCGGAACTCGCCGGCCACGAGGTGAACATCGAATGCACCAACTCCCGCGGCTCGAGCGTCGCGTGGGACACCGACGGGCGAGGGAAGGGCGGCAAGGGACAGCCCCGCACGATCCCCATCGAGCAGGTCGACCACAGGAAGATCGAAGCCGACAAGGCCCTTCCCGACGAACGTCGCGATGCCGAGGCAGAGGATATTGCCGAGGCCACCGACGAAGCCAAGGCCGAGCAGGCCGATCAGGAGAAGGAGCCCCAGCAAGGCAACGACAACGACAAACCCCGCAAGAAACGCCGGCGAGGCCGACGCGGCGGAAGAAAGCACCGCAAGGACAAAAACAAGGGCGACCAGCAGCAGGATCAGTCCAAAGACCAGCAGCAGGACCCCGACGAACAGGAAAAGCAAAAGCAGCGCGAAGAGCAGAAGAAGCGCGAACAGGAAAAGCAAAAGCAGCGCGAAGAGCAGAAGAAGCGCGAGCAGGAAAAGCAAGAGCAGTACGAAGAGCAGAAGAAGCGCGAGCAGGAAAAGCAGCAGCACCAGAAGGACCAGGAAGCCGCCGACCGGCAGCACGGCGAGGACGGCGGGGAATCCGACCAGGGTGATCAGGACCAGCCCAGAAAGAAGCGCCGTCGCGGCAAGCGGGGCGGCCGAAAGCACAAGAAGAAGGACCAGCAGCCCCAGCAGGAACAGGCTTCCGACCGTAAGGACACGGGCGAGCAGGAAGGCAAGGACGAGCAGAAGGGCTCCGAGCCCCAGCAGAAGCCCGAGCCCGCGAAGGAAGATCAGAAGCCTGCCCAGCCCGAACCGCAGAAGAAGCCCGAGGAACCCAGGGCTCAGGACGCCGACGAAGGCAAGCAGCCCATCAAGACCCGCAAGAAGCGCGCCCGTCGCAAGAAGACCACCAAGAAGGCGACCAAGGTGACCGAGGAGGCCGACGTTCCCAAGGGCGACGAGGGCGGAAAGCCCAAGGACGACAAGGAGTCCGACCAGGACGAGAAGGAAGACCAGAAGGGCGCCGAAGCCAAGCCCAAGGCCGCCAAGAAGAAACGCGCTTCCCGCAAGAGGAAGAAGAAGGCCGTGGCGAAGCCCGCCGAGGAGTCCTCGGAAGGGTAGAATCCTGGGCCTCGGCTTTGACAAGCATGCAAAGGCCCGTGTGACCCCCGATCGCATGGGCCTTTCTTCTGCCGCGACGTGCCGGGTTTCTCAGACGGCGCCTGCGCGGCTGTTGCGGAACTGTCGCGGCGAAAGCCCCGTCTCCTTGCGGAAGACCCTGCTCAGCGTCCTGGGATCGCGAAACGCCGACGCTTCGGCGACCTGCCCGATGGGCCAGTCGGTCTGCCTCAGCAGTTGCTTGACGTGCTCGATCTGCACCCGCCGGATCTCCTGCCACGGGGAGCGACCAAGGTAGCGGCGGAACTTCCGCTCGATGCTTCGCCGGGCGGCCGGCACTTCCCGAAGTACATCGTTGACATCGATCATTTCGCGAGCATGGTTCCGGATGAACCGCACGGCCGCGGCTGTCTGCGCGTCGTCAATTGCCAGGGCGTCGCTGCTCTGGCGAACGGTGACCCCCAGCGGAGCGATGCGCGGATACGTCTCGGGCGGTGGTTCGCCGTCCATGAGCTGTTGCAGCAGGGAGCAGGCCTCCCAGCCGAGACGGTAGGTGTCGATTCGGACACTGCTTAGCGGCGGAATGCTCAACTCACACATGCCGACGGCGTCGTCCACGCTCACCACCGCCACCTGATCCGGCACGTCGATGCCCACTCCCCGGCAGGTCTCGGTGACCTGCCGGCCGAGGCTGTCATTGGCGCAGATCACCCCCTGCGGGAAGTCCCCGTCCCGTATCCATTGATCCAGACGTTCCCATCGCATCCCGTAGTGTTCGCCGGCCAACTCCTGAATGGTCGTGGCCCGCAGCAGGAGCCCGCGATCGGCCAAGGCGTCTGCTGCTCCTCGCCGGCGACCTTCCGAATAGGCATGCCCGAGATTGCCCAGGAATGCGATGTTCCGGTGCCCGGCCTCCAGCAGGTGCTCGCCCCCGGTGCGCCCGATGGCTTCCTCGTCGTGCCAGACGTGCGGAACCCTTGGGCTCGCCAAACGATGGGAGATATTGACGGCCGGGAAGGGCAGGGAGGCCATCTCCGTCAGATGATGTTCCTCCACCGCTGCAACGATCGCACCGTCTCCGTCCCAGTCCCTCAACGACCCGACCGGGCGGAAGGCATCGGTCCCGGCAGCGTGGAGATCCCAGTCTCCGCGCATGGCGGCCCAACGTCCGACGGCGACACGCAGATCGGTGTAGGACGGCGGAAGACCTCGGAATTGAAGGGCTACGTGATAGGTGCGACTCATGACAGCCTCCGCTGGTGGGTGATGTAAAGCCAAATGAGCGAAGTCTTTGCTGGGCCCTTCGGGCCAACCATGCCAAAGGTCCCTTGGCAAGATAAGGGCAAGTTTAATGCGCTATATTTGCCTAGGCAAGGGGGCAGATCGCGATAGCATAGAAGACGCGGCAGAAACGGCACCCCGCATGCCAGGACCAGCGACTTCGCAGGAGGATACGAAATGAAACGTTTGACAGGGATTACGCTAGTGGTATTGCTTCTGTCGGCCGGGCTGTCGGGCGCGGACGTGGTCACCATGGACGACGGCGACGCCGGTTTCTCCATCACCGACGCCAGCATGCCACGTACCAAGGGGGGCAACTACGACGGCGACTGCTACTTGAACCTCGCGGGCGAAACGGCCACGTGGACACCCACACTCAGCGCTGGCGTATGGGCGGTTGCGGTGTGGAATCCGACCGACACCACGTCGATCGTGGACGCCACGACGACGGTTAACCACGCCAACGGAAGCAGCGCCTACACTTTCAGGCAGACCTCCGTCGGCGGGCAATGGGCCGGGCTGGGCTTCTACAGCTTCGACGGCGTCGGCGACAGCGTCACCGTGACCAACGCCAGCAACTATGGCTATGCCGACGCGGTGCAGTGGATCAGCGCCGACGAGCAGCCCACGCTGGACTTCCAACTCGGGCAGACCTTCGCCTGGAGCGACGACGGCAATTGGGGCACGGCAAAGAGCGGCCAGGATCGTATCAGCGACACCGCCGGAGCCGTGGCCACCTGGGGCGTGGACATTCAGCCAGGAACTTATACCATCGACTTTGAGTTCCTTAAGGACAAGTACCGCTCGCCCGACACGATCGTGCAGGTCTGGGATAGCGGCACGCAACTCGGTGGCGACCTGATCGTCGACCAGTACAGTGACACCAACCCCGACTCGACCCGAGTTATCGAGAACCTGGGCCAGTACACCTTCACCGGCAACCGTATGGAAGTGAAAGTGATCGCCTCGGGCAACCAGTACGCCAGCAGCGACGGCCTGCAGGTGACGCTGGTCCCCGAACCGGCGACCATGAGCCTGCTGGCGATCGGTGCCTTCGGCGCCGTTCTCCGTCGGCGGAAGTAACCCCGCTTCACACTTGCTGTCTGTCCCAACGCCCGGGTGCTTCCTGAGGTCGCCCGGGCGTTTGGCTGCGCAGGCTGCTCCTCTTACCGGGCATACGGCGGTCGGGCTCTTGCCTTGACCGCCGCCTTGCAATACCATTCCCTGACCGGTTGGACGGAAACGAAACCACGCTCCAGAAGCAAAGGGACAATCACATGGCTACCAAGACAATCGCCGACATCGATGTATCGGGCAAGACCGTCCTGATGCGGGTGGACTTCAACGTGCCACTGGACGGCAAGACGGTCACCAACGACAAGCGTATCGTCGCCGCGCTGCCCAGCATCAAGAAGGTCCTCGACGGAGACGGCAAGCTGGTGCTCATGAGCCACCTCGGCCGACCCAAGGGCGAGGCGAAGGACGAGTTCTCTCTCAAGCCCGCGGCCGACAAACTCGCCGAGCACCTCGGCAAGGAGGTCAAGCTCGCCCCCGCCGCCATCGCCGGCGACGAGGCGAAGAAGATGGCCTCGGACCTGCAGCCCGGTGAGGTGCTGTGCCTGGAAAACGTGCGTTTCGACGCTCGCGAGGACTCCAAGGATATTGACGAGGTCATGGCGTTCGGGCGCGAGTTGGCAGAACTGGGCGAGGTCTACGTCAACGACGCCTTCGGCACCTGCCACCGCAAGCACGCCAGCATGTGGGCCGTGCCGCAGGTCATCCAGGAGAAGGGCGGAGCGGCTGTGGCCGGCTTCCTGGTCGAGAAGGAGATCAAGTATCTCGGCGAGGCCGTCGACGATCCGAAGCGTCCGTTCCTGGCGATCCTGGGCGGGGCGAAGGTGTCCGACAAGATCAAGCTTATCTCGTCGCTGCTGGACAAGGTCGACAGGATCATCATCGGCGGGGCGATGGCCTACACGCTCCTCAAGGCCAAGGGCGTGGCGGTGGGCAAAAGCCGGGTCGAGGAAGACCAGGTCGACGAGATGAAAAGCCTGCTGGAAAAGGCCGGCGATACCATCGTGCTGCCCAGCGACCACCTGGGCGCCGAGGAGTTCGACAGCGACGACGCCAACACCACCGATGGCGTGGAGATTCCCGAGAACCTGATGGGTCTGGACATCGGCCCCAAGACGATCGAGGAGTTCAAGGCCATCATCGCCGACAGCAAGACGATCGTCTGGAACGGGCCCATGGGCGTCTTCGAGCGGGATGCCTACGCCAAGGGCACCCGGGAGGTCGCCCAGGCCGTCGCGGACGCCACCAAGGGCGGCGCGGTGACGGTGATCGGCGGCGGCGACTCGGCGACGGCCGTGGAGGAGTTCGGGCTGGAAGACGACATGACGCACGTCTCCACCGGCGGCGGCGCGAGCCTGACCTACCTTGAAGGCAAGCCGATGCCTCCCATCGAGGTGCTGGACCAGAAGTAAGCCTCCACCGCTTTGCGACTCGGGCGGCGGGGCAGCAACGTCCCGCCGCCGGGGCCTGCCAAACAGCGCTGAACGCCAAGGCAACCCGGGGGCGTTCGGCCAAATCCGCAACGGGCTTGGAATTGACGATGGCAGGCGGGGCAGAAACCCTTCCCCCACTCTGGGGGAAGTGCCTGCGAAGCAGGCGATGGG
>JBKHHV010000279.1:0-4949 GCA_046539005.1 Phycisphaerae bacterium
TCACTTCACGACTTACGACGAAAAGATGACCTTGACAGGACTCACTTCATGGGAGTATACACATGACCTGTGACAACGACTGCAGCCGCGCCCCCAAGGGCCACCGGCAACAGGTAATTGAGAAGCCCACCGACATGGACGCCATCGGTGCCCAGATTACGGTGAACATCGACGGCCAGGACGTGAAGGTGCCCATGGGCACCACGATTCTCGAAGCGGCCGAGAAGTTGGGAACGCATATTCCCACGCTCTGTCACCACGACGATCTGTGCGTGGCCGGTGTCTGCCGGGTGTGCGTCGTGGAGGTAGAGAACCAGCGGACGCTGCAGGCGTCCTGCGCCTACCCCATCACCTCCCCGCTGAAGATCAAGACCCACACCCCCAAGGTTCGCCGGGCGCGGCGGCACGTCATCGACCTGCTGCTCAGCAAGCACCACGGCGAGTGCTACGCCTGCTTCCGAAACAACAACTGCGAACTGCAGGCGCTGGCGAAGGAATACGGGGTCGACTACTTCCGCTTCGGGCATCCCGAGAAGCCGATGTACGAAAAGGACACCTCCAGCTACTCGGTCGTGCGCGACATGAACAAGTGCGTGCTCTGCCGGCGCTGCGTGCGGACCTGCATCGACCTCCAGGAGGTCGGCGTCCTGGAGGCCTGCCAGCGATCGAACCAGACGACCATCGAGACCTTCCTCGACAAGCCCCTGGGCGAGGTGGTGTGCATCAACTGCGGGCAGTGCATCAACCGCTGCCCCACCGGTGCCCTGCGGGCCAACGACCCGTCGGATGAAATCTGGGCCGCTATCGACGACCCCGAGAAGCACGTGGTCATCCAGACCGCCCCGAGCCCGCGTGCGGGCATCGGCGAGTGCTTCGGGCTCGAGGCCGGCGTGCCGATGACCTTCCAGATGAACACCGCCCTGCGTCGCTGCGGGTTCGACAAGGTCTTCGACACCAACTTCACCGCCGACCTGACGATCATCGAGGAAGGCTCCGAACTGATCTCCCGCCTGCACAAGGCCCTGGTGGAGAAGGAAGAAGTCGCCCTGCCGCAGTTCACCTCCTGCTCGCCAGGCTGGGTGAAGTACATCGAGCACTTCTACCCCGAAATGCTGCCCAACGTCTCCACCGCCAAGAGCCCCCAGCAGATGTTCGGGGCGGTCATCAAGACCTTCTACGCCGACCACGCCGGGCTCGACCCCAAAGACGTCGTCTCGGTGGCACTGATGCCCTGCTCGGCCAAGAAGTTCGAATGCAATCGACCGGAAATGGCCGACTCGGGCTTCAAGGACGTCGACTACGGGCTGACCACCCGCGAACTGGCCCAGATGATCTCCGAGGCCGGCATCCATCTGCCGGACATGCCCAAGAGCGACTTCGATCAGCCTTTCGGAACCGCCACCGGTTCGGGTGTCATTTTCGGCGCCTCCGGCGGCGTGATGGAAGCGGCTTTGCGGACGGTGATCGAGCTGGTCTGCGGGATCGAGGTCGAGGATCTGTTCGAGCATGCGGACATCATGCCCGTCCGCGGCATGGACGGGGTAAAGTACGCCGAACTGCCTATCCCCAAGGTCGGGGAGGTCCCGGACGTGCTGAAGGGGCTGGTGCAGGACTGGAAGTGGTTGGAAGGTGCGACGCTGAAGGTAGGCGTCTGCCACGGAACCGCCAACGCCAAGAAGGTCCTGGAGGACATCAAGGCCGGCGGGGAGTTCTCCGAGTGCCACTTCATCGAGTTCATGGCCTGCCCGGGCGGTTGCCTGGGTGGCGGCGGTCAGCCGATCCCGACGACCCCGGCGATCCGCGAGGCCCGCGCCCGCGCCATCTACCAGGAAGACAACGACTACGAGATCCGCAAGTCGCACGAGAATCCGGCTGTGTGGGACCTCTACGAGAAGTTCCTCACCGACGGCCCGTGCGGGCATCTCAGCCACAAGTTGCTCCACACGCACTACACCCCGCGCGGCAAGTACATCGGCTGACGGGGACGACTCACTGGCACGCCGTTGGGGGAGGGAACCCTTCCCTCCCCCGGCGGCGCGTGGGGGCACGGGCCAAGGTGACCTGACGCAGAGTTCCACAGTACCCTCGACGGGCGAGGTGCGCCCACACCCCGTCCCGCGGAGAACACGATGCCCAACCGACACGCATCGGACAGTTCGATACGACGTCTCAGCATGTACCTGCGCCACCTCGAGCAACTCGAACGGCAGGGAATCGAACGCGTATCCAGCCGTCGGCTCGCACAGGACCTGCACGTCGGCGATGCGCTGGTCCGCAAGGACCTCGCCTCCTTCGGGCAGTTCGGGCGCCCCGGGATCGGCTACGACGTCGGGAGGCTCATGAAGTCGCTGCGGACCATTCTGGGCACCAACCGCACCTGGCGGGTGGTGCTGGTAGGCGCCGGGGCACTGGGAACCGCACTGGTCCGCTACGCCGAATTCCGCCAGAAAGGCTTTCACATCGTCGCGGCCTTCGACATCGCCCGCAACAAGGTCGGCAAGACCATCGCCGAAGTGCCCATCCACGACATCGACGACCTTCCGAAGGTGGTCCGGGAAAGCGGCGTGAAGCTGGGCATCATCGCCGTGCCCGCCGAGGCCGCCCAGAAAACGGCCGACCTGCTCGTCGATGCGGGAATCCGCGGGGTGCTGAACCTCGCACCGGCCGCCCTGGAAGCCCCGGGCGACCTGCCGGTCAACCGCGTGGACCTCACCGCCCATCTCGAGCAGCTCAGTTTCCAGGTATCGCAACTGCCCACCAGGCGAAAAACCCGCAAGCCGCGCCCGTCGCAACCCGAAGCGTAACGCGAAGCCTGCCCGGCCGCTTTGGGCCGCCGGCTTTGCTGACCGACCGCGGGGCTCTTTGCCGATTCGCCGCCCTGCCGGGCAGTTCGCCTTATACGGCGCCCTATTGTGCTTGTGAGGCCCAGACACTGGCGTCGGAGGGCCCGGATCGGCTAGAGTATTGCGTACCGAGAACATGTACACACCCACGGAGAAGAAGCAGAGGCTGTTTCGGACATGGACGTCGCGCCACCCGCTCTGGTGCGCGTGGCAGGTGACGTATCGCTGCAATTTCCGCTGCCGCTTCTGCTCTTACTGGCACGACCCGCTGGGCGAAAAGCCCGAACCGCCCGTCGCCCTGTATGCCCGGGGCTCCCGCAAGCTCGCCACCTACGGAACGTTGCTGGTCTCGCTGGCCGGGGGCGAGCCGTTCCTGCGGACCGATCTGCCGCAGATCGTCGCCGAAGTCGGGCGGTATCATTTCCCCTTCGTGACCACCAACGGCTGGTTCGTGACGCCCGAGACCGCCCGGGCAGTCATGGAGGCCGGCATCTGGGGCGTTTCGGTCAGCATCGACTACGCCGACCCCGCCATCCACGACCGGGCCCGCGGCATGGACGGCGCCTACGAACAGGCATGGCGCGCGGTCGAACTGCTCAGCGAGGCGAGAGTCCACGAGTGGCAGCGGGTCAACGTGATGGCCGTCCTGCTCAAGGACAACATCGACCACGTCGAACCGCTGATCCGCCAGGCCGCCCGGCGCGATGCGTATTTCATGATCCAGCCCTACGGGCACCGCAAGACCGGCTCCCCCGCCCACGCACACAACAACGGTCCGGTCGGCCCGCGCCTGGTCGCCCTGCGAGAACAGCACCCCAACTTCCTCTCCAATCCGATGTACCTGCAGCAATTCGACCAGTTCCTCCATGGCGGCATCCCCGGCTGCAAGGCCGGGCGGGCGTTTTTCAACATCGACTCGGCCGGCGACGTCGCCATCTGCGTCGAACACAAGCACCAGCCCGTCGCCAACCTCTTCCGCGACACCCCGGGCACCATCCACCGGCGCCTGAGGCAGGCGGCGAAATCCAACACCTGCACCGCCTGCTGGTACAATTGTCGTGGGGAGGTCGAAAGCCTCTATCGCCCCGCGAGCCTGCTGGCGTCGCTCCCGACGTATCTGCAGAACCATGGCCGACCCTCGGCCAAGGTGGCCGCGGAAATTCCCTCGCGCCGCGGCGAACCGAAGCCCGCCTCCTGACGAACAGACAGACGGGAGGACCCGACGTGAACGAACTTCTTGCCCCAACACTCCACAAGCCCTGGTACCGACGACGCCTGATGAAGCGGGCCCTGTGGCGCGCGGGGCGTGCGTTCGGGCTCTCCGGGCTGTTCGCTTGGCGGTTCGAGGACCACTGGCTCCGCGTCGAAAAACATCCCATGCCCCTGCCGGAGCTCGGCGAGAATCTGCAGGGAGCGACCCTCGCCCATATCTCCGACGTGCACGTGTGCCCCATCGTGCTGGAACGCTACCTCGGGCACTGCGTCGATGCGATCAACGAGATGGAGGTCGACTTCGTCGCGATCACCGGCGACTTCATCACCGGCCCCAAGCACTACGCCCGCCGGGCCGGACAGGTCCTGCGGAGGCTCCACCCGCGCATCGCCACCGTCGCCTGCCTGGGCAACCACGACTACGGACTGCTGCACCCCTCGGGCATCGGGCACGCACGTGGCCTGGCCGACTACATCACCGAACAACTCACCCGGGCGGACATCTTCGTGATGCGAAACGAAAGCCGGGTGTTCACCTCCGGCGACTCGCAACTACAGTTCGTCGGACTCGATGACTTCTGGTCGAGCTACTTCAATCCCGAGCAGGCCTTCGAGATGGTCCGCGAGGGCATTCCGACCATCGCCCTCTGCCACAACCCCGACGCCGCGCCGCTGCTGAACCACTTCCCCGCAAGCTGGGTCCTCAGCGGACACACCCATGGCTCGCCCCTGCCCAAGGGCAACATGACCCGCAACATCCTGCCCGCCAAGCACCGGCACTACTCGGCCGGACACTACGATCTGGACGAAGGCAAACGTCTCTACGTCAACCGGGGGCTCTCCTACGGCCGTCGGTATAATCTCAACTCCAGGCCCGAGGTCACGCTGTTTACG
>JBKHHV010000280.1:0-4932 GCA_046539005.1 Phycisphaerae bacterium
TCCAAGGGCATGGTCGTGGTCAGTCGCAGCGACAACGACGGCGACGAGATGGGTAAGTCGCCGACCAAGGACGCCATTCAGCCGAAATTCGGCGGAAACTTCGACGGGCACATCGTCCTCATCAGCGAGTAGCCCGAACAAAGCCAACGAATCCCCCCCACCGATCGCACCAGCGCGGCCGTTCGTAACCCAGAACGGCCGCGTTTTTTATTGCGCCACCGCCGAGGTCGGGGCCTTGCTGCAGCATTGCCACGGGGTTTCCCTGACCGAAAACAAGGGTTTTCTCAGCTTTGCGTTACGCAACTGGTACTTCCGGAGTGCCGATGGAGGCGACAGTGCCAGACTCAGGACAGGGAGATAAGCGGCAGGGAAACCATCCTTCCGCGTCTCTTGCATCCGTTGGCAGACGTACTGCGCCGGATCCCCGGCTGGTATGTCATCGTAGGTGCATTGGATTTGAGGGAGAAGAAGATGAATATGTCGTTGCGCGCGAAGTTGCTGTTGATCGGGGTCGGCCTGACGATCGGTCCCCTGATCGTCCTGGGAGTGGTGGTCTACCGTCAGGGGCAGGCGACCACGAGGATTGCCACCGAGGAAAGCACGAGGCTGGCGTATGCCGACCTGGACCACATCGCCGAGGGTGTCTATGCGATGTGCAAGGCCCAGCAGGAGTTGCTCGATAAGAAGGTCGCCGACTCACTGAACGTCGCCCAGAAGGTGGTCACCGACGCCGGTGGGGTGAATTTCAGCGACGAGAAGGTCAACTGGTCGGCGAAAAACCAGTACACCGGGGCCACCCAGCGGGTCGCCCTGCCGAGGATGCACGTGGGCGAGACGTGGCTGGGACAGATTTCCGAGCCCAAGACCCCTGCCCCGGTCGTCGATGAGGTGCAGGATCTCGTGAGCAGCACGTGCACCGTCTTCCAGCGGATGAACCAGCGCGGCGACATGCTGCGCGTCTCCACCAACGTCATCAAGACCGACGGCACCCGCGCCACCGGTACCTACATCCCGGCCGTCAACCCGGACGGGACCGCCAACCCGGTGCTTTCGAAGGTTCTCGGCGGGGAACGGTTCGTCGGGCGGGCCTATGTCGTGAACAAGTGGTACATCACCGCTTACGAGCCACTCCGTGACAAGGAGGGGAACATCGTCGGCGTGCTGTACGTGGGCATTCCGCAGGAGTCGGCCAAGAGCCTGCGGCAGGCGATCATGGACATCAAGGTCGGCGAGACCGGGTACGTATTCGTGCTGGACAGCAAGGGCAACTACGTGGTTTCCAAAGGCGGCAAACGCGACGGCGAGTGCATCATGGCCGCCAAGGACGCTGAGGGAAACGCCTTTGTCGAGCAGATGATCTCCAAGGCAACCAAGCTCGGCGAGGGCGAATACGCCGAGCAGCAGTACCACTGGAAAAACCCCGGCGACGAGGTCGCCCGCAACAAAATCACCCGCCTGACGTATTTCCGCGACTGGGACTGGGTCATCGGGGCCGGGTCCTACGAGGATGAGTTCCACCGGGCCCGCCAGAACATCGAGGCTGAGGGCCGCACCAGCAACATGATCCTGCTGGGCGTCTCGGCGGTGTCGGTGGTACTGGCGATCGTGATCTGGTGGGTCGTTTCCTCCCGCCTGGCCGGTCGCATCGGCAAGGTGGTGACGGCACTGACCGGCGGGGCCGAGCAGGTCGCCTCGGCAGCCCAGCAGGTTTCCTCCTCCAGCGAGTCGCTTGCCTCCGGTGCCAGCGAACAGGCGGCCGGCATGCAGGAAACCACCGCCAGCGTCGAGGAGATCACCTCGATGATCAAGCAGAACGCTTCCAACGCCGGCGAAGCCAAGGGAATTGCCGACGAGGCCAACGCCAACGCCAAGCGCGGCAGCGAGGCCATGGACCGCATGAGCACCGCCATCGGGGACATCAAGCAGTCCTCCGACGAGACCGCCAAGATCATCAAGACCATCGACGAGATCGCCTTCCAGACCAACCTCCTGGCGCTCAACGCCGCCGTGGAAGCCGCCCGCGCCGGAGAAGCCGGCAAGGGCTTCGCCGTGGTCGCCGAGGAAGTCCGCAATCTCGCGATGAGGTCGGCCGAGGCAGCACGCAACACCGCCGGCATGATCGAGACGGCCGTCAAGAACGCCGACAATGGCGTCAACATCAGCCAGGAAGTTGCCGACGCCCTGACCGCCATCGCCGGCGGGGCCGAGAAGGTAAACGGACTGGTCGCCGAGATCGCCGCTGCCAGCGGTGAACAGGCCGAAGGGATCGAACAGATCAACACCGCCATCGCCCAGGTCGACCAGGTGACCCAATCGACGGCCGCCAGTGCCGAAGAGTCCGCCTCGGCCAGCGAGGAACTGTCCGCCCAGGCGGAGGAACTCATGAGCATGGTCGACAACCTGGAGACAATCGTCCGGGGCCGATCCAACCGGCAAGCCAGCGGCCCTGCCGAACACTTCCGCCCCGACAGGCAGGAGCGATCGACCAGCCGTCCCAGGACGCAGAAGCTCGCCCCCAAACAACGCGAGAAGAAACCCATGCCCCGTCAGCAGGAGCCGGAGGAGGCAATCCCCTTCACAGACTCGGATGTCGGCAAGTTCTGAGTCGCCGGCTGACAGGCGGTCCGGGAACTGCGGGGCAACCGACCCCGCTTGCCCCTGAGGTCCCAAGGCCGCCGGCGAAACGCAGAGGGGATATCGCACGCGGGGCGCTCATCAAGCGATGGGCGCCCCGTTGTGTATCTACAGACCTTGCCTCTCCCGACCACGGCCGCGTTGCCACGCGGGATCCGATGCCCTGCCGCTGGGTGGACCCATCGCCGGAACGGCGGTAGAATTGTCGAAGGAGTCGGATTCACGGGAAAAGGAACTACGGGAGAAGGAAATGACTGACCCCACACCCGTCCTGGCGGCGTGGCAGATTGTCGTACTGGTCGTGGCCCTTGCGCTGCCGTTCGTCGGCGGCCTGCTGGGAAGGAAACTGCGGGCCAACAGCCAGTAGAGCAGCCCGCATGGAAGAGCCCACGGTTAGGGAATGCCAATGGGAGAGAAACGACATCGTGCCCCTGACTGTTTGCGTTCTTCTTCCGCCTTCGGCGGCAAGGGCGAGGCGTCTTCGCCGCTGTCAGGGGGCGGATGAATTGGCCCGGTACACGTAGGACGGGCCGTTGCCGGCGCGGACACGGTCGATGAAGCCGCCGGACCAATCTTCGGCGAGTACCAGTGGGGCAACATAGGTCGCCACGAAGCCCTCGGCCGCCGACGACATGTGTCCGCCGCTGTGGCCGCTGCCGGCCATGTCGGAGTTCCAGCCGATCTGATACAGCTTCCCATACAGTCGCCTGCGGGTCGTCGAACGGGTAGGCAGCTCAAAACCTCCCTTGCCGGCCGAGGCGGTATGCTTGCCGTCCATCGTGCCCGCCAAGGTCGTGCCCAGCCCCAGCAGCATCCAGTCGCCCTCGGAGTGGAAGTTCACAATTCCGTTACGGGTGTTAGCCAGGGCCCGGTCGAGCATGTAATCCGGCGAAAGCGAGGGAGCGATCATGATGATCCCGTCCAGCGGGGTGTCGGGGGGCATGGCCTCGGCGACCCAGGCAGCCATCGCCCCGCCGCCGCTCTGTCCGACCAGGTAAACCGGGTTGTCCGGGTAGGACAGCTTGTATCGCATGATCCGGTCGGCCAGGTCGTAGGCGAGTTCGCGGTTTCGTCCTTCGGCGCGCAGATTGATGACCAACCCCATGCGGGTCGCCCACTCCCAGTTCTCGATAGCCATCTTCACCCCGCCGCGATCGAGCCCGCGGCAGATCGCCTCATTGAGAGGCCCGCGGCCTTCGATACCCGACAGGACGATTACCAGCCCCCGCTCCAGGCGAGACTCGGTGACCATCGGTTGGCCGCTGCCGCACCCTCCGGCGAAGGAAGCGACAGCCACGATGAGCAGGAAAAAAGCTCTCATTCCGTTCACTATATCGGACAAGCCCCCAAGGGGTTCTACACTGCTTAGAGATTTCCTGCCCGGCCGCCGTCCCGAAGCGCCGCCACGAGGGGCCCGCCGAGCCATAACGGCTGTGCCGGGCGCTCAATGCGACAGGCGAAGGTGCCCTGCTCCACCCGGCCGACAAAACGGGAGTTCCATCGCGGCGAAAGCATAAGCGGCGCCACATACCCCGAAACGAACCGCTGGGCCCCGCTGGTGAGGTGTCCACCCACGTGCCCGCTACCGGACATCCCGGCCTTCCATGCGATCTGGTACACGTTGGGGTAACCGGCACCGGCTGAACCGGGAGGCGCCTCAAAGCCCACCATCCCTGCCGAGGCGGTGTGCTTTCCGTCCATCGTGCCGGCGATCTGCGTGCCCATGCCCAGCAGCACCCAGTCGCCGCGGGAATGGAAGCTTACCACCCCCCGACGACTGTGGGCGAGGGCAAACTGCAGCGAGTACTTCGGAGACAGCGCCGGAGCCAGCAGCACGATCCCGTCCACTTTGGAGCCGGCCGGCAGACGCTCGGTCGCCCAGACGGCAATGGCGGCCCCGCCGCTGTGACCCACCAGGAAGACAGGCCGACCGGGATGGCGGACCTTGTACTCGGCGATGTGCCGGCTCAGCGCCTCGGCCTTGCGGGTGTGGTGGTCGCTGCTGCGGAGGTTGTAGAGGACCATCCCGGGCAGGGCCCAGGAGTAGTTCTCGATCGCCATTTCCACGCCCCCGCGGTCGAGCCCCCGGCAGATCGCCTCGTTGAGGGGCCCGCGGCCTTCCACGCCGGACAGCACCACCACCAGTCCGCGGCCCAGTCGTTCCTCGCTGACGTAAGGTTGGTGATTGCACCCGCCGAACATCGCCGAGGCGAGAACGAAAATCGCGATACGTTTATGTCTCATAGGCATCAATATAGCAAGGCGGGGGCGGGCGGTCCAGATATCACCCGGCCGCGA
>JBKHHV010000039.1:0-17592 GCA_046539005.1 Phycisphaerae bacterium
CCGCTGTTGCGCGTCGATGTCCAGCGGTTCCCATTCGTTCAGTCGCTCGGCGATTCGGCTGCCAATTGCGCCCACGCCAACAATAGTAACGGTCTTATTTGTCAGTTCAGTGGGTGCAAACCGCCGCCACTCGGCTCGATTCTGCTGGCGGCGGGCACGTTCGGCGGACCCCTGCCGGTGAAGACGCTGCAGTTCCGCTGGCACTACTGGATGGCGTCGGCGGCGATGTGGGCCGACCACTTCTGGCTGGGGGTGGGGGGCGGAAACTTCGGCGACGGGTACCTGACGTATCGACTGATGGGGGCCGAGGAAGCCGTCAAGGCTCCCCACAACATCTGGATGCACGCCTTGGCGCAGTTCGGGCTGGGTGCCGTGTTCTTCATGACGGCCGTGGCGGCGGTCGCATCCGGCCGCGGGAGCAGGGCAGAAGCCCCGCAGACGCAACCGCGACGGGCTGAACTGGGGGCGACCCTGGCGGCGGTGGTGGTGTTCGCGGTGGGGGCGCGAACGCTGCTGTGGGACTGGTCGGACAGCCCGGCCGTCTGGACCTGGGAGATCCTGCTCCCGGCGATGGGACTGGTGGCGGGGCTGGTGCTGGCGGCGTGGCGCCTTACCGGCGGGGCGGGGCTTCGGTTTTGCCTGCGGGCGGGGTTGCTGGCGGTGCTGCTGCACAACATCGTGACCTACAGCCTCTGGACGCCGGCGACGGCGGGGCTGTTCTGGCTGACCGGCGGGTCGCTGCTGGCCACTCCGGCCGATGTTCCATCCCGGGGCGGACGCCGGTGGATGGCGTGGTCGCTGGCGGGCGTGGCACTGGCCGGCTGGGTGGCGTGCGCGTTGTGGTTGTGGGCGCCGGTCTATCGCCGCACGATGCATGCCGATGCGGCCCTGCAGGCGCTGCGCGACGGCGACCCGGCGCGGGCCATCGACGCGGCCGACGCGATGGTGTCGGCCGACCCGCTCGACCCCACCGCCGCCGACGATGCCGCGAAGTTGATGCTCCTGCTGTCTCCGCGGGACAGAGTGAACGCCCGAACCGTGCGGCTGGGCCAGGCGCAACAGTATGCCGACACCGCCTGGGAGCGGGACGGGGCGAGTTTCAATGTCGCTCACCGGCGGGTGATGACTTGCTGGTACCGTCACTTCCCGGACGCCTTCGCGCTTGCGATTCGTCAGCGGCTGGCGCCGGGGCAGGTCGAGCAGTTTCGCCAAAGCATTGCCCGCCGGGGCGAGGACTGGCTCGCCCTGCACGACCTCGCCACGGCCTACGCGCTGGACGGGAAGTGGCACGAGGCGGTCGCGTGGTTCGCCCGCGTGGCGAAGCTTCGGCCCCAGGCCCCCCAGGCACAGTACAACGAGGCGCTGGCAACGTGGATGGCCGGCATGCAAGGCCGCGCGCGGGAAGCGTGGCGCAAGGCCGGGCTCCGCACGCCCCCCCAGGGCCTCGGCGAGTTGATCCGCGTGGCGCTGCAGCGCAACCCGCGCGACGCCCGCCTGCGGCTGGACTACGCCGAACTGGCGTTGCAGACCGGGGCGGCCGATGTGGCGAAGCAACTGCTCCGCGACGCAAAAGAGATCGATGCGGCGCTGGATACCGTCAGCGTCCAGAAGCTCTCGAAGCAGGAACGCAAGCGGATCGAGGCGATGGAAGCTCACGCGGCCGTCGTCGAAGAGATGAGGGCTGCGTCGGAAAACGAATGACCGGCGGTAGACGAGAACGAACGGAACGGAACAGGATGGGCAGCATGCAGCCGATGCACAATACACAGACGACGGGAAGGCAGATGGGGAACCTGAACGAGGGGACGCTGCGGCACGTGCCGCTGCTGCTGAAGGCCCAGTTACGGCTGGGGCATCCGGTGGCGTTGGTCGGGTGGATGTTCTTCGGGATCGGGATGGTCTTCTGGTGGACCTTCGGGGTCGGGGCCGACTTCAGCGAACTGACCGTTTTCCGTGGAGACCTGACCCAGGCGAAGGGCCGGATCGTCGACGTCGAGGAAACCGGCACCGTGATCAACGAGCGCAGGGTCTACCGCTTTCATTACAACTTCACCGCCCCGGACGGTTACGAATACCAAGGGGCCAGCTACCATGGCCGCATGGGCACCTACGACGCCAATCGGCCGGTGAGGGTCGAGTTCCCCGCCGAGGACCCGAACTCCTCGCGGATCGTCGGGATGACCCACGGAATATTCCCGTGGTGGACCGCGCTGATCGCGGCGGTGTTCCCCACGGTCGGGCTGGCGGTGGCGTTGCCGTTTGTCTTTCTGGGTGCCAGAAAGGTCCGCACGCTCCGCAATGGAAAGCTCACGACCGGGTTCTTCGTGGACGCCGTTCCGACCGGCGTGGTCATGAACAACTGTCCGGTCTACAAGTACCGGTTCCGCTTCACGGACGAGCAGGGCATGGAGCACTTCGCCGTCGTCAAGACCCACCGCCCCGAGGCGATCATGGACGGCTGGGCGACCTACGGGGCTGACGAGGCGGAAACCATCCAGGATGAGTATGCCGAGATGGACGGCGATGCTCGCCAGAACGACCCGGCACCCCAGGGCGGGGAACCGCTGCTGTATGATCCCGCTGACCCGGGGGGCGCCGTGCTGCTGGACTCGCTGCCCGGCGGGGCGAGCCTGGATTTCGACGGGAAGCTGCATACCGGCTCGGTGATTCGCGGCGTCCTGGGCGTGGCGGTCCCGCTGCTTGCGATCACCGTCCACGGGGGCATCTGGATTTACCGGATCGCCACACGGTAGGGCGGGGAGAAAGGCGGTCCGCGTTCGGACGTCAGTCGGCTTCGGGCGTGTGAGCGGCCCCGATCTTCACAAGGTGGATCGACAGTACGGTTACGTCCGAGGGCGTGATGCCGCTGACCCGCAACGCCTGGCCGAGATTCCGCGGCCGAATGTTGCTGAGCCGCTGGCGGGCCTCGATCCGCAGCGGGGCGATGGCGTCGTAGTCCAGATTATCGGGGATGGGACGCGATTCCATTTCCCGCAGGGTCTCAACCGCGTCCGCCTGCTTCCGGAGGTAGCCGGCGTAGCGGGCGTCGACCACGATCGAGCCCGTCGCGGACGGCTCGGCGTGCAGCAGGTCCCGAAGTTCCTCGGCGTCCTGCCCGGCCCGGCCGACGGCATCCTCGGTGGTCATGTCCGGGCGCTGCAGCAGTTCCCACAGGCTCCTGCCTTCGTCCCGCCGGGTGCGGAGGATCTGTTCCACGCGCCGGGCGGCGGCCGACCTCTGCGAATGCCGCTGCCATCGGGCATCGTCGACCAGTCCGATCTCGCGTCCCAGGGGGGTCAGGCGGCGGTCGGCGTTGTCGGCCCGAAGCAGCAGGCGGTGTTCGGCCCGGCTGGTGAACATCCGGTACGGCTCGGTGACGTCCTTGGTGACCAGGTCGTCGATCATCACGCCGATGTACGCCTCGTCGCGCCGCAGCACGACGGCGGGCTCCCCTCGCAGGGTCCGGGTCGCGTTCACCCCTGCCAGCAACCCCTGCCCGGCCGCCTCTTCGTACCCGGTGGTGCCGCATAGCTGACCGGCGACGTACAGCCCGCCGAGGGGCTTGGTTTCCAGCGTGGGCTTCAGTTGGGTGGGCGGCAGGTAGTCGTACTCGATGGCGTAGCCCCAGCGGATCACCCGGGCGTTCTCCAGCCCGGGGATGTGGTGCACCATGTAGTCCTGCACGTCGATCGGCAGCGAGGTGCTGATGCCGTTGACGTAGACCCATTCGGTGTGGCGCCCTTCGGGCTCCAGGAATACCTGGTGGGAGGACTTGTCGGGGAACTTGTCGAGCTTGGTCTCGATCGACGGGCAGTAGCGCGGCCCGGTGGATTGGATCTGCCCGGTGTACAGGGGGGCGCGGTGGAAGTTCTCGCGGATGACGCGATGGATTTCGGGCGTGGTGGCGCTGAGCCAGCAGGGAATCTGCCGGACCTGGAGCGACTCGTGCAGGAAGGAGAACGGCGCCGGCCGATCGTCGCCGTCCTGGCGTGTGCAGCGGTCGGTGTCGATGGTGGTCGCGTCCAGCCGCGGGCAGGTGCCCGTCTTCATTCGTCCCAGGCGCAGTCCCAGCCCGGCAAGCGACGCCGAAAGCCCCGCCGCCGCGGCCTCGCCGTAGCGTCCGCCCGCCCAGGTGCGCTGGCCCAGGTGGAGGGTACCGTTCAGGAACGTGCCGGCCGTCACGACCACGGCCCGGCATCGCAGGTCGGCGGGGGCGCCGGTCGGTTCGGAGGCGGTTTGGGCGCGGTGCAGTTCGTCCGGCAGGGAGGCGCCCTCGGCGCGGATCGGGTCGGCAGCGCGTCGGGGGGTTGGGCGGTAGCGCAGGCCCACAGCGCGGCCTTCTTCTGCCAGCACCCCGACGGCCTCGCCTTCGAGGATCGTAAGGTTCGCCAACTCGCCGAGTCGCCGTCGGATGAACCGGGCGTAGGCGTGGCGGTCCGACTGGCACCGCGGGCCCCACACGGCCGGTCCCTTGGAACGGTTGAGCATACGGAACTGGATGCCGGTCGCATCGGCTGCGACGCCCATGAGCCCCCCGAGGGCGTCGATTTCCCGGACAATCTGCCCCTTGCCCACGCCTCCGATGGCGGGGTTGCAGGACATCTGCCCGATGGTGTCGGCGTGGAGGGTGAGCAGGGCGGTCGCTGCTCCCAGCCGGGCGGCCGCGTGGGCCGCCTCGATGCCGGCATGCCCGCCGCCGATGACCACGATGTCGAAATCACACGTCATGCGAAGGATTGTAGCAGATCAGCGGCCATTGCGCAGCTTCGGCGTCGGCCGTCGCTTCGGGTGTGGGCGTTCCTTGCCCGGCCCGGTCAGCCGTCGGCTCCCTGTTCGACGATCGCCACGCCGTAGGCCGCGAGCTTCAGCGTGCCGTCGCAGGGCGTATCGGTCAGCAGTTCGGTGCCGCCGGACAGGCGGTGGACGGTTCGCTCGCCGGGGTAGTGGTTCAGCACGAAGGTACACCCGCGGCCGTCCTTGACACGCCGCGTCACCTCGACGAACGGATCGGCCTCGGCGAGGGGGGCGATGTCGGTCAGCGTGAGGGCGAAGCCCATGATATCGGCCGCGTTGGCGTCGTCCAAGTAGGTGCCGACGGTGAGGACGGTCCCTTCGCCGACGCGGTTGAGGGCGATCGCCGGGGTGTCGTCGGCGGCGCAGGGTCGGCCGTCTTCGAAGCCCGTCCAGGTGGCTGCCGCCTCGGCGTCGTCGAGTGCCAGGATCTCGTATCCCATGGCCGCCGGTACGCTTCGACCGTTCAGGGAAAGCAGGATCGCTCCGGCGGTGTTCTTGCCGAATTCCACCACGGCCGCGCCGCACAGTTCGCCGATGAGCCCGGGCGGGGTATCGGCCAGGACGCGGTTGCTGCCGTCGCGAGTGAAGCTGCGCGGGAACACCACCAGCGTACCTCCGTTTTCCACGAACGCCCGCAGCTTGCCGGCCAACTGTTCGTCGGCCATCGGCATCGAGGGCAGGACGATCAGCTCCAGGCCCGCCAGATCGTCGTTTGCGTGGACGTATCCGCAGGGGAGGTGTCGCTCCCACAGTTGCCGGTAGGCAGCCCCCGCCTGGTCGCACGGTCGGGGCAGGCCCAGGCCCATGGCGTTGTGGGCCCAGTCCTGCTGGTCGTCGATCAGCACCGCCGCCCGCACGTCCAGCACGCTGCCCAGCAGCTTGTCGCCGATGCGTGAGAGCTCCTGGCCTTCGCGGGCGAACTCCGCGTAGCGCCGGCGGGGCACGTTGTCATGGTCCAGGATGCCGTTCCAGTAGATCTCCGCCCCGAAGCGGCAGGTCCTCCAGCGGAAGTGCAGCATCCCGTCGGCCCCGTGGGCGATCGACTGGTACGCCCACAGCCGCATCTGGCCCGGTGCGACGGCGTCGTGGAGGTAGGGCTTCTGGCCTCCGGCACCGCCCTGCTGCTCGGGCACGATGTACCCCCCGCTGGCGGCACGGCAGCGCTCGTTGACGCCCGCGCCCCACACCGCGTCCCGCGGCCGGTTGACCGCGAAGCCGGGGTACACGTCCACCGCCAGGAAGTCCAGGTCCTTGGTGAATCGCCAGTAATCGATGTCGCGGAAGAGCCCGTTGTGGAACACTACCCAGTTGGCATCCGCGGCACGAAGGATCTCGACCTGCTGGGCCTGGAACTCGGTGACCGCGGCCGAGAGGAAGCGGCGCCAGTCCAGCTCGTGGGAGGGGTTCGGGTACGCCGGCCGCTGTTGGGGGTAGGCCGGCGGCACCTGGTCGAAGGAGTCGTAGGTCTGGGCCCAGAAGCTGGTTCCCCAGGCGTCGTTGAGGGCGTCGATGGTTCCGTAGCGGTCGGCGAGGAATGCCCGGAAGCCGGCTTCGCACGCCGGGCAGAAGCACTCGCTGAAGTGGCAGTACAGTTCGTTGTCGGTCTGCCAGCCGATGATACCGACGTTGCCGGCGTAGTGGTCGGCCATCGCCTGGGTAATGCGACGGCTTTCAGCGCGGAACTGCTCGTTGGTGGTGCAGCAGTGCTGCCGCTGGCCGTGTTCCATGCTGCGGCCGTCGGCGTCGACGCGGAGCCACTGGGGGTTGGGGGCGGTGAGCCATCGGGGCGGCGTGGCGGTGGGCGTGCAGAGAATGGTTCGGATGCCCTTCTCGGCGAGCGCGGCGATGGTGTCGTCGAAGAGGGAGAAGTCGAACTCGCCGCGGGCCGGCTCGATGCGGTCCCAGGCGAATTCGGCCATGCGGACGACGTTGACGCCGGCGTCGGCCATGCGCTGGGCGTCGAGGGCGCGGTCGGCGGCGGTCCAGTGCTCGGGGTAGTAGGGCGCGCCGAACAGGAAGGTGTCCAGCCCGGTGGGCCTCTGGTGTCGGGGTGTGGTCATGCGATGCTCCTTGTTGCCTCAGGGAAGGCAGGGATGATACCACACCCATGCCGCAGCGCGAACCGCCAAAGACGCCGGAAGGGCATCCGGCGGGCGAAGTGGAGAAGTGGATTGGGGACAGGAGCGGACGAGTCCTTTCCTGTCATGCCGTTCCCCGGGGTATCGGTATTGCCCTGTTCTTTGTGCCGGCGGCGGAAAGCTTCGATTTCGACCTTGCTGACGAGTTGGTTGGTCTCAGTGCGAATCTTGTTCGCCATTTCAATGTGGGGCCGGTCGAGATACACCAGATCCCTCAAGACGAACTGGAACGCTTTGTTCCTCCCAAGACCGCGTGGACTGTCTACGAATGCCAGAAGACCACATTAGACAGTGGAGACACAACCGGAGATTCATAAGGACTATCGAACCGGAGTTTCCTGACTGGGCTGTTACGGCGACATTCTATGCTGCGCTGCATGCGGTGGATGCGGTCTTCAAGAGCGATAACCTGCAGGGGATTACGTCTCATCAGGCACGAAACCAGACACTGATCCATACCTCAAGGTACGCCAACATCTGGCAGAATTACCAACCTCTCTACGGACTGTCCCGGACGGTCCGTTACCTCGCCAGGCCGAGCCGGTGGATAAAGTGGGCGAAGATCGAAACAGACCTCCTGCCCAGGTATCTCTACCCGTTGGAGAAAACCGTCCAGAAACTGATCGGCGTAGACCTGTCTCTCAAGCCGATCTCTCTGAAGAAGTCCACGTAGTCTTTCGCCGAGGCGGGCGAGGGTTACGGCTCCACCTTGCCGCTCCAGCTCAGGGGCAGATTCATCGGCCCGTAGCTGGTGCCGAACTCGGCCGTTCCGTCCAATCCGTAGGTGCTCTCGCCACGAAGCATCTGCAGGGCGCCGAGCCCGAGCTTGGTGGTGGAGAAGGCCACCGGAATCTCCACCCGCGCCGTCTCCCCGGCCGCAAAGGATACCGGCTTGTTCACGCGGCTGTCCGCTACCTGCGTTCCCCCCACCGACAGCGCATACTGCAGCGCCGAGAGGTCGACCGGGAAGCGGTTGCGGTTGGTCAGGTCCAGGGCGATCACCCCGGCCGCCCGGGACAGCGACAACTCCTGCCAGGTGACGTCGGCGATCTTCACCCCCGGCGCGGCCGGTACCGGTACCTTGCCGCTGCGGCGGAGCGGCAGGCGCATGTTTCCCAGAACCGGCGCATCGACCGAGAGACCCATGGTGGCCTCGTAGGGCATCAGTTCGCCGGGTCGGATCCCGCTGACGGCCGAGAGGAGCCGGCGGTAGGTCACGCGGGCCGGGAGGAAGACGGTCTTGGTCGAGCCGGCCGGCACAGAGCCCTGGAGGGCGGCGTTCCCGTCCAGGAACGGATTGCCGTCACTGGCGAGGGAGTAATCGAGATTGGTCAGGGGAAGCGGCGCAGGATAGGGGTTGGTCACGTCCACGGCGAACCGCAGGGTCAGCGACTCCATGTCGATGTCGTCCAGCGCAATGCCGGTCACTCTCGCCGAGGGGCTTTCGACCATTCCGCATCCGCCGCAGGCCAGCAACAGCAGCATTGTCACGGTGCGGGTGAACCAGAGGCTGGTGTCGGGGGCGGTCATGGAATCTCCTTTTGTTGATCTCTGTAAAGGTTTTGCCTGTCAAAGTATAGGTCGCTGCCTGCGAACCGCTCTTGGCGAACGGGTGGATTTATGCTAATATTTCCGGTTCCCATGCGCCCGGGAGTCCGGGCGAGCGATGAGTACCCTCAACTGTAAGGATACCCATACAATGAGTTGGCATGTAGCGATTATGGGCGCCACGGGCGCCGTCGGCAGCGAGTTCCTCCGCCTTCTGGAAGAGCGGAACTTCCCCCTCAAGAGCCTCAAGCTCCTGGCTTCGAGCCGGTCGGCAGGGAAGAAACTCACCTTCGCCGGTGAGGAAATCGAGGTCGAGGAACTGACCGAGGACAGCTTCGAGGGCGTCGAACTGGTGCTCTCGTCGGCCGGCGGGTCGATCAGCAAGAAGTTCGCCCCCGCGGCCGTCAAGGCCGGTGCGGTCGTGGTGGACAACACCTCCGCCTACCGGATGGACCCGGAGGTTCCGCTGGTGGTTCCCGAGGTGAACCCCGAGGACATCAAGAAGCACAAGGGCATCATCGCCAACCCCAACTGCAGCACGATCATCATGAACGTGCCGGTCTGGCCTCTGCACAAGGTCAACCCCGTCAAGCGGGCGGTGGTGAGCACCTACCAGGCTGCCAGCGGCGCCGGTGCCGCGGCGATGGCCGAGCTGGAGGAAGGCGCCCGGGCGTTCCTGGACCGCAAACCCTTCACCCCCAAGGCGCTTCCGCACCCGGCCGCGTTCAATGTCTTCTGTCACGACAGTGACGTCGGCGAGAACGGCTACAACGTCGAAGAGATGAAGATGCTCAACGAGACCCGCAAGATCTTCCACGCCCCGGACATCCGCGTGACGGCCACCTGCGTCCGCGTGCCGGTGCTGCGGGCCCACAGTGAGTCGATCAATCTCGAACTGACCAACCCGATCACCGAGCAGGAGGTCCGCGACCTGCTGGCCGATGCCCCGGGCGTGCAGATCGTCGACGAGCGCGAACGCAGCTACTTCCCCATGCCCCTCGAGGCGTCCGGAAAGGACCCGATCCTCGTGGGACGCATCCGCAGCGATATGTCCCAGCCCGACGGACGGGGGGTCGACATGTTCGTCTCCGGCGACCAGATCCGCAAGGGAGCGGCCCTGAACGCCGTCCAGATCGCAGAGATGCTGTAAAAGCCCGCGATTCGCAGGCGTCGGCGTCTCTGCTCCTGCAGGGAAGTCGGCCGGCCGGAGCCCGCTCCCGCTGAGCGGGGCATCCCGCCGAATCGATGGCAGCAACACACCGACGCGGCGGAGCCACAGCGCTTCGCCGCGTCTTCGTTTCTGCATTGTCCATTCGCCGGCGAACCGCCCTGTAAGGATACGGCTTTTCGGGGTATACTGGACGGTGACTGCTGTTCCAGAGGTACATCCGAACATCCATGCCCCTGCAGGAGTCTAATGAGGGGACAGACATTCGCCCTACCGAATGCAAAAGGATGACGATCATGCTTCGTCGTGCCGTGTTGATACTGTTGGGCTTGTTGCTGGCGGCCCCGGTCTTGGCCCCTGCCGATGAGGACAAGGAGAAGGACAGCCGCAGCAAGGAGCAGAAACTCGTCGACGAGCTCTACAGCGACCGGATCTCCAAGGCGCGGTCCAGTGCCGGGGAGGACGACAACCTCTCGCTTGCGCGCGAACTCCTGATGGCCGCCAATGACGAATCGCATCCCAAGTCCCTGCGGTCGATCCTGGCGGCCGAGGCGCTGAAGCTGACGGTCGACTTGGGCACCGAGAGCGGAACCGCGATGGCCGAGAAGTCTCTGGCGACCCTGGATGCCTTGGGCGAGATGGACGACGCCCGCAAGGCCAAGATCCGCTGCGACATCGCCGCCAACCGGTACCAGCGTGCGATCACCAAGCACGGCAAGAGCGACACCACCGAGCCACTGGCCCGCGAGGCTGTCAAGGCCTACCTGGCGTTCATCGAAGCCGCGGCCGGGGAGCCGGACCTGTACAGCGAGGCCGGTTCGGCCATCCGCAGCGCTACCCGCCTGGTGCGGGCCTATTCGATGTACGGGCTCAAGGAGTCGCTGGAGAAAGCCACCGAAACCCTCAAGCGCTCCGAAGCCCGGCGCAACCGGGTTTCCACTGCCCGGAAACTGCTGAAGAAAGCCAAAGAGTCCGGCGACGAGAAGGACCTCCAGGCGGCCCACCGTATGCTCGCCCAGGCGGCGCTGGAATTCGACGGCGATATCCGCAAGGCCGCCCGATTCATCAAGGGTTCCGGACACCCCCGCGAAGAACTGGTGCTGTCGGTGGCGGCCTTCCTTCAGGACCGGTCCAAGCTGGACAAGGAGAACTGCCTCAGCCAGATCAAGGACCTGTTGAGCATGGGCCGGGGGTACGAGGACTACGCCCAGAAGAAGATCGGCGAGGCGGCGATGCTGATGTGCAAGGTCTACCTCGCGGGCGACCCGCCGGCGATGGGGGCTTCCCACGCGAACCTGCTGATGCTGCAGATCAAGAAGCTGCTGGGTAACACCGAGACCGACAAGGCGATCAAGAAGCTCGCCGACGCCTACAAGGGTGTGGCGGCGAAGGTGGCCGTCCTGGAAGACGGGCAGGTGCGGCTGACCTATGACTTCTCCAAGAGTTCGCAGATAAAGGACTGGCAGACCGAGAGCGGGCAATGGGCCGTCCACAAGGGTGTTCTGCTGTGCCGCACGGGAAATGCCAGCACCACCGGCTATCTGCTGAACAAAGTCAAGTTCGACGCCTCCAAGCCTGCGAAGATCACCTTTACCGCCAGAGCGTACTACGAGATCTCCCCCACGTTGCGAACCTTCGACCCCACGACGGGTGCCCACCGATACCGCTGGTATTTCCGCCAGTCGCGATCGTCGCTTTACTGCTACGCCTACGGCGAATCGTGGCGAAGCGAGGCCGCCGACGCCCTCAAGACCGGGAAGACCTACAAATGGGAGATCACCACCGACGGCAAGGGGGGCTTCATCTGGACGATCAACAACAAGAAGGTCCATGACTTCAAGGGCAAGGCCCGGACGTACTACACCAACCTGCATTTCTCGCTGCTGCTGCACGCGTACCGCTCCGAATCGGTCAAGAACATCACCGCCTACGACGACCTGGTCATCGAAGGGACGCCCATCTACCCCAAGAGTGCCGACGACGAGTGATCGTCTGCCCCGGCTGTGCGGAACCGGTGGCAATCGCGGACGGTCGCAGCGGCGCCCCTTGACCCGCCGGGACGTGGGGCTCATGATCGGAGCATGGAACCACACCCCCAACCCGACCTGCCCCCGCGGCGGAACATCAAGCTGGTGATCGCCTACCACGGCGCCGCCTACCACGGCTGGCAGCGACAGGCAGCGGGCATCGACACCGTGCAGGAGCGCATCGAAGACGCCGCCACCACTGTGCTGCGCCACCCGGTGACCGTCTTCGGCGCCGGGCGAACCGACGCCGGCGTCCACGCCTCCGGACAGGTGGCGAACCTGTACACGCCCAACTTCACCGTGCCCCTCACCGGGTTGCGACGGGCCATGAACTCCCGCCTGCCCGGCGACGTCGCCGTCCGGTCGGCCGTGGAGGTGCCCGAGGGTTTCCATGCCTCCCGGTCGGCGGTGGGCAAGACCTACCGCTACCGCATCCACGTGGCACCCACCCGCCCGGTGATGCTCCACCGGCAGGTCTACCTCTACTTCCGCCCGCTGGATGTGGAGGCGATGGCCGCCGCGGGCCGGCGCCTGGTGGGCACGCACGACTTCCGCGGCTTTGCCACCTCGGCGGAGGTCCGCGAGAATACCGTCCGGACCGTCACCGCCTGCGACGTCTGCGCCACCGGCGAGGAGATTCACGTCACGGTGCAGGGAACCGGCTTCCTGTACAACATGGTGCGGATCATCGTCGGTACGCTCGTGGAAGTCGGCCGCGGGCACTGGTCGCCGCCGCGTGTTGACGAGATTCTCGCCACGCGCGACCGCACCCTCGCCGGGCCCACCGCCGTTCCGGACGGGCTCTCGCTGGTGTGTGTTCACTACGACCCCGCCGACCTCTGCCTGCTTGCGGAGCCCGCCCGGTGAAGGTTCGCTGGATCAGGGCGAGGCGCCTGCCGCGTTGGCCGGCGTGGGCAGTCGGATTGGCAGCAGTGTGGCTGGGCGGCGTGGCCGCCGGGCACATGCTCTCGCGCCGCACCGGGCGCGAGGTTACCCTCTGTCCGATGCGTTGGCTTGCGGGGATCCCCTGTCCCACCTGCGGGCTGACCCGCGCGGGTTTCCTGCTTCTGCGCGGGCGGCCGATGGCGGCGATAGCGCAGAACCCGCTGTTCGTAACCGCGGGTCTCGTGCTGCTGGGGATGCTGGCGATTCGGCTGGTCGCCGGGCGGACCTTCGAGGTGAAGCTCGCCCCCGGTCAGCGCACGGCGGCGCTGTTGCTGGCGGCCGCCGCGGTGGGGGTCAACTGGGCGTATGTGATCGTCTGCGTGGGCTAGCCCATCCGACCCGTCACGGCAGGACGGTGGCGAGGGTCTTGGCGGCCGGCTTGGTCTCGCCGTCGATCTTGAGGATCTGCCACGACGCCAGGCACGCCAGGGCGGCCCCGTCTCGCTTGGCCGAGTTGACCACGCCTGCAAGCGTCGGGCGGGCGACCTTATGTCCGAACCGTCCCATCGCCAGCGCCGCATCCCGCGCCAGGGCGGGGTAAGGGCTCTCCAGCAGCGGCTCGGCAAGCTCGGCGGCGATCTTGCTCTTGACCCGCAACAGCCCCATGGTGACCGCCCGGGTGCGGGCGCCGTAGCGCGCCGCCAGCAGCTTCTTCACCGCCTCGATCCCGTCGGCCGCCCCGATGTCCACCAGCACCTGCGTCGCCATGGAGGCGTGCATGTGCTGGGGGCCCAGCGACTTCTCCCGCCCGTCCAGCGCGTTGAGGAACTTCACCAGCGCCGGGACGTAGAACGTCGCGGCGTTGGCGTCCTTCTCGACGTCGGCGGCCGCCCGGCTGATGACGTAGGCGACCATCACCAGGTGCCCGGCGTCGACGGCCTCTTCGGCGTATCGCGTGGCGACGGCCCCGCCACGGGCCCGCGCCAGCTCGAACTTCGCCACCCCCGCCACCGGCCCGGTGCCGCGGGCGAGCGTCCGCAGCGGTGCGGCGCTGTCCTTGCGTTCGGAAAGCATCTTCAGCAGGCGGATGCGGTAGACCGGGTTCGCGCTGGCGTCGATGGCGTTGTACAGCAGAACCACCCCCCGCTCCCCGCTGACGGTGAGCGCGGCCTTGAAGGCTCGCACCTTCAGATCGTCCGACCGTTTGGAGGTGGCGATCTTCTCCACGATCGGGGCGGCGGCCTTGATCTCCTGGTCTTCCACCTGTTCGCACCACAGCGCCAGCACCAGCTCGGAGGTGTCGGGATCCTCGACCAGTTCGGTCAGCCCTGCAGCGTACTCTTTCTGCCCCAGTTTCATCAGCGACAGGCTCGCCATGCCCGCGGTGGCGGTGTTGGCCGATTTGGTCAGTTCTTCCAGCGTCTGGCGGGCGGCCTGGCCCTTGCCCATGTTCACCAGCGCCCCGGCCGCCAGGCAGCGAACCTTCTCGTCGCCCTCTTCCATCGCCTGCAGCAGGTGCTGGGGTTTGGCGGCGTCCATTTCCACCAGCCGTGCCAACGCGGCTGACCGCACGCGCATGTCCTCGTCTTCCAGCAGCGGCTTGACGAGCTGGTCGGCGGCACCTTTGCCGGCGAGTTCAGCCAGCGAACTCACGCCGTACATGCGGATCTCCGGGACGCGGCTTTGCAGCCCGCGGGAGAACAGCGGCAGCAGTTCGCTGTCGCCGGTGGCACGCAGGACGTTGAGGGCAAGCAGCGTGGTTTTGGGATCCTTGATGGTGTCGGAGAGATAGCCCATCGCGTCGCAACTGGTCTGGGCGGCCGAGAGGCAGGGGCAGCCCACTGCGGCGAGGGTTCCGATCAGCAGGGCGATGGTTCGCAAGGGTCTGTTCCTCCGCGTCGATAGGGACGCACGGGGTCCGCCGGCAACGCCCGGCAGACGTCCCGCCGGGCCCGATGGTGCTATCGTACGCCCGAGCCGATGGCGATTCCAGAGTCGTTCGTGCAGCACTTCCAACGTGCCCTGGGCGTCCGGCGGAGGGTGTGCCTCCGACTGCCCCGGGGCCTGCCGGTGGTGGAGTTTCAAGTCGCCGAGGACGCGGGCTGATCGCGGTAGTCTTCGACGGCCGGCTCGGCCACCTGCTTGATGAGCATCTCGATGATGTCGTCGGTGCTGAGCCCTTCGGCGTCGGCATTGAAGTTCGTGAACATGCGGTGCCGCAGCACGGGCTTCGCTACGGCCCGGACGTCCTCGCACGCCACCTGGAATCGGCCATGGATCAGTGCCCGGCTCTTGGCGCCCAGCAGCAGGTACTGCGCCGCCCGGGGACCGGCCCCCCAGGTGAGGTAGTTGCGGACGAAGTCCGGGGCGGACCCGTCCTGCGGGCGCGAGGCGCGGGTGAGGTTCACGGCGTAGTCGACCACGTGCTGGGAGAGGGGAATCTTCCGAACCACGCGCTGCAGGGCGAGGATGTCTTCCCCGCTCAGCACCGGCTGAGGCTCCTCTTCGTGCAGCATGGTGGTGGTGCGGGCGATCAGGCGTTCCTCGTCCAGCGAGGGATAATCGACCATGACCATGAACATGAACCGGTCGAGCTGCGCCTCCGGCAGCGGGTAGGTGCCTTCCTGCTCGATGGGGTTCTGCGTCGCCAGCACGAAGAACGGCGGCTCGAGTTCATAGGTTTGCCCGCCGGCCGTCACGTGGTACTCCTGCATCGCCTGCAGCAGGGCGGCCTGGGTCTTGGGCGGGGTTCGGTTGATCTCGTCGGCGAGGATGATGTTGGAGAAGATCGGGCCCTTCACGAAGCGGAATTCCCGGCGGCCGGTAGTGTGGTCCTCCTCAATCACGTCGGTGCCGGTGATGTCGGAGGGCATCAGGTCGGGGGTGAACTGGATACGGTTGAACGACAGCTTGAGCACCTTTGCCAGGGTCGAGATCATGAGCGTCTTGGCCAGGCCCGGCACGCCCACAAGCAGGCAGTGCCCGCGGGAGAACATCGCCTGCAGCAGCAGTTGCACCACCGCATCCTGCCCGATGATGACCTTGTGCAGTTCGGCCAACAGCTTGGCCTTGGCAAGGTTGAGGTTCTCGATGATCCGTACGTCGGCCGATGTCTTCTGTCCGTCGTTCATAAGGTTCTCCTGTGGTGGTCCCGCCGCGGGGCCTGCACGTTCAACACAAAACCGCCCGCCTGCTACCCGGCAAAACGCCCCGCCCGGCCGGACATTTCACAAAGCTCGGCGCAGATCACGGCCGGCATCTCATTACGTGACGGCCAGGTCCAGGATCATCATCCCCGTCGAGAAGTAGATCAGGATGCCCGAGACGTCCATCATGCTCGCCAGGAAGGGGCCGGAAGTCACCGCCGGGTCGAGCCCCAGCTTCTTGAAGAAGAACGGCAGCATCGCCCCCAGCAGGTTCCCCAGCGTCACCGCCGCCAGGATGGCGATCGAGACGGTCGAGGCAATCGCGTAGGGGTCGCGCCCCTGGGTATCGAGCAGCCTTGCGAACCCGGCGGCCGCGGCAAAGCCCATGATCGCCAGGCCGATTCCCATCGCCAGCCCGCGCGCCAGCTCCCGACCCAGGACCCGGAACCAGTCCCGCGGTTCCACCTCCTGCACCGCCAGGGCACGGATCATCAGCCCCGCCACCTGCGAGCCGGTATTGCCGGCCGGGGAGTTGATCAGCGGCATGAACAGCACCATCACCGCAAAAAGAGGCACCGCGTTGAAGCCCATCAACGCCACGGTGGTGAACATCTGGCAGCCCAGCAGCAGCACCAGCCACGGCAGGCGCTTGCGGAGCATGGAGGTGAACCCGGTGGCGAAGTAGCTGGTGTCGATCGGTTCCAGGCCGGCCAGGCGGTGCATGTCCTCGGTGTCTTCCTCCTCGGCCACGTCCAGCACGTCGTCGTGGGTGATGATGCCCACCAGCACGCCCTGGTTGCTTACCACCGGCAAAGCCAGCGCATCGTACTTCTTGAACAACTCGATGGCGTCCTCCTGGTCGTCCTCGGCCCGCAGGGCGGCGACCTGGTTGTCCATCAACTCCTCGATGGTCACCTCGCTGCCGGCGAGCACGACCTCCTCCAGCCGGACCTCATCCAGCAGCCGCCACTTGTCGTCCACCACGTAGATGACATACATCGTTTCCTTGGTGGGGGCGACCTTGCGGATATGCTCAAGGGTCCGCTGGACGGTCCAGTCCGGCCGGGCGGCGATGTACTCGGGCGTCATCAGTCGCCCGATGCTGTCTTCAGGGTACGCCAGCAGCGACCGGGCGGTATGCAGGTCGTGCCCGCGGAGGTAGTTCAGCAGCCGCTGGGCGATCTGCCCGGGTAGTTCCTCCAGCAGCTCGGTACGGTCGTCGGGGGCCATTTCCCGCAGAATCTGGGCAACCCGCTCGGAGGAGAGCGTCTCCAGCAGTCGCTCCTGCACGTCGACCTCGAATTCCGAAAGCACGTCCGCCGCACGGTCCTGGGGCAGCAGACGGAAGCAGACCGCGAGATCCTCGTCCTCCAGCTCCTCCAGCAGCGCCGCCAGGTCATGGATCTCCATGTCCGCCAGCACGGTCTTGAGCATGGCGAACTTCTTCTGCTCGATCAGTTCGTGGATCTCGGGTTGTACGGCCTCTTTGAGCATGGGGGTGATTCCGGGTGCGTTGGTCTGCCGGACGGGAAACAACGTGCGTTGCCTCCGTCTTGGCCTGCACCATTGTGACGGGCGGGTCGGGACAAGTCAACGCAGGACGGCCGACAGCGTGGCGCCGGTGGGCGTGGAGGCGGTGTACTCGTAGAGGTTCATTCCGTCGACGTAGCCCTTGGGGTCGCGGTTGATCCATCGGCCGAGGGTGGGGTGGTGGTAGCGGTGGCGGACGTGGTAGACGCCCGCGGCCGCGTCGAACCGATAGCCGGCGTAGAGCAGCACGTTGGCGACGTCCGATAGGCCGTCGGCGTCCGGGGTGTACTCGGCCCGTCGGGGTGGAATGCTCCCCGGAATCTGATCCAGGTGTTATGAGAGTTTCGAGTAGGCTT
>JBKHHV010000281.1:0-4921 GCA_046539005.1 Phycisphaerae bacterium
GGCGTGAGCATGTTCGAGCCCATCGGCGGCTCGGCGCCCAAGTACACCGGGCAGAACGTCATCAACCCCATCGCCGCGATCGCCTCGCTGGCGATGCTGCTGCGGGAGACCGGACGCAATAACAACGACGAGAAGCTCATCGACGCCGGCAACCGTGTCGAGGCGGCCGTCATGAAGGTCACCCCGCAAATGAAGACCCAGTCGGCCGGTCGGATGGGTTTCTCCACCACCGAGGTGGGCGACCTGGTCGCCAAGACCGTCACCGAAGCCGAATAAGCCGGACCGTTCCCCCGGGAAGGCGGAAACCTTTCCCCACCGGGGACGCCCGGGCAGAACGGAAGCCAAGAGAACACCGGCCGCACTGCGTTTCGCGCGTGGTGTGGCCGCTTTTTTGCGTCAATCTTGGCGAGGTCGGGCGGGATTTCGTACATCCCATGCCGGGCCCGGCTAAAATGCACCGTATCATCATCGCAGAAACTGTCCCGGCGGTCCGATAGGAAGTCCGATCGGATTCCCGCTCGGCCGTGCTCCAGGTCGAGTGTTGACAGACGGGGCAGGGGCAAGCTCGCGGGAGGCGAGTCATGTGTCAGACGCAGACAGCAGAGCAGGTTGAGGAAGTCCTTACCGCCGGGGATTCGGTCCGGCGCATCGAGCGCGACGAGGCCGGGCAACTGGTGGTGCATCTGGAAGGGCGCGACGAGCCGATCGTGGACGCCAGGGTTCTCAAGTGTTTCCCGTGGACCGTGCCGGACGGCTACCTGTCCGTGCGAAACCCCGATGGGAAGGAAGTGGTGCTGCTGCGGACGCTCGACGAACTGAACGACGACAGCCGCCAGGTCGTAGAAGCCGAGCTGCGCGAGAAGATGTTCAACCCCAAGATCCACCGGATCCTGAAGTTCAGGCACGAGTTCGGCGTTACCTCCATCACCGCCGAGACCGACCGCGGCGAGGTGAGCTTCCAGGTCCGCAGCCGTGACGACGTGCGGGTACTCTCCGAGGACCGCGCGCTGTTCCGTGATGCCGACGGCAACACCTACGAACTGCCCGACCTCAGCGAACTGGACGCAGCCAGCCGCAAGCAACTGATGCACTACTTCTGATCGGGCATTGCCGCCGCTCCCCCGACTCCGGCGATCGTCATTCGGTCGCATGGGAATTCCCTGCGCATCTTCTGGCGGGGAGGCTATCTACTCCCGAAAGGAGCAAAGCGATGACAGGTATGCGCAGAAACGTGATGATCGGGGTGGCGGTTTCCCTTCTCTTCGTGGGCGTCGGTTGCAGTGGGGGCGGCAACTTCCGCGACGCCGGACGGGCGCGGCGATTGATGGACCTCGCTGCCGTCGAGGCCGGCAAGATTGACACCTCGGCCGAGAGGCTCGCCCGGCAGTTGCGCATCGCCGACATGCAGATCGACCGCGGCGACCGCGCCGGCGCGATGGACACTCTCGGCGGCGCGCGAACCACGCTCCAGACCGACGGTCGTCAGCTCAGCGAGCACCTGCACATCGCCGGTTGGGTCAGCGTGTGCGAGCTTGCCCGCCGGGCCGGGCGCCAGGACTTCGCCGCCGGCGCCCTGGACGAGGCGCTGCAACTGCTCCGGGCGGTTGAGCCGGCCCCCCAGCGATGCCAGTACGTCCTGGGGGTCGCCCACGAGGTGCGGCGCCTGCGCGGCAAGGAGGCATCCGCCGACCTGCTGCGGGAGGCAACCGCCTGGGCGGTGGACCTGTCCCCCGAAACCCGGCGGCGCAAAGCGCTGCGGGGCATCGCCGCCGACTTGTTCCTCTGCGACGACTACGACGGGGGCATGCTCGCAATCCGCAAGGACGCCGAGCCGCGATGGCGGTCGGACACGCTGGCCGAACTCGCCGCCGAGGCGACACCCTACAAGTACGGCTCGGTCTGGTTCGGACGGTCAATGGACTACCAAGCGACCTTCAAGCAGTTCAGCGGGGCCGGCAAGTAACCTGCGGCCTTCACCGAGCCCAGGCGACTGGAACCATCGCGGCTTCGAGGCGTGCTCCAGGGGCGGTCGATCCCTATACTGACAGCAAAGGCAACACTTCCCCAGCTTACGAGGTGACCCCATGCGTCAGCACGTCGATTATCTCGCCGGGCAGATCGGCGCCCGGCCGACCGGAAGCGATCCCGAGAAAGCCGCGGCCGCCTACATCGCCGAGCAGTTCCACGACGCCGGACTGGTAGACGTGGCGATCGAGCCGGTCGACGTGATCGGCTTCGACTACTCCACCTGTCACCTGGCCTGCCCCGGCACCGCCCCGGCGATGAAGCTCTCGTCGCATCCGGCACGCTTCTGCGGCAGCACCGACGGAACCCGACGGCTGGCGCTAAGGTATCTCGACTCGCTCGATGACGCCCGGTGGGATCGGATGGCAGGGCAGTGCGTCGCCTTCTGGGGCGCCTGTACCGCCGAGCATTACATCCAGGCCGTCGAGGCCGACGTGGGCGCGCTGCTGATGGGGCCGGGAATCCTCGGTACCGGTCATCACACCGGCGAGATGGACTACGCCTTCCGCTACTCCACGCCGTTCGAGGCCCTTGCGGCCGGGCGACAGATTCCGCTGGTCACCACCGCCTACTGGGACCTTGCCGAGGCGGTCCGGCAGGAAGCGGGCGAGGTGGAGTTGGAGGTCGATGGACAGACCGTGCGGAAGGAAGGCTACAACATCGTGGGGCGACTGGACGGGGGCAACGCCACGCGGCGGGTGGTGCTGTGTGCCCATCACGACAGCGTCGCCGGCTCACCCGGCGCGGGGGACGACGCGGCCGGCGTGGCGATCCTGATCGAGGTCGCCGATCGGCTGCGAAACCAGCGCGGCGACGTGCAGGTGGACTTCGTAAGCTTCACGGCCGAGGAGGTCGGTTACATGGGAGCCCACGCCTACAGTTCGGCCCACGCGGCGACGCTTCGCGAGGCCGACCTGGTGCTGTACATCGACGGGCAGGGCGACGTGATCGGGCGGACGATCCTCCACGTCACCGGCGACGAGCCGCTACGGCAGTTCGTGCGGGAGTGCGTCGCCTCGGCGGGGGTTCCGGCCGAGGTCCGGGCCTACGTGGGCGGGCTGGATCATTCCGTGCTGATGGCCAAGCACCGCATGCCCGGGGTCTGGATGCAGCGGCCGCCACAGTTGTACTGGCACACGCGTTTCGACGGGCCGGCGGCTGTCAGCGAGAAGCCGATGCAGGAAGGGGCGAAGATCTTCACCGAGATCATCCGCCAGCTCGACACGGCCGAGGTGGCTTCGCTGGGCGAGCGGCTGGAGGATGCAACGGTGGAGGGCATACGGGCGCATGCCCGGCAGGTTCACCCCCAATTGACCGAACTGCTTGCGTGAACAACACGTGTGAATTGAGAAAATCTTTCCTTGCCCGAGATCGTATGTGGGGTTACCATGAAAAACACCGGCGCCGCAGAATGTGCCAGGCAGCCGGCCATTTCTTGCTGAACGAGCGGTAGTCTATTGAGCAGTGACAGTAAGCACATCTCGCAGTTTGCTATAGGACGTTTCGGTACACATCTGCCGTTGTACCTCATTTCTACCTTTCTGGTGTATCGTTGTGGAGGCACATCTGATGGCAAAGGGAACTGTCAAGTGGTTTAACGACGCAAAAGGTTTCGGCTTCCTGCGCACTGAGGAGACGGAGGCCGACGTGTTTGTCCACCATACGGCGATCGTGGCTGAGGGCTTCCGTACCCTCAACCAGGGAGAACCGGTGGAGTTTGAGTTGGTCGAGGGCCCCAAGGGCTACAAGGCCGACAAAGTAACTCGCCAGCAGGCGGAAGCTTGACCGGAGTACCGTCGCGGGTCTGAACGAACGCTCCGAATTGCCCCCTATGCGGGGCGACTGGGGCGTTTTTGAGGCGACCTGCAAAACGGCGGGCACCGGGAAAGGAAGGAGACCGGCTGGGGGACGCAGCCAGTGCCGTACCTGAAAGGAGGGCGGCAACGTGGCAGCGTCCCCCGCCGGGCGGTTTGCGTTACTCACGCGGGGGTCGCGTTCTACGTTTTCATTGCGCGCCGGGCGTGGCGATGCGGTTGAGCCCCGCCACGATCGCGCGGACGGCCGCCTGGTCGATGTTCGTGTCGCTCCCGACGCCGAAGAAGACCCTTCCGTCCGGCAACTCCAGGGGCACGTACGCCATCGCGCGGGCGTCGGCTCCTTTGCCCACGGCCTGCTCGTGGTAATCCTCGACGCTGAATTCCACGTCCACCAGCTTCTGCACCGACGCCACGAACGCCGAGACGGGACCGTTCCCGTCGGCCTTGCTGGTGCGCTCGGTGCCCTCGATGCGGAGGCGCAACTCACCGTGGATGGTCGTCGGGTCGGCATCGTCCGGCCGAGGCCAGTAGCCCACCAGTTCGTAGGGGCCTTGGGGCGATACGAACTCCTTGAGGAAAGCGTCGTGGACCTCCTCGGCCGTCAGCTCCCGGCCGAGCGTGTCCGACAGCGTCTGCACCGCACGCCCGATTTCCGGGTGCATCGCCCGCGGGGCCTCCAGCCCGTACTCCTGCTCCAGCACCCAGGCAATTCCGCCCTTGCCGGACTGGGAGTTGATGCGGATCAGCCCCTTGTACTCGCGGCCGAGGTCGGCGGGGTCCACGTGCATGTAGGGCACCTTCCATCCGGTGCCGAATTTCTCGGGCGCCTCGGGCAGGCGGCTCATGCCCTTGCGGATCGCATCCTGGTGCGATCCGGAGAAGGCGGTGAACACGTACTCCCCGGCGTAAGGCTGGCGGTAGTAGATCTCCATGTTGGTCAGGCGTTCGACCGTGCGGGCGACGTCCTGCAGGTTGGAGAAGTCCAGCCCGATGTCGATTCCGCGGGAGTAGAGATTGTTGGCGACGACCACCAGGTCCACGTTGCCGCTCCGCTCACCGTGCCCGAACAGCGCGCCTTC
>JBKHHV010000282.1:0-4919 GCA_046539005.1 Phycisphaerae bacterium
ATACGGTTCAGAACATCTTCCGGCGGCTGGGCCAGAAACCCGATCCCTGGCAGGACATCGCCCAACATGCCCAATCGCTTGAGGGCGTGCGCGAGCAGTTGGGCGCGCGCTGACGCTTTCGCTACGCGCATGGCGACGTTTGACCAGTTGACCTAGATCAAAATCAGCCATTTGAGCGATCCGCATATCCACAGGACGTATCATTCATTGTGCGTGGCAATTCAATACAGTTGATGTAAGCAACTCCCCGCTAAAGCAGGGAGCTTTGTCCCTGGCGCTACGTCGCACTAGGCGACGTATCCGAGACGTGTGGCAGGCTTACAACTGCCCGGCGAGCAATGTTGCCCGCCGCGATGTAATCAGCGGGGCCAGAGAACCCGCACTGAATACAGGAGAAAGTGGCTTGATTAGGGCGGTTGCGTTGATCGACACATTGACAGGCAGGACACGTCCGGCTGGTGTTGCGCGGGTCAACGGCGACCACGGGCACGCCGACCCGCTGCGCCTTGTAGTCGATAAATTGGCGGAGTTGGTAAAACGACCAGCTATGCAGCGTAGCTCTCTGGTTGCGACGAACCGTTACCCGGTCGCGAATCCCGCTCAGGTCTTCGAGCGCGATCCCGCGTCCGGTGTCTTTCGCAGCAGCCACGATGTGCTTGCTGATCGTGTGGTTGGTGTGGGTGGCGAAGCGCTTCTCTTTGCCGCTCAACTTGCGCAGGCGGCGCTTGGCCGATTTGGTGCCCTTGCGCTGCAACCTGGCACGCAAGCGGCGGTGGCGGTGACGGACGTTGTTGACAGCGCCACCGCTGTACGCCTCGCCGTCGCTGTCGGTGGCGATGTTGACGACGCCCAGGTCGACGCCCAGGAACTCGTCAACCGCATCAGTCGGTGGCTCATCAACCTCACACGTCTGATACAGGTAGAACTGGCCGCGTCGGTAAACCAGATCGGCCTCGCCCTGCATCGACGCCAACAGGGCCAGGTGATGCTCACCCGCCACAAACGGAATAGTCTTGCGTCCTTCGACAGTCCAGATCGACACGGTTTGCTCGTGAAGCTTCCACGACAGGATGCGCTTATCATAGGCGATGCTGCCGTAAGGCTTGAACGTTCGCTTTGTTTTGCGGTCGAGCTTGTAGGCATCCGCGACCTTGACAAGCATTCGTACCGTCATCTGTGCCGACAGCTTGTAACGCTCGCGGACATCGTAATAGCAGGCGTGGTGCAAGTCATACTGCCGGAACGTTTCGTGTTCCCAGGCATACTCGCTGACGAAGTTCGCCGCCGCATTCGAGGTTTCGAGGGTGCGCCGAAGGGCGGTATGCTGCCCTGGCTCAGGCAGAAGTTTGGCTTGCGCAATCAGTTTCATACGCTTAAGTATAGCATATCCGTTCGCTTAGTTCAAGTGTTGAAAGGCGGAAATCTCGCCTTCCTCTCCCGCTTGAAAGCGGGGGTTTCCGGCGAGTAATTCGATGATTCAGCCGAAGACCACGTTGTTGGCCGTATTCCGGTACTGTATCCTTTGCGGTTGAAATTTCGCACCATGCCAGCGCAGACGTGCGCGCAGCGTGGGTCGCCGGGCGCTGGAACGCACCCGGCTACGCACCGGTCGGGCCGTGAAACGGCCCTGATGGTTCAGGGACGGGATCGTTTTTTGAGCGCCCTTTCAGGGTGCGACCGGTAGATAGCCCCGTACTTGCAGTGCGGGGCGGCGCTCGATCACCGCGCCGCTACGATTTCAACCGAACTCGACACACTACCCGCATTACAGGCTACTTGCCGGAGCCCAGCGTCAGGCCCTGGATGAAGTAGCGCTGCAGGAAGGCGAAAATGAAGATCGTCGGCAGGGTCGCGATCAACGCTCCGGCGGTGATCAGCGGCCAGTAGGACGGGTTCGGCATGTGGACGCCGCCCTCGGGAGCCGTGTAGACGCGCTCGTCGTACTCCTCGGGGTGGTCCCACAGAGGGTTCCGGCTCCGTACGGTCGGGAGCTCGGCGAAGTTGTACTCCGGCGGCGGCGAGGTGGTGGCCCACTCGAGGGTGGCGGCGCCCCACGGGTTCGGTCCCGCCGGCTCGCCCCTGCGTCGGCTGCGGATCAGGTTCCAGACGAAGACCAGCGTGCCGAAGGCCATGAGAAGGGCGGTCAGCGACATGAAGAGGTTGATCCCGCCCAGGTTCAGCTCCTCGGCGTAGGTGTAGATGCGGCGTGGCATCCCCAGCAGCCCCACCCAGTGCATGGGGAAGAAGACCGCGTTGAAGCCGATCACGAAGAGCCAGAAGTGCCACTTCCCCAGCGTCTCGCTCATGAAGCGGCCCGTCACCTTGGGGTACCAGTAGTAGAACCCGCTGAACACGCCCATGAGCAGCCCGCCGATGAGCACGTAGTGGAAGTGGGCCACCACGAAATACGTGTCGTGCTGCTGCAGGTCGGCCGGCGAGGCGGAGTGCATGATCCCGCTGATGCCGCCGATGGTGAACAGCGCCACCATCGCCACCGAGAAGAGCATGGAGGTGGTGAACCGGATCGCCCCGCCCCACATCGTGGCCAGCCAGTTGAAGATCTTCACCCCCGTGGGGATGGCGATGATCATGGTGCTGATGGTGAAGAAGGAGTCGGCGATGGGACCCAGACCGGTGGTGAACATGTGGTGGCTCCACACGCCCCAGCTGATGAAGCCGATGAGCGCCCCGCTGAACACCATGATGGCGTAGCCGAAGAGCGGCTTGCGGCTGAACGTCGGGATCACGTCGCTCGCGATCCCGAACGCCGGCAGGATCAGGATGTAGACCTCGGGGTGGCCGAAGAACCAGAAGAGGTGCTGCCAGAGGATCGGGTCGCCGCCCGCGGCCACGTTGAAGAAGTTCGTGTCCCAGAAGCGGTCGAAGGTCAGGAGGAAGAGCGCGACCGCCAGCACCGGGAGCGCGGTGATGATGATGAAGCTGGTCACGAACGCCATCCACGTGAACAGCGGCATGCGCATGAGCTTCATGCCCCTCGCCCGCAGGTTCACGATGGTCGTGATGAAGTTCACCCCGCCCGCGATGGAGCCGATCCCCAGGATCTGGAGCCCCAGGGCGTAGAAGTCCATGTTCGGCCCGGGCGAGTACTGCCGGCTGCTCAGGTTGGCGTAGCCGAACCAGCCGCCATCGGGCGCCGCCCCGATGAAGAAGCTGGAGTACATGTACAGCCCGCCGAACAGGAAGACCCAGTAGGAGAACGCGTTCAGCCGCGGGAAAGCCACGTCGCGGGCCCCGATCTGGAGCGGGATCAGGTAGTTGAAGAAGGCGACGGCGATGGGCATCCCCACCAGGAACACCATGGTGATACCGTGCATGGTGAACAGCTGGTTGTAGAGGTCGGGGTCGATGACCGCCGCCTCCGGCGTCGCCAGCTGCCAGCGGATCAGCAGCGCCTCGAGCCCGCCCAGGACGAAGAACACCAGCGCGGTGGTGGCGTAGAGGATTCCGATCTTCTTGTGGTCGACCGTCGTCAGCCAGTCCCGGAGCCCGCTCCGCTTCCCTGGCTTCTCGATGGAAGTCTGCGCTTCGGCTGTTGCCATCGTGCGTCTCGCGTAAGGCTTCGGTTAACGCGGCACGCCCGCGGGCGCGCCCGTCGCGGGTGTGTCCGTCAGTTCCTCGGGCGACTCGGCGGGCGCCACGAGGAACGGGTCCTCCGGGCGCGCCCCCGCCGGCCGACGACCCGCCATGGGACGACGCAGGTCGCTCAGGTACGCCGCGATCGCACGGGCATCCTCGCGGCTCAGGTTCGTGGGCGGCATACCCCCCGCCCCGACGGCCGAGCCCGGCATGAGGATCCCCTTCTTCAGCTCCGGGGCGTGGAGAATCCATTCCGTCAGGTTCTCCTCCGTATTCGCCATCAGCCCCGCCCCGATGCTGAACCGCTCGCCGAACAGCGTCAGGTCCGGGCCGAGCGCACCCTGCGCACGCGTCCCCTCGATCGTGTGGCACGCCACGCACGTGCTCGACAGGAACTCGTCCCGGCCACGCGACGCCAGCTCCCCCGACGGCTCCACGGGCGACCGCATGTCCTCCACCCACGCCTCGAACGCTTCCGGCTCCACCGCCACCGCCATCATCCGCATGATCGCGTGCGACGTGCCGCAGAACTCCGCGCACTGCCCCAGGTACTCCCCCGCTGAGTCCACCGTCAGAGAGATCACGTTCTGGTGCAGCGGCGCCACTCCCTCCGGCGTCCGCGGTACCGGGTTCACGTCCTTCTTCCCCCCGAACCGCGGGATCCAGAAGCTGTGAATCACGTCCGCCGACCGAAGCCGCAGTGCCAGCGGTCGGCCCACCGGCACGTAGAACTCGTTCGCCGTCACCACGTCCAGCTCCGGGTAGCGGAACTCCCACCACCACTGGTGACCGATCGCCTCCACCACCAGCGCCCCCTCCGGAGGGTCGGCCTGCGTATCGAAGATCGCCTGGATCGTCGGGATGGCGATGAACAGGATGATCAGCGCCGGGATCACCGTCCACGCGATCTCCAGCTTCGTGCTCCCGTAGACCGGCTTCGGCTCCGGCGCCCCCTCCCGCGCCCGGAAACGCACCAGGATGTACGCCAGCACCCCGAACACCACCACCATGATCCCCACCGTCCACCACGTCACCGTGGCCCACAGCGCCGTCTGGATCCGGCCGAACTCGCTGACCGGCTCCACCATCGTCTGCGGATGCTCGGGGGCACACCCCGCCAACAACAGGAACGCGCCGGCGAAGGCCCGACGCGCGATTCGTGACAAGCTGTCGTTCATTGAGCGTCCGGTTTGCGTCTCGGAACGAGCCCGGGGGCCGCGGACCCGGGAGCCTGGAACCATAGGGACATTCCCCGCATGCGTCAACCGTTGCCCGACCCCCGTGCGGGGTGAATCCCTACAGCCGAGGCGGTTGGCGGTTGT
>JBKHHV010000283.1:0-4868 GCA_046539005.1 Phycisphaerae bacterium
TGCCAGAACTGCGACATCTCCTCCACGAGCCCGGGTCGCTCGATGGTCATCATGCACAGCCCCTCGAAGCCGCACCATTCACGCATCTGCCAGAACGGGCCCGGGAAGACCACCTGCATGTACCAGTCGCGGCCGGTGGCGACGCGACAGCGATCGGCGAAGTCGGAGGGGAACCGACCCGGGGCGTCGAGGTCGTAGCGGCGCTTCATCGCCTCCCAGTCCTCGGGCGTCTCGACGGGGCATCGCAGCCACGAGCGGGTCACGAAGTCCTTGGCGTCCCGCAGGTAGATCAGGTCGAACTCGTCGGAGATCTCGCAGACGTTGCCCTTCCAGTCCTGCACGACCAGGTGCCCGTTGCGCCTCTCCAGCACCTTCGCCGGAAACCGCGGGATCAGCCGGAAGTCGGCGCCGATGTCCACGCGAGGCTGTTGCGGGTGATCCAGTGCAACGCCCAAGCATTCGACCGCGCAGGCCAGTGGGTCGGCGCCTTGGGGCAGTCCTTCGCGGTGCCAGCGGGCGCGGGTGCTTTCGCGCCCGTGTCCGGGCTCGAAGGGCACCTTGTCCGGGCTGCCGAAAGTCAGCGTTTCGATGTGTCGCTCACGTGGGGTCATGTGCTTTGTCGCTTCCGTGCCCGCAGAGGCAGAAGCGGTATTCTATGGGCAACCGCGGCCGGTGGAAACCCCGGCGCAACGCAAAGCCCGGGGAAGGTGTCCCCGGGCCTTGTGCAGCTTGTGCATTGTCGCGGTCGATCTACTCGATGATCGGCACCGGTCCGGCGAGGGTCTCGAACTCCTCGACCACCGCCAGGTCGCCGGTGAGAATCTGCTCCACGTTCATGTGGATTTCGGGCAGACGCCAGTGCAGCCAGTACTTCGCCGTCGCCAGTCGTTTCTCGCTGACGGTGGCGTAGTCGCAGAACAGCGCCCCCACCAGAAGGTAGATGGCGATGTCGACCAGCTTACGGGCGTAGAGGTCGCGGGTGCTGTTGCCGGGCTGGTTCTTGACGAACTCGACGGCCTTGGTCAGGTCGTCCAGCGAGGTGCGGATCTGCTCGACCAGCGGCTTGACCTCAGCCGGCCATTCGTCCACGCGGGTGGGACTGGCCAGCAGTTCCTCGATGATCGTCCGGGACGTCCCGGCCGTCACGCCGGCAATGGCAGCGACCACCTGCAACTGGCTGGTGCCTTCGTAGATGGTGGTGATGCGGCTGTCGCGCAGGTGCCGCTCGGAGGCGTAGTCCTTCATGTACCCGCTGCCGCCCAGGACGGCGATGGCGTCGTTGCTGACGCGCATCGACATCTCCGAGGCGTAGTACTTCGCCATCGGCGTGAGCACCTTGTTCCAGCGGCCGAACTTGCGGGCCTCCTGCTTGAGCTTCTTGCGCTCGTCGGCACTTTCGACGTTGCCGAACTCCAGCTTCTTGGCCGGCCCCATCTCCAGGTCGACAGAGTAGCTGGCGAAGTAGGTCAGTGCCCGGGCGGCCTGGAGGTCGACGCGAGACTTCACCAGCAGTTCCCGCACGGCCGGGAAGTTGTCGATGGTCTGCTCGAACTGCTTGCGGGAGGCGCCGTACTCGCGGGCGACCCGGTAGGCCGCCTCGCCGATGCCCAGCGACTGGGCGGCGATGCCGATGCGGGCGCCGTTCATCAGGCTCATCACGTAGGTGATCAGCCCGCGCTGCCGCTCGCCGATCAGCTTGGCCGGGGCGTCGTCGAAGAAGATCTCGCACGTCGGCGAGCCATGGATGCCCAGCTTGTTCTCCAGGCGACGGATTTTCACCTTCGGGCCGGCCTCGCACAGCAGCAGCGAGAGCCCGCGTCCGTCGGTGATCTCCGGCTCGGTACGGGCGAGCACCAGCAGCACCTCGCCACAGCCGTTGGTGATAAACCGCTTGACGCCGTGCACGAACCAATTCCCCTCGGCGTCCTGGTAGGCGCGGGTCTTGACCGACTGCAGGTCGGACCCGGCATCCGGCTCGGTGAGGACCATCGCACCGGTCCACTCGCCGGAGGCCATCTTCGGCAGGTACTCCTCCTTGATTTCATCGGAGGCGAAGGCGTTGATCGTCTCAGCGATGCCCTGGAGCCCGTAGACGTTCATCAGGGCCGCGTCGGCACGCGAGAGGATGTCGTTGCTCATCGTGTAGACGAGGTTGGGGCAGTTGAGCCCGCCGAAGCGATAGGGCAGGGTGAAGCCCATCATGTCGGCCTGTCCGAGCCGCTTGAGCGCCTCGGCGATGCCGGGCGCCCGCTGCACGGTGCCGTCTTCCTTCAGCTCGTTGCCGACGGTGTCGGTTTCCTCGGCCGAGGGGGCAATGATGTCGCCGCAGATTTCGCCCATCGATTCGAGGATTCGGCCGTAGTTGTCCACCGCGTCCTGCTCGTTTTCGGGCGCGAAGTCGAACTCCTCGGCGAAGCGGAAATCCTCTTCCATGATCCGGGCGACCCCGGCAGTGTCCATGTGCTCGAAGAGGAACTGGATGTCGTCGTTGTCTTTGTAGAAATTGGCCATGTTCGTTCTCTCCTGGGGGTCCTTACGCCTTGACCGTCTGCCCGGCGCCGGACCGGATGGCCTTGATCATTTTGGGAAGCACGTCGTTGAGGTCGCCCACGATGCCGTAATTGGCGATCTGGAAGATCGGGGCGTCGGGGTCGTTGTTGATCGCGATGATCTTGGCGGACTCTTCCATGCCCGCACGGTGCTGGATGGCACCGCTGAGACCCACCGCGATGTACAGCGCCGGTCGCACGGTGGTGCCGGTCTGCCCGATCTGGTGATCGTGATCGACGAAGCCCAGGTCCACGGCCGCCCGGCTTCCGCCCACGGCCGCTCCCAGCACGTGCGCCAGATCCCAGATGAGCTTGAAGTTTTCCTTGCTGCCGACACCCGCCCCGCCGGCGACGATGATGCGGGCGGCCTTGAGGTTCACCTTCTTCTCCCGCCGGTGCGATTCGAGGATCTCCAGCGGCAGTTCGAAATCGCCCAGCGGCGCCTCGACCTGGACGACCTCGCCCTTGCGGGCGTCGTCGGGCTCGGGCATGGGCATCACGCCCTCCCGCACGGTCGCCATCTGCGGCCACCGCTCGGGGTTGACGATGGTGGCGATGATGTTGCCCCCGAAGGCCGGCCGGATCTGCAGCAGCAGGTTCTCATGCTCGACCTTGGTCCGGGGGTCGGTGTGAGAGCCGATCTGCAGGTCGGTGCAGTCGGCGGTGAGCCCGCACTTCATCTCGCTGGCGACGGTGGGTGCCAGGTCGCGTCCCATCGGGGTCGCCCCGTAGAGGCAGATCTGCGGCTTGTACTGCTCAATCAGGTGACAGATCGCCTTGCGGTAGCTGGCGGTCTGGTAATGGGCCAGCTTGGGGTCTTCCACGAGGTAGACCTTGTCGGCCCCGTGGGCGATCAACGAAGAACTCAGCTCCTGCACGCTCTCGCCCAGCAGCACCGCTGCCAGCGGCACGCCCAGCGTATCGGCCAACTCGCGTCCCTTGCCCAGCAGCTCCAGCGGAACGTCCGAAAGTTTGCCTTCTTCCTGCTCGGCGAAGACCCAGACTTCGCCCTGTCGGTTGACTTCGATCATGATTCGTTTCCTGATAGCCCGGCCAAGGCCGGTGGTATTGGTTCGGGGTCCGCGGCAATCAGCCGATGGTGTGGTCCTCGATCAGCCCGCCCACCAGCTCGCGAATGCCTTCCTCGCTGGAGTCGAACTCCTTGTACTCTCCGCCGGTCAGCACGACCGACTGGATCCGGTGGACCTTCGTGGGGCTGCCCTTGAGCCCGCACCACTCCAGGTCGGCCTCCAGGTCCGCCAGGGTCCACTGCTCGATGAGCAGGCCCTTGTCCTGGAGTTTGCCGCAGTATTTCTCGACCTCGGTCGCCTGCAGTTCGGCGGTGTAGTCCTCGTAGTCGCCTTCCAGCAGGTTGGCGGCCTTCTTCTCCACCTCGGCGCGGGAGAGGGCCTTCTTGTACTTCATCATCCGCTTGGCGGCGCGGGGGCGGGGGGTGTTGCTGTCCAGCACGGTCAGCAGCACCGGCAGCTTACCGCGGACGACCTCCCAGCCGTTGCCGACGTTGCGCCGGACGGTAATCTGCCCGTCGGCGATGTCGGTAAGCTCTTCCAGGTAGGTAATCTGCGGCATGCCGAGCTTCTCGGCCATCTGCGGACCCACTTGGGCGGTATCGCCGTCGATCGCCTGGCGGCCGCACAGGACGATGTCGGCATCGAGTCTGCGGATCGCACAGGAGAGGATGTAGCTGGTCGCCAGCGTGTCGGACCCGGCGGCCCCGCGGTCGGTCACCAGCACCGCCCTGTCGGCGCCGCGGAAGAGCGAGTCGCGAAGCACGTCGCACGCGCTGGGCAGGCCCATGGTCAGCACCGTCACCGTGCCGCCGAAGCGGTCGCGGATCGCCAGTGCCTCTTCCAGGGCGTTGAGGTCCTCAGGATTGAAAATTGCCGGCAGGGCCGAGCGGTTGACCGTCCCTTCCGGGGTCATCGCCTCGCCGGTGACGTTCTTGGTGTCCGGCACCTGCTTGACGCATACTACGCAGTTGTATCCCACGTTGGTTGCTCCCGTTTCCGTGTACTGTCTGCTGCCACACTGCCCGCATACGACAACGGTCCGCCGTAGCGGACCGCCCGAAACGCGAATCCTACGAATCGCCCCGGGGCGGGTCAAGGCAATTTGCCCCCTGCCCGCCGGCCCCGCGGGCCGCCACGGGCGGAAGCACGATGAAAACAAGAAGCGCAGGACCCACGGGCCCCGCGCTTCGGAATGTGTCCTCCAGGACGCTACCGTCTATGGGCGAAGGCGTTCCAGCAGTTTCCACCCCGCCGGAAGCAGCCCCGCCGCCAAGGCGACCTTCACCAC
>JBKHHV010000284.1:0-4862 GCA_046539005.1 Phycisphaerae bacterium
GGCGTGGTGATTGTCTACGAGGGCTGGGACGCGGCCGGCAAGGGCGGGAACATCCGCCGCCTGACGCGGGAACTGGACCCCCGCGGGTATGAGGTGGTGCCCGTGGCCGCTCCCAACGACGTGGAAAAGGCCCACCATTACCTCTGGCGGTTCTGGACGCAGATGCCCAAGGCCGGTCACATCACGATTTTCGACCGCAGTTGGTACGGGCGGGTGATGGTCGAGCGGGTGGAGGGCTTCTGTACCGAGCCGGAATGGCGCCGGGCGTATCGCGAGATCAACGAGACCGAGCGGCACATGACGAATTTCGGGACGGTGGTGCTGAAGTTCTGGCTGCAGATCAGTCCCGAGGAGCAACTCCAGCGGTTCGAGGCCCGCCAGAATACCCCCCACAAGACCTGGAAGATCACCGACGAAGACTGGCGAAACCGACAGAAGTGGGACGCCTACCAGGCGGCCGTCGAGGAGATGCTGTTCCGCACCTCGACTCCCGATGCCCCGTGGACGATCATCGAGAGCAACTGCAAACGCTTCGCCCGGGTCAAGGCGATCGAGACGGTCTGCGAGGCGATCGAGGCGAAGCTGGACGGCGGCGGCAAGGGCTAGCCGCCTGGGTGGCGATCGAAACGCCCGCCGTTCGGGCCATATGCAATAGCCACCGGCTGGCGTTCACCGGCCGCGCAACCCGATCCCGGGTGAGGCTACTTGTCGGCGGCACCTACCAGGGATTGCCCGTCGAGGCCGGCCGGCACGTCCTTGCCTATCAGCGTGAGGATCGTCGGCACGAGGTCGACGGTCCTGGCCGCGTCGATCCGTTTGCCCTTGGGCACGCCCGGCCCGGCGATGGCCATGGGCACGTGCACGTCGCCGGGGCGCAGCCCGCCGTGACCGGCACGGTTCCTGGTGCCGAAGTCCCACCCCGGCGCCGCGAACAGCACGATATCTCCCGCCCTCTCGGCCCGGAAATACGCCACCAGTTGCGGCGGCACGTCGGGAAATTGCGTGTCGTTGGTGAGTTCCAGCCACCGGCGCGGGGTCAACGGCCTGTTGCCGGCGAGCACCTCGGCCGGCACGTGCCCGGCGTAGCCCAGCGGGTCGTCCCCGCGGATGAGCCGATAGTACACCGGCTTGCCCGGTCCGCCGGGCTGGTGGAATTCGACCGCGCCGGCCTTTCGCATGAGCACGGCCTTGTCCTTGCCGGTCGTCACCGCCACCGCATCGACCCCATCGTGACGGGTCAGCAGGTAGGCGGGGATGTTCTCGACGCGATCCCCGGGCAGGGGGTAGACGGTCAGGTCTTCAGCGTTCGGGCGAACCGGCCAGGGGTGGAAGCGGGGCTCCTTGTCGGCCCGGTCCATCTTGTGAGGTCTGATGCGGTGGGGCTTGCGGAGCTGGATGGCCCAGTAACGGTCGCCGCTGCCGTAAAGTACGCAGTTGGACCTGCGATAGACCTCCATCCGCTCCTCGAAGGGTGTCTTTTCCCACAGCCGCGCGTCGGAGACCTTCAGGCCCAGTTCCCGCAGCGTCTTGTCCACGGGGGCGTGCTTCTTCACGTCCATCAGGCTGTGATCGCTCAGCAGCACCAGGTGCAGCTTCTCCAGCAGCCCGGCTCGCTCCACGTCGGCCAGGACGCGCCCGATCTGCGTATCGGTGTGTTTCATGGCCGCACGATATCGCTGGTCGGACACGCCGTAGCCATAGGCCCGGAAGTCGGGCGCCAGTTGGTACACCATGGTAAAGGCGGGGAATTCCCTTCGCGTGCGTGCGACCTCCATCAGCAGGTCGAACCGCGAGAGCGTGAGACGGTCGACGAATTCGTACCAGCCGAAGAAGAACGGCGGCCCGGCCGAGGTCCAGTTCTCCACGAACTTGGTGGTGCCCTTGTGGGCCTGGTAGAACAGCGAGAACGTTGTGCGGTGGGGGAAGTGCTGGTAGATCGTCTTGTTGCCGTAGTCGCCGTCGAGGGTGTTCTTCTGGGCGATGGTCTCGTAGTCCCGCCAGATCAGGCGGTTGCGATCGAACCAGTTGATCCCCGTGATGTTGTGATGGCCCGGGAACACACCCGTGACCACCGAGGTCTCATTCGCCAGCGTCACCGAGGGGGTGTTGACCATGGTGCGGGGACAGTAGAGACCGCGGTCGATGAAGTAGTACCGGATGGCCGGGAGTTCGCCGTTCTCGAGCATCTCGTTGAAGACCTCGGTGTTGACCCCGTCGACCAGGAAGACGATCGCCCCGCTGGTCTCACTGCCCGAGGGGAGCGAGAAGTCGAGGTTGAAGGTGCCCTGGGGCTTGTGCGGCTCGGGCACGCACCCCCCGGCCGACAAAAGCACTGCCGCCAGGAGAAACGCCGCCCATCCCCGCCGTCCGGTCTGTCTGATGAATGTATGCATGGTCCCGAGGAATACTACGCACGTGCCGTCAATGCCAGTGGCTAGTTTGTCTCGGTCGCGGCTGTCCGGAGAGGGTGTTCCCGGGCGCACGCAAAAGCCCCGCCGGGTGGGGCGGGGCTTCGCTACTGGTGTCCTGCGCCGAAACCGGTTATTTGACCGGCTTCATGTCGTTGTTCTCGGGCAGGAAGTCGTCTTCCGTGAGCCCGACGTTGAACTTGATGTCCTTGAAGATGTAGCGGCACAGCAGGTTGCCGTCCTGGTCGTAGCCTTCCACGATCGTGGGCACCAGGTACTCGGTGTCGATGTACACGATCGTCCGTGCAGCCGGGTAGTCGTCCTTGGGGGGCAGCCGGCGTTCGAGAATCGCAGCCTTTCGGCCGGTTTCCTCATGACTGCCGAAGCCTTTGAACTCGGTCTCCAGATCGCCGCGTTTCTCGGCGAGGCGGTAGACCTTCTCCAGGTCTTCCAGCGAGTTGCCGAAGCCGAACTGGTTGACCGGCCGTAGCGTGCTCTTCATCGCGTCCTTGCCGTCCGGGTCGCGCTTGACGGTCCCGATGAATGACAGGAACCCCTTGGGGCGGACCAGCATCTGGTTGCCGTACTTGCCCCGCACGAACAGCACTCGGTCGGCGCGGCCGGCGTTTTCCTGCCACGCCAACGCGACGCTGTAGGGGTTCTTCAGGTACTTGCAGTGGATGGTCTGCACGTCCGAGAGCTTGCTGCCGAGGCGCTCCTGCTTGATGAGCGTGGCGGTGTAGTCGCTGAACCGCTCCTGGTAGGCCTTGCGACAGTACGCCAGCAACTCGGCCTGGTCGGTCTTGGCGAGATGCTCGACCTTCTGGAGGACGGCCGGGGCGTTCTCACCCACGGTCTTCCCGCTGATGACGACGGAGAAGTTCTCCGGTTTCTTGTCGGCGTCGCTGGTTCCCACGCACTGGATGCAGAACAGCGCGGTGAGCATGAGCCCTACGACGAGCCGAACCTTGCGGTTGGTGGGGCGGAAAAGGTACCGCAATGTCATGTGTCTACCTCAAATCTGGCGGACTTGCCGTTCCGGTCATATACGGACGCACCCGGCAAACGGTTCCCCGCTTTCTCCGGATACCTCCCTGTACTCTTGTTCATCGACGAGTTCAGGACGGGTCCTTGAACGGAAAGCCCAGTCTTCTGGGCCTGTTTTTCCTGGCGAAAACCGCGGTTTTCGCCAGGTGGGCCCGGGGTCAGCAATTCGGGGCATTATATCGAGGCCTTCCTTTCTACGCAAAGAATTCCGATATTTGGGCCCGACCCGGATGCGAATTGTGGGTTGCGCGGAATTGTCCCGGAATGTGCTCGTAGTCGCAAAGGCCGGGCTGGTTCTGCTGTCGTTGTCGGCAGAATCCGGCTCGCCGGCGAGCCGACCGGATCCGGGCGGTTCTTGCAACCCGCGCCGTGCGCGATAGAATTCCCCCTATCAGCCGAAATCACCATCCATCGCCGCAGTGGCGGCAACAGGAGACACAAGCATGGCCGAGTTCTTCAGAGGCATCGGGAAGATCCGTTTCGAAGGTCCGGACTCCAGGGACCCGCTGGCGTTCAAGCACTACAACCCCGAGGAGGTCGTCGAGGGCAAAACGATGGCCGACCAGCTCCGCTTCGCGGCGGCCTACTGGCACACCCTCTGCAACGGCGGGGCCGACCCGTTCGGGGCCGCCACGCGCATCATGCCCTGGGAGGTCGACGACCCCATGCAGACCGCCCGCAACAAGGTCGAGGCGATGTTCGAGTTCTGCTCGAAGATGGGCCTGCAGTTCTACTGCTTCCACGACCGCGACGTGGCGCCCGAGGGCAAGGACTTCGCCGAGAGCTGCAAAAACCTCGACGAAATCGCCAAGCTGCTCAAAGCCAAGCAGGAAGAGAGCGGCATTACCCCCCTGTGGGGTACCGCCTGCCTGTTCACCCATCCGCGGTTCATGCACGGGGCGTCCACCAGTTGCAATGCCGACGTGTTCGCCTACGCCTCGGCCCAGGTCGCCAAGGCGATGGAAGTGACCCACGAGCTCGGCGGACAGGGCTACGTGTTCTGGGGCGGCCGTGAGGGCTACAAGAGCCTGCTGAACACCGACCTCGGCCGCGAGCTGGACCACCTGGCGGCCTTCCTGCAGATGGCGGTCGATCATGCCAGGAAGATCGGCTTCACCGGGCAGTTCTACATCGAGCCCAAGCCCAAGGAGCCCACCAAGCACCAGTACGACTTCGACGCCGGGACGGTGCTGGGCTTCCTGCGCAAGTACGGGCTGCAGGACGACTTCAAGCTGAACATCGAGGCCAACCACGCCACGCTCGCCGCTCACAGCTTCCAGCACGAGCTGGAGATGGCCGTCGCCAACGACGCCCTGGGCTCGGTGGATGCCAACCGCGGCGACCTGCTGCTGGGCTGGGACACCGACCAGTTCCCCACCGACCTGTACGACACGACCTTCGCGATGC
>JBKHHV010000040.1:0-17476 GCA_046539005.1 Phycisphaerae bacterium
CTGCCGTCTTCTGTTCGTCCGTCAGTTCAGCGGCGGCTGCAAGTTGATCCAGTGCCCTGCCCAGGTATTTCTTCTCATAGAATTCTCCCGCGCGCTTCTTGTAGCCTGGGTTGGCTTCTGCGAAGGGGGTGTCAGCTGTCTCCGTAGTGGCATCAGCCTCGGACGACGTTGGTTGGCTGGCAGTTGGGCCACCGATAGCAGCGGCCGCCGCAAGTGCAAGAGCGAGCCCGAAGCCAGTCATCGGATATCCGCGCATGGCATACCTCCCAAGGTGGTTCTGATTATTGGACGCTGCACGGGGGCTTTAATTCGCAGGAAAACCGAGACCATCGTGCGCATCGGCCGCGAGCATGAAAGCGGCGGCTGGGTGGGCACCAGCCGGAAGACGGGCAAGCAGATTCGGATCAAGTCGCCCCAACGCCTGAGGAAACGCATCGACGACGCGGCCCCAGGGGCGAAGAGCGCCGCGAAGGCGACCCAAGACGCCAAGCGCGCCGGAGAACGCGACACGGGCGAACGTGCCGCGACGGGTGGCCAACGTGAGGCCAACGGGGCCAAGCGAATGAGCCTGCTGGACGCGGCGGCGCACCTGCTGAGCCTGGGCACCGGCGACCCGATGCGGTGCCAGACAATCGTCGATCTGGCCGTTGCTCACGGACTGTGGACGCCCGGCGAAGGCAAGACGCCGGCCGCGACGTTGCACGCCGCCATCTCGCGCGAGATCAAGGCCAAGGGCGACGCCAGCCGGTTCATGAAGGCCGAGCGGGGCAGATTCGCCTTGGCCAGCAAGGCCTGATCACCACCAGCGCCATCTCTTAACCCCGCTACCTGGCGGGGTTCTCTTCGGCCTGACCGTTGCCGTTCCCGTCAAGCCCCGACCACAGAACGCCATCATTGCCACCCCTCACCGTTGGTGTTCTTGGCGCTCTATGGCAGCAGGCTGTAGCCGTCGCGCCCGCAATGACTGCGCCCAGACAAGGTAGACGCACCACAGGCCTGCCGGCACCAGCGTCAGCACCAGCAGCAGCGTCGACGAGGTGCTCATAGTGCTGCCGGCCCAGGCCAGCAGGAAGCCCATCGGAATCGCCCCGATGGCCAGTGCCGACACGAAACGTCCAAGGTGCATCCTTGCCAGGCCGGCCATGAAGGTCAGGACTTCCGGCACGACGGGCATGGCGCGGGACGCGATGATTCCCCCGACGCCCCAGGTGTCGAAGAACCGCTGGAGATCGGCCATCTCTTCTTCGCTGGCCAGCAGTCTGGAGGCCTCTCGCCCGGCCAGACGCGCCAAGGCGTAGGCCACGAGTCCGGCAAGAATCGACCCGACCGCTCCGATTACGCCGCCCCAGAATGTACCGTAGATGACTCCTGCAGTGGCCACCACCGGAGCTGCTGGAATCGGCAGAAACAGGTCGCCAACCAGCAAGGCAATGGCGAGGGCCCAAGCGTATGTCTTTGTGGAAGCGATCCAGGCGGCGAATTCAGGGGACTCGAAATAGGCATCCATCGGCTCGTGCCAAAGGAAGTACGGCATGAGGATCAGTACGACAATACCAGCCACGATGATGGCCAGCTTCAGATGCATGGACTGCTTCGAGGTCATCGCGACAGGATATCACCTTCCCGCTGGCCGTTCTATGAGGGCAACACCGAAAAACCGGAGACCTGAAACAAAGCCTGCCCATTGGTGCGCCTGGTTTTGCTGGTGTCGGGGGAAGATCGGCCCGGAAGGAACCATTCGGCCAATTGGCGGGCTATGGCAACGAGGGCAGGGATTGGGCGATCTGTTCGGCGGTGGTCTTGCTTACGCCTGCCTTGGCTGCATGGTCGGGCCAGTGGGCAATGGCGGTCTGGACCTCGGCGATGATGACGTCGGCTTCGCGCTTGGATACGTCGGCCTGCTCGGCCAGTTTGAGCATGTGCGAGCGGCCCGGGTTTCTGCCCTCGCCGGCGATGGTCATGGTGTGCTCGCCGCCGGGGCCGGGCGTAAACAGCAGGTCGTAGGCGGGCGTGAGAAACCAGTCGCCGCCTTGCGGTGAGCCTGTCGAACCGGTGGCGTCATTAAGCAGGAAGGCGAAGTTCTTCACATGGTCGTCGCGGTTGTGGGCCAGCACGTTGAAGGCCATCCGTCGGAAGGCCCGCAGCACGTCCTGGTGGTTCCGCGTCAGCAGGCTGGTGGCCTTGAGCAGGTCAGCGTAGTCGGCTGAGGGGATGCGGAAGTTCGAGTGGATCAGATTGCCGAACGTGTGAACGTGGTAGCGACGGTTGCCGTCACGGTCAAACCGCTTGATGCCGAAGAAGCGGTCGCCCTGGGATGTCTCGAACAGGCGGGTAGGCGGCATTTCGATGCCGGCCGCGAGGGCCATGAGCGAGTAGGCATACTCGACGGCCCCGGCGTCGGGACTCTCCTCCTTGGCCATGAACTTGACGATCCAGTGTTCGAAGCCTTCGGCCAGATCGTCCTCGCCGGAGATGACGTCGCCGGTTTCGGGATTGTAGCCCACCAGCACCTTCGGCCGGGCACCGCCGGGCGAGCCGCCGGCTTTCAACAGTTGCGGTAGCACGTCCACAGCAGAACCAGCAAGGATCTCCTGTGACTGGTGGGCCAGGTCGTGGAGGTCGAAGACGCTGGCTTCGCTGTCGTCCCGGCTGGCGGGAGGGTGGTAGGTCAATGCGCCCATGGTCCGCGTACTCAGCCAGGCGAGGCGGTCGAGCGGGCTGATCTCGGCCAGGTTTCGCCCGAGGCTGCGGAAGTGGCGGTCCATCAGCAGCAGGCCCCAGCCGTCGGGCAGGGAGTCGTCGAACACCCCCGGCAGCGGGCCGAACTCGCGATCACGGTGCTCGAACAAGCCGGGCTCGAACGGCAGGCGGAACGGGGACAGGTTCAGGCCGGTGGCGAGGAAGCCGGCAGCGTACTCGAAATAAACCCGGCCTCGATTCTCGGCCAGCGTGCCGACGGACACGGAGTCGCCGGGGCTGCGCGTGAAGCGAACGTCGAGCTTCTTCATATGCTGCCTCGCTTGCGGGTAGGCTGAGCGGTCCGCTGCTGGAGTTCTTCGATACTCCGGGCCGGGGGCGGCTGGAATAGCTGGTCGAACTCCTCCAGGCGGGCCAGGGCGTGGGCGACCTTGAAGACCAGTTCCAGCGAGGCCTTTCCTGTGGTTTCGAAGCGACGGTACGACGCGGCCGTCACGCCGGCCCGCTGGGCAAGCGTGGCCTGCGTCCAGCCCCGCAGCAGGCGAAGGGCCTTGACCCGCCTGGCGAGGATACCGGCCATGTCGGACGGGCCTGTCAATGTCAGCTTGGCGGCGCTCATGACACTAGATTAGCAGAAATCAGTCTCGATCGCAATATATTGTCACTATCGGCCACTTATTGGGCTCAATAGGGGATATATTAGCTATTGAACCACCTCGACCACGAACAGAGCCGGGCGTGCAAGGATTCGTACCAGCCCTGCATGCCCAAGCCACCTTCCCAGCCGCCTCGATGCTGGCAGTTCCGCTCAATCCTCACGGCTTCGCTTACGGAAGGCGCGTCCCTGAAGCTCCCGACAAATGGATTACTCTCCTCGCCGGTCCAGGTAGGCTACATCTGGCAGAACAAATGGTTGCCTCCAATCTAAGTTGTGATAACAGAAGCATTAGCGACTTCCAGGTCGCACCGGACAATCCAAAGAAGACTATGGAACAAGCTCTCAAGGAGAAAAGGATGATCGGCGGAGACCGCTTGTTCTCGGAGCTAGCGAAACGAGTCAGCCTTACTAAGAACTGCCAAGATGGCGCCTTTCGGAAGTTCCGGAGGTCTCTGCAGAACTGGTTTGGCGGGTAACCCCGCACCCGCTGCTCAAAACCGTTTGATTGTGCGCGTTTGTGACTCTGCCTGCAATAGGTCCCCGGTCTGCCCGTTAAGCACCCCCGTGAAGCGAGCAGTTCAGCGCTGAAAAGCTCCACCGACCGATTGACCCGAACGGACCCACATGCAGGAAGGAATACGACCATGAAGTCTCGATGGAAAGCCCTGTCGGTGCTCGCACTGGCATTGATGACGCTCGCCGGCGGTGCGCCGGCCGAGGAATCCCGCACGTTCAGCCGCAGCCAGGACCGCACCCAACGTCGCGAGAAGCTCAAAAAGCTCGGCGAGAAGGTCATGCAGAAACTCACCGAGCAAGTGAACCTCTCCGAAGACGAGCAGAAGCAGATGCAGACCATCCTCCAGAGCTTCCGCCAGGACATCGCCAACTGGCTCAAGGAGAACGGCCCGGCCCTCAAGGGCTTGCACAAGGAGGCCGTCAAGGCCGCCAAAGAGAAGGACAAGGAAGCCCTGCAGAAGATCGCCGCCAAGCGCGACGAACTGGCCGCCGGCCGCGAGAAGGCCGTGAAGAATCGCGACGAGCAGATCGCCAAATTGCTGGGCGAGCAGCGGGGCGCCAAGGCGATTGGCGTACTGCAGAAGATGAGGCCCGCCCGTGCCCGCCGCCAGCAGCGCCGCCAGACGATGGAGCAGGCCCGCAAGGCCCTGGGCGATACGCTGACCGACGAGCAGAAGAAGATCATCAACGAGACGCGCGACGCGGTGGAAAAGGCCGAAACCCGCCAGAAGAAGGTTGCTGCCGCCCAGGCCGGTTTCAAGAAGCTGCGGGCGTCGCTGACCGACGAACAGAAAGCCACCGTCGCCAAGCTCCGTACCGCCGAGCGGCGTCGCGGGGAGCCCTTCAGCCGAGTCGAGAAGGCCCTGGGCGATTCCCTGACGGCCGAGCAGAAGAAGATCATCTCCGACGCCAAGGCCGCTGCCGAGAAGGCAGAGTCGCCGCGCGAGAAGCGCAAGATCTACCGCAACGCAACCGGGGAGTTACGTAAGTCTCTTACCGATCAGCAGAAGAAGAGTCTCGGCAAGGCGATCCGCAAGGGCATCCGTGCCCGCAAGGGACGCCACGGCGGTGAGGGACGAGGCGGCGGAGAAGGCAGGGGCGGACACCGCGGAGGTAGGGGAAATACCGAGTAAGACTCGGAAATCTCACGTAGACCGGAAAATCGACCCGACGGAGAGTAAATCCGCTCTCCGCCGGGTTGATTTTCTGCGTCTTTGTCCGGCAGAAGGGCTAAATCGTAAAGCCAATCAGGGAATCCAGTTAGTGGTATGCTTATGTCGCCATATCTCCCCGGGATTCAAGAATAATCAGAAAGCTCTTGTAACTCGGTGGCCTGGCGCCTATACAGATAGGTGAACAAAGACGTGGCCCGCAGGGCAATGTGTTGTGCAGGTCTCCCTCCGCCTGCACGAGACCCGCGGGCTGAACGAACCGGGGATATTCAGGTTTCCCTCCGCCTGGACGTTCCCGGTCTTTTTTGCGCTCCTCCGGCGGGGGAGGGCTACTGGGCTTCGGAATCGTCCCGGTCGGTGGAGTCCTCGTCGCGGCGCATCTGGTCGGGGATCTCCAGCGGCGGGGGCGTGTGGCGGTCGAGCGAGGCCTTCTCCACCACGGCCGTCCTGGCGAGCATGTCCCCAAGCCGCTGGCGGAAGGGCGTGATCAGCGGCAGAATGAACAGCAGCGGCATCAGGAAGGTGATCAGTTCGACGATCTTCACCAGGTTGCGCAGGAAGATCGCCCGCAGGTCGGGCGGTTCGGCCTCGTTGCCCACCACCCGCAGCCCGGTCGCCATCTTGCCGACGGTCGCACCGAACTTCACCTCCATGACCATGCAGTACACCACATAGAGCCCCAGCGCGGCCACCATTGCCCAGGCGTACTCCACCGGGAGTGTTTCCATCCGCGCCAGCGACCACGGGTCGTCCAGCATGTCCTGCTCGATGCCGACGATCAGCGTCGCGGTGGTGGTGAACGGAAGCAGGTCGATCAGCCCGGCGGCCGCCCGCTTGAGCAGGTTGCCCGGGCGGACGAACGGTGGCAGGGCGAAGGGTTTCTGCGGGCCTCGGGGGCGGAAGAAGAACAGCGGCACGACCATGGCGATCAGCACCGCCCACATGAGGTACTCGATTACCTCTTCCGAGCCGGCGGCCGCGGGGGGCTCGGTGAAGATGTCCAGTTTCTTCACCGCGACGAGTTGTCCGTTGGGGCCGCTGTCGCCGAGGCGCAGGGCGGCTTCGGGCTCGTCGCTGTCGCGCCACAGCAGCATTACGCGGTCGCCCAGGCGGGCAGCGGCGAGGGGCAACCGGTCCCCGAGAACCAGCGGATTGCCGCCGGGCTTTCGGACCACCTGACGCGACACCGACCCGCGGTCGGGCTCGCAGGTGACCAGCAGGATCGACCGAGGGTCGCCCCCGGCCGCCCGGGTCGTGGTCAGTCGTTTCAGCTCGCCCGGCTGGGTGGTGGCCGCGGGGGCATCGGAGTGCAGCGCAAGGATGACGTGGTTGTCCAGCCCGACCATGCCCAGCAGTCGGCCGGGAGGAATCTGCCCGTCGCCGACCAGCACGCTCCAGCGACCCGCCGACCTATCTTCCTGTTCACCGGTCGGCCGCGTGGTGGCCGGTGCCGAATCGTTCCCGCTGCCCGCGGCGCCGGGCTGCAGCGCCAGCACGCCGGCCGAACCGGCGGGAATCGGATTCTGCCGGGGGCTGACCGGGGCAGGTGTCTCGCCGCGGCGGTCGAAGTACACGTAAACACTCCCGCCGCTGACGCACAGCGCGATCGGGGTGTCCTTGTCGGTCAGCCGCAGTGGTACGGATGCCAATCGCTTCCAGTTCATCCCATCCGATGCGAACAGGAGAGGCTCATGAACCGTGCGGCGGAGGGTGCCCAGTTCCTCCCCGGCATTGGGATCGGCGGGGCGGTTGGGGTCGCCGTCCTCTCCGGGTGAACGGCCGGGTCGGGAGGTAATCTGCGTTCGGGGCACCAGCACCAGGGCGACGAAACCGTCCGGGCTGTTGGCGTCGGCGAGGTTTCCCCCCGCCAGCGCAACCGGGATGCCCTTCGCCGGCCAATGCGGATCGTCGGGGCTTCGTCCGACGATCGGCTCGGGGGTATCGAGGCTGTAGATCAGCAGGCTCAGGTTGGGGAACATCACCTGCAGGCGTCGGTCCATCGCCACCGCCCCGCCGATCTGGCCGCGGATATTGCGGGCAACCCACTTCCACTCCTGGCCGATCGGCTTGGCGATGATGTCGTGGGTCTTGCCGAGCCTGCGTTCGCGCACTACCCACAGCGACTCACGGCTGCCGCTGAGCTCGAAGCGTGCTTTGTCCTGGGCGACGGCGGGCACGGCGACCAGCGCGGCAGTCAGTGCCACCGCGGCGACCAGAAGACAGCGGAACGAGCGGGCGCGTCTCACCGGGTGCCCCCTTGCCGCAGGGCGCGGTCGATCACGATGAGCTTGTCTGCGGGGAAACCGGCGGGCAGGCGCTTGCGGGCCACCTCGCTGTAGAGCAGGTCGGGCGTCACCAGGTCGCTGAGACGGATCCGCATCGTCGAGACGTACCCGCCTTTGCGTCCGACGGCCGAGGGGGGCGCGAATTCCACGCGGATGCGTGTGGGCATGGTTGGCGGGCTCTTGGGCGGCACCTCCAGGGTGGACGTGTCGATCGGCCGATACTCGTCGAGATGGGCGGTCATCATGCGTCGGCCCTGCTCGTCGAGAATCTTCACCATGTACGGTCGCCGCGGGGTGTTGGGTCGGCGTCCCATGGGATATGGGTTTCCCGGCGGAAGAGGATCTTCCGAGACACCGGCTGACGGGCGACGTGGGTGAGCACGTAGGCGGGTTTCTGCTGGCAGGGGATTTCCTGGTCGGGCAGATGGCTGAGCGTCATCGCTACCGCCGGCAGCCCCACGCGGGAGTCGGGCCATTCGGTAACGCCCAGCACCGCCAGCAGTTGGGTGGGGTCGATGGCGATGGGACCCACGCCCGGTGCCCCGGCCAGGTCCAGTCGGCCGACCGCGCCGAAGGTGTTGGAGCCCATGGTGATCCAGAAGTAGTACTCGTTGTCGACGGTCGAGGTGCCCAGGCGGAAGATGTCGTTGCCTGCCTCCTTGCCGACCAGGGCGAAGTCGTGGGGGCCCAGGCGGTCTTCGCCGCGGGCGTAGAAGACGTACCCGTACGACCGCCACGGCAGGGGGACCCCCAGTTCGTTGACGTAGGTGATGTCGTACTCGGCCGAGGCCCGAAGGTAGGGCACTTTCACCGCGTTGTCATTGTGTTGGCGGACCAGCCTCTCCAGCGGGACGATGCTCTCGGCCGGGGGGGTTCTGTGGGTGCAGCAGCCGCCCAGCAGCAGGACGGCCGACAGCAGGGCGGTGCGTTTTGTCATTGCAGATCCCCTTCCAGGATTGCCCCGAGTTGTCCGGTGACCTCGGCGATTGTCTCCTCATCCAGGTGCGGGTCGATGACGTTGTGTATCCTCTGCTCGCCTCGGATGCGCATTTTCCACAGGTCGCGGCCTTGCTTGTCGGTATTCATGCCCTCGTAGCTGAGGATCTTCTTGCGCATCAGCACCAGCGTGAGCACGAAGCGGAAACCGATCTTCGCCTCGTCCTCGTCCTCGGCGAGCCGATGGAAGAAGTTCATCAGCACTTCGTCGTCGACGAAGACCTTCTTCTTCTCCTTGGGCTGCGGCACCCGCGTGCGCCACACGCCCCAAACGCCCGGGTCGTTGCGGCGGGCATCGTCGAGGGCGGCGTAGCATTCGTGACAGTAGTCTTCGCGGAGGAAGTCGTCCTCGTTCTGGCGGACGGTAGCGGTAAAGCCGTCGCCGGGCTCGAACTTGCGCTCGCACGCGTGGCAGAAACCCGTCGCCCGTGAGATATTGTATTCTTTGGCCATGCTTGGAATCGGTACCTGGTTCTCTCGGCGTCCCTGCCGGGTGCCGGTTACGTCGATGTCGGTTAAGGCAATTGCCGGGCAGCAGCCCTGTCGCGGGTGGCCCTGCTTTCTGTTTTACCCTCTCTTGTCCATCGCCTTGGCGGCGGTGTGTTCGATGGCGTCCAGCAGCACGTTCGCCCGGTGCACGTCGGCGGTCGAGGCCGTGCGGATCTCATCGGCCGAGGTGTGATCGGCCAGTTGCCCGCAGTTGATCGCCACGCAGTGGTCGCACAGGCGGACCGTGGTGGCCGCCAGCGCCGCGGCGCCCATCAGGTCGCTCAGCAGCCAGGGGTTGCACTTGCTGGCGAGTTCCTGCAGGTCGTCCATCATCGCCAGCGACAGCTTTGTCATCTCGCGGGGCACGTTAATCGCCACCGACAGGGCGAGTTGGGCTTCCTCGTCGTCGCCGGCTTGCTGGTAGAAGCCGAAGGCCTCGGCGTCGTCGTCGGTGAGTTGCTGGAACAGGGTCCCGGTGGTCAGCAGACGCCGTGCGATGCGATCGTGCACCTCGGCGTGCCGGGCATACTTCTTCTTCCCGCGGGTGAAGTTCAGCGCCATCTGCCCCAGCGCCGCCGACAGCATGCCCACCACGCCCGCAACGCTCCCGCCACCGGGGGTGGGTCGGTCGGCAGCGACGGCCGCCACGAACTCCCGCACCGTCATGTCCAGCATGTCTGCGTTCGATTCGGTCAACACGTTCTCCTTGGGGTCACCGGGCGTCTTTGACGTTCTCGGGGGTGGGGGTTACCACTACCTTGACCCGGGGAGGGGCGAGGTACTTTTTCGCCACCCGGCGGACGTCGGCCGGGGTGACCTGGCGATATCTCTCGGCGAGCTTGCTCTGGAAGTCGTACCCGAAGCCGTACAGTTCGTCCAGCGCCGCCTGCATCGACAGGGCTGCCATCGACTGGTTGCCCAGCACCTCGGCGGTGAGGATGACGTTCACCGCCCGCTTGATCTCGGTCTCGGTGGGGGTGTAGCTCAGGGCCCTGTCGAAGTTCTTCTCCAGGATGTCCAGCACCTCCGGCACCTTCGATGGCTGACAGCCCGCCCGGGCGATGAACGCACCGTCCACCAGTGCCGCCCAGTTGTAGGCGTGCACCGAGTAGACCAGCCCCTTGCCGCGAAGTTCGCTGTGCAGCCAGCCCGACGGCAGGCGGTAGCCGCTCATGATCGTGTCCAGCACGGTGATCGCGAAGCGGTCGTCGTTGGTCACCTCCATGCCGGGAACCGCCAGCATCACCCCGGCCTGTTTGACCTCCTCGGCCGTCGCCTTCACGTACACCTCGCCGTCGCTGTCGACCTTCCGCCTGTCGACCTGCGGCACCTTGCCCTTGCCCTTGGGCAGGCCGGCGAATTGCTTGCGAATGGCGGCCTCGGCTGCGGCGACGTCGAAGTTGCCGTAGATCGCCAGCACGCTGCTTCCGCCGAGGATATGCCGGCTGTGCCATTTGGCGAGGTCTTCGACGGTGGCGTCGGTGACGGCGTCGACCTGTCCGGTCGGGTCGTTGGACATCGGCGATCCGGCAAAGAACCTGCGGCGGAACAGTTCGTTGAGTTGGCTGGAGGGGTCTTCCTGCCGGGCGCGGATGCGTCGCAGCACCACGGGGCGGACGATCTTCAGTTCGTCCGCGGGGAAGGTCGGGCGGACGATGACGTCGGCGAAGATCGCCAGCGCCTCGGGGAAGTTCTCGCTGAGCACTTGCGAACGCCAGTAGAAGGTGTTGTTCCCGCACGCGCCGGCAATCGAGCCGCCGGCCTGGTCGAAGAACTCGGCGATATCCTCGGCCGACCGTTCGCCGGCCCCTCGTGTGGAGAGCATCGCCATCAGCGTGCCCAGCCCGTTGGTCTTCTCATCCTCCACCAGCACGCCGCCGACGGAGGCGAAGGTCATCGATGCCAGGCCGACCGCTCCGGAGGGCTGGAGCACCACGCGCAGCCCGTTGGGCAGGGTGAAGGTGGTCGCCTTGCGGGTGTCGGCATCGCGGGCGGTCTTCTCGGCCACGTCGAACTCCTCGGCCGGCACCATGCGGGTGATCGCCATCTTGTCGAAGGTGAAGTACTTGCGGGCCATCGCGTGGACCTGCTCGGCGGTGACCTGCTGGATCCGGCGGGTGTAATTCCGCGAGAAGTGCACGTCGCCGGTGGTCAGCAGATCGTGGGCCAATCGCCCGGCGATGCTCTCGGCCGACTGCTGCGAGTAGACGTCCTCGGCGAGTTTCTGGCGTTTGGCGCGGGCGAGTTCGTCGTCGGTGACGCCCTCTTTCACGACCCGGCGCAGCTCCCCCAGGATGACCTGCTCGGCCTGGTCGGCCAGTTCGGGCGTGGCGTTGTAGCCGATGGTGAAAGTGCCCTTGCCCCAGGTGGGCGTCCACGAGCTGCACCACACGCTGGTGCCCACCTGCCCGCGGACCACGGCCTGGTAGAGTCGCGAGGTTCGCCCCTCGCCCAGGATGTACGCCAGCACGTCCAAGGCATAGAGGTCTTCGTGCAGCAAGGGGATGGTCAGGAAGCTCATCCGCTGATCGACGTCCCGCGCCTGCTTGGCCGGCTGCACCACGCGCCGCACCGCCGGAAACGGCTGAACGTCCGGCAGTTCATGGCTGGGCATGCGCCCGCGCCGAAAGCCGGAGAAGGCGCCGCGGACCCGCTCGAGGACGGCCTGTTCGTCCACGTCGCCCACCACGGCGAAGACCATGTTCTGCGGGACGTACATTTCCTCGTGGTAGGCCAGCAGGTCTTCCCGCGTGACGCCGACCAGCGGCTCGGCGTAGCCGATCACCGGGACGGCCGCGGGGTGCGAGCCGTAGCAGTTAGCGGTGTGGGCGTACCACATCTGGCGGGCGGTGTTGTCGGAGCCCATTTCCAGTTCCCGCTGGACCACGGCGTGTTCGCGCCGGAAGTCGGCGGGGGTGATCTCGGGGTGGGTCATCTGGTCGGCGATCAGGTCGATGCAGTCCATCGTTTTGGACGCCGAGGCGGAGATGTAGTAGGTGGTGTAGTTGAGGCTGGTGGCCGCGTTGGACTGCCCGCCGATGTCGAGGGTACGGCTGCGTTTCTCCACGTGCTCGGCGGTCGGTCTCATCTGCCCGGCGCCCTGGTCGGAGTGGATCGACTCCTTGGCGACCAGGTGCTCCAGCAGGTGGCTGAGCCCACAACCCAGCCACTGTCCCTCGTAGAGCCCGCCTGCGTGGACGTAGGACCGCACGTGCACCACCGGGGCGGTGCGGGTGGCCCGGATGACTACCTTCAGCCCGTTGTCCAACTCGGCGAGGATCGTGCCGTCGTCGGTGACCACCTTGCGGGCGATCCCCATGGGTTGCTTGGGCGCGGCCGTGCTGGGGGCCGGGGCGGTCGTGGCGGTGTCGCCGCCCGGTGAATCGCCCGGCTGACGGTTGCTTTCGCTGCAGCCCAGCGCCAGCAGGCACAGCACGGTCCATAGGATGGTGCGGGGTGTCATGGGGAGTCTCCCTGTGCTGTTGGACCGGTCCGAGGGTTCAACGTCCTGCGCCCTGCCCGGGCGATTCCATATCGTTGAGGTAGGCCAGCGTGCGGTCCAGTTCGTCCTGGAGCCCGCGAACGCGCAGCAGGCTCTTGACGCGGGTGAGCAGTTCCAGCCGGTTGACCGGCTTGGAAATGAAGTCGTCGGTTCCGCTCTCGACGCCGCGTTCGATGTCGCCCAGTTCATTGAGGGCGGTGACCATGATGATCGGGATGTCCCGCGTCTCCGGGTCGCTCTTGAGCTTGCGGCAGACCTCGAAGCCGCTCATCCGCGGCATCATGACGTCCAGAAGAATCAGGTCCGGCACCTGGGCGGAGATGGTCTCCAACGCTTCCAGCCCGTCGGCGGCGGTGTGAATGGTGCAGCCGAGGGTGTCCAGGTACTCCACCAGCAATTCGAGATTCTGCTCGTTGTCATCCACGACGAGGATACGGCTGCCGGAGGGGTCGAAATCGCCCCCGGCGTCGTTGGGTGCGTCGGTCATGTCGGGTCTCCTGTTCCGTTCGTCGGGTCCGTCCGGACGAGCCGGTCGATGCATGCTGTAGCCTATCTGCCCGGCGGCGGGAAAACAAGGCCGCCCAAGCCTCCCGCGCAGGGCGGCCCCGGAAGCCCAGGCCCCCGAGGCCAATCACGGTCAGGCATCCATCTGTTTCGGTTTTCGGGCTCTGCGACCCGGGCTCAGTTCCCGGTGACCGTGCCGGTCTGCTTACCGGTGCGGCTCCAGGCGACCCCGAAGACCTCGCTGCGCTTGCCCGAGATTCCGCTGTTGCCCACGGCCGCGACGGCCGTCTTCTTGTCGGGGTTCAGGTGGAAGCAGGGATCGTCGTGGAAGATCTCTCGATCGCCGTTGCGTTCTCTGCACGCTGTCAGCCTACCGTGTGGATCACGATCGTATTGGCGGCGCCGTGCTGTCCGATCGGCCTGCCGCTGACGACCACCAGCCTGTCGCCGGGCGAAGCGATGCCGCGATCTTTGGCGAACTGTTCGAAGAGATCCAGCACGTCGCGGGTGTGCTCGGGCGGGTCGGCCCGGCGCGACTCGACCCCGTAATACATCGCCATCCGCCGCACGGTGCGAAGGTGCTGGCTTATGGCGAGGATCGGTCGTTGCAGGCGTGCCTTCGCCAGCGCCAGCGCGCTGGCACCGGTCGCGGTGAACACGCACACCGCCGCAACCTCCTGCTCGGCGAGGATGCCCTGCACGCCGGCCGCGACCGACGACGCCAGGGGCAACTCCTCCAGCCTCACCGGTTTGTGGGTGCAGGTTTCGTCGGCATAGGCCTGCACGTGCGAGACGATTTCGTTCATCATTCCCACCGCCCGGGCGGGGTACTCGCCGACGGCCGTCTCGCCCGAGAGCATGACCGCGTCGGTTTGGTCGAGCACGGCGTTGGCCACGTCGGACACCTCCGCCCGCGTGGGCATCTGGGAGTGGGTCATCGTCTCCAGCATCTGGGTGGCGATGATGCAGGGCTTGCAGGCCTTCTGGGCCAGGCGGGCGATGCGCTTCTGTGCGACCGGCACGGCCGGCAGGTAGGTCTCCACGCCCAGGTCGCCGCGGGCGACCATGACCCCGTCAGTCGCCTGCATGATCTCCTCGATGTTCTTCAGGGCTTGGGGTTTCTCGATCTTGGCGATGATCCGGGCTTCGCTGCCCCCCTCGCCAAGCAGCGACCGAAGGCGGTGGATGTCGTCGGCCTTGCGGACGAAAGAGAGGGCGACGTAGTCGAACTCCCGCCCGGCGATCCATTCCACGTCGCGCCGGTCCTTCTCGGTCAGTGCCGAGAGCGACAGCTCGGTCTGCGGCAGGTTGACGCCCTTGCCGCTGGAGAGCATCCCGCCGCGGGTGACGGTGCACACCAGCTCGTCCGGCGGGTCGGCGCGATCGACCTTCAGAGCGATCGCCCCGTCGTTGATCAGGATCTTCTCGCCGGGCACCGCCTCGTCGACCAGCTCGGCGAGCGTGGTGGAGATGCGCTTGGCGCTGCCCTCGATCGGCTCCCGCTGGATGACGATTTCCTGCCCCTCCCCCAGCAGGACCGACCCGCCCGCGACGGGCCCCACGCGGATCTTCGGTCCGCACAGGTCGCCCATGACCGCCAGCGGTTCGCCCAGTTCCTGCTCGACCTCGCGGATCGCACGCAGGAAGCTCTCGCGTTGCTCGTTGGAACCGTGCGAGAAGTTGATGCGGAAAACATCGCACCCCGCTTCTGCCAGCCTTCGGAGCATGGGCTTCTCGCCGCTGGCCGGCCCGATGGTCGCCACAATTTTCGTTCGGATGATCATGGGGGCATTGTACCCGTCGCCCGCCCTCAGGGCACGCGGGGAAAACCACCGAAGCAGCGAAACCGCCCCAACCCGGCCCGAAGCCCCTGTGCGGCAGGCGGTGTTTCCGGAGTTCCCTCTAAAGGATGTTCTCCGTCTTCATCGCCTCCAGGACCATCGCCGCGGTGATCCGGTCCAGCGAGGCGCGATCGATGACCCTCACCCGCGGGCCGACCGGGCGGAACTGCCGCGCCGAAGTCGGGCCGAACAACGCCACCGTGGCCGTTCCCACCATTGCCGCCAGGTGGGAGGTGCCGCTGTCGTTGCCCACCACCGCCGAAGCCAGCGACAGCACCCCCGCCAGTTCCGCCGGCGTCGGACACACAAGCACCGCGCCGTCGGCCTTCAGTCGCTCAGCCGTCGTTTCACCCCAGCGGTCCAGTTCTACCGGACCCAGCACCCACACCCGCGCCATGGCGTGCTCGTCGCGCAGATGGCCGGCCAGGCGGCGGTAACACTCCAAGGGCCAGTTCTTCACCTCCGAGCCGCTGCCCGGGGCAAGGGCCACAAACCGCCCCGCGTGGTGCCCGGCACGCGCAAGGGCGGTTCTGCCGGCGGCGGCGAGACGCTCCGCCGCGGCAGGGGCGGGTGCCTCCAGGTCGAACGCCGGCAGACCCAGCAAGTCGGCCCAGATGTCCAGCAGGTGGACCTCCGCCCCCTCCGGCGACCGAACGGGAAGGAAGCTTGCACTCTCGCAGCGGCACATGTCGGCCAGGCGGCGGCCTGCGAGGGCGTCGCCCTCGCCCAGGCAACTGATCAGCCGTCGGTGCTCGCCCAACAGCCCCGCCAGGCGGCCGTGCTGAAGCGGAGTCCGGGCGAACAGCTCCTGCATCGGCAGGGTGTCGAAGTCCAGCGCCACCTCGACGATCCCAAGCTCCCGCAGCAGCGTCGCCTTCTGTCCGCCCGCTATCAGCGTCACCGGGGCTTCCAGCCGCTGCAGCAGCCGTCCGAAAAGCACCACGTCGCCCAACGCCCCGGGGTGAACCGCCAGAATGGAATCTACGGTTGTCACGGTTCGCCAAGGTACATCTGTCCGAGCATCCAGTTGGTGTTGAACACCCGGCAGCCTTGCCGTTCGAGCATGCCCGCCGCACGGAAGTCGTCGGTCACGATCACCGTGTCCCTCCGGCGTCCGGCCTCGGCAAGCGATACGTCAGTGACCCCGATTTTCTCCAGGAGCGGATGCTTCAGAATGGTTTCCATCTCCACCGATCGCTCTTCGAACCGCCCCAGAACAAGCCGCATTATCGCCACGAACCGTTCCCGCAGTGGTCCTTTGATGTCCTGAAAAGGAAGGTTGGACAACTCTGAGAACACATGAGGCGTTACGAGGAGCCCTCTTGTCATGGCTAAAGACCGTTTCAGCTTCCGGTAGGCAGGTATGCTGTAGTGACTCAAACGCGCGATTCGCGGAATGAGCTTCGGGTCGGTCTCCCCCACCAGCAGAAGCAACAGGACATTGGTGTCCAGAACAGCAAACGGGGGAACCTTGAAAAGAGTGCCCCTCGCCATGAGTCAGCTCGCCAGCTCCCGGATCTTCATGGCCGTCACGAAACCGTCTTCGGTGCGGACCCAGAAACGCTTATATGCCTGGACGGGAAGCATTTCCTGTTCGCGGTAGCCAAGCGTCACCAGCCAGTACCCGTTTTCGGAATCCAACTCAATCTCCTCGACGGTCACACCACCTTCATACTCGGTGATCTCACGGAAATAGTCCCGGGCAGCCTGAACAGCTTGTTTGGCATCAATCATGACTGAATTCCTCGGTGTTTCGGGCGCACCTGATGATACCACACGAATGTCAGGTTATCCACCCTCCCCCCAGCAGCAGGTCGCCGTCGTACACCACGGCCGCCTGTCCGGGCGTGATGGCATGCTGAGGTTGGGCAAACTCCGCCTCGAAGCCTTCGGCGGTGCGGGTGACGGTGGCCCGCGATCCGCGGTGGTTGTAGCGGATCTGCACCGTCGCCTCGAACTGCCGGGCGGTTTCCGCGTGCCAGGTAACGTCGGCCGTCTTCAGCGACGCAGAGGCCACCTGCTCCCGCGTGCCCAGTACCACGCGGTTGGCGGGCGCATCGATGCGGGTGACATACAGCGGCACCCCGCCGGCCACGCCCAGCCCGCGACGCTGCCCGATGGTGTACCGCCCGTACCCGTCATGGGTGCCCAGCGGCTCGCCCTCCTCGCTGACGATCTCGCCCGGCCGCAGGGCGTGGGGGGCTGCCTCGGCGAGCAGACGCGTGTAGTCGTCCTCGGGCACGAAGCAGATCTCCTGCGATTCGGGCTTGGCGTGCACGGGCAGATGCCACCCGCGGGCGAGACGCCGGGTGTCCTCTTTGCCGGGCAGTTCTCCCAGCGGCAGGAGCATGTCGGCCACCACGGTCGGCCGAACGCAGAACAGGGCGTACGACTGGTCTTTGCGGGGGTCGATGGCCCGGGCGATCCGTCGACCCGCGGGCGTTTCGACCGTGCGGGCATAGTGCCCGGTGGCGATCCGGGCAAGCCCCAGCCGGCGGGCATGGTCGTGAAAAACGATGTGGCTGCGGGTGTGTCCCGGCGTCTCCAGCACCTCGAAGATGCGCTGCGCGGCGCTCACGCCGGACATCCCGGCGTGGAAGCGCAGCCCGAGGTTGCGTAAAGCCATGTAGAACTCCGGCGCGAGCAGCAGCACGAACAGCGCATCCACGAAGGCCAGCCGCCCCGCCAGCAGCCGCAGGCCGATCTGCACGGCGACGATGGCCGTGCTGATGCTGGCGACCATCTCCAGCACCAGCGCGGACAGGAAGGCCACGCGCAGCACGCCCAGCGTCGTCTGCCGGAACCGGTCCGTGATG
>JBKHHV010000285.1:0-4855 GCA_046539005.1 Phycisphaerae bacterium
CGCAAGTAGTTTTGCCGAGTTGGGCGGAGGTTTTCTTGCTTCCCCCGCGGGCATCCGATAGACTGACAAGTCGCACTTGCCCCTTTTGGCAGGCCCGCAAGAGGAATTTCCCGGGCGGCCGAAGGGGCTGGGTCCTCTGCAATGGGCAGGCCGTGAACCTGGTCAGGTCCGGAAGGAAGCAGCCATAAGCGATGCTTGTCCGTGTGCTGGAGGGTGCCTGGCCCTTTCGGTCGCCCGTTTTCGTTCCGCGGCGAAACCGCCCCGAAAAGCACCCCCCGGTTGATTCACCGCCCGTGCTTGGCATAATAGGGACAACGCTCCCAACGCAACGGTGAGGACCATGGCAGGCTATCTCGTACTCGCACGCAAATACCGCAGCCAGACCTTCGAGGAGGTCGTGGGGCAGGAGGCGATCGCCCAGACGCTGGTCAATGCGATCAAGACCGGGCGGGTCCACCATGCCTACCTGTTCACCGGGACGCGCGGAGTCGGCAAGACGACCATGGCCCGCATTCTCGCCAAGGCGCTGAACTGCCTTTCCACCGAGGAACCCACCCCCCAGCCCTGCAACGAGTGCGAAGCCTGCGAGGCGATCTCCCGCGGAGACGACGTGGACGTGGTGGAGATCGACGGTGCCTCCAACCGCGGCATCGACGAGATCCGCGAACTTAGGGCCAACGCCATCTTCCGCCCGGCCCGCTGCCGCTACAAGGTCTACTACATCGACGAAGTCCACATGCTCACCAAGGAGGCCTTCAACGCGTTGCTCAAGACGCTGGAGGAGCCCCCCGAGCACGTGAAGTTCATCTTCGCCACCACCGAAGTCGAGAAGGTCCCCGCGACCATCGTCTCCCGCTGCCAGCGGTTCGACTTCCGTAACATTCCCACCCAGCGGATCGCCGACCATCTCCAGGCGCTGTGCGCCCGCGAAGACGTTCCCGCCGACGAAGAGGCGCTGTTCCGCGTGGCAAGGGCGGCCTCGGGGTCCATGCGAGACGCCCTGAGCCTGCTGGACCAGCTTCTCTCGGCCGGCGGACGCGTGACCGCCGACGACGTCGTCCGCGTGCTGGGCACCCCGCCCGACGAACGCACCCAGGCGATGGTCGGCTCGATCGCCACCGGCGACACCCCGGCCGTGCTGGGCGAACTGTCGGGCATGGTGGAGAACGGCATCGGCCTGCCGTCGATCGTGACCGCACTGGCCGACGCCTTCCGTAATACGCTCATCGCCAAGACCTGCGGGCCCGACAGCGAACTGATCGAACTGCCTGCCGACGCCCGCGCGGCGATCGGCAAGCTCGCCCCGCAGCTTTCGGTGCCCACGCTCGTGCAGGCCGTGGCGGTGCTGGATACCTGCAGCCGGAACCTCCGGGGAAGCAGCGTCGGACGGGCGCTGGTGGAGGCGGCGCTGGTGCGCTTGAGCGAGGCCGAGAAGTTCGTCGACAGCGCAAGCCTCATCGAACGCCTCGAAGCGCTGGGTGCCTCCGGTGGCGGATCGCCCGTGGTGGCGCAAAAAAAAAAGCCCCTCTCCTCGCCGGTAGGTCGTGAGGGCTCCCGCTGCGTGCCGGCCGGCACGGTGACCCGCCAGCCCATGCGGACCAACGCACCGCAGCCGCCAGCACAGCAGCCCACACCGCCCCCGCAGGGGCAGCCGTCGCAGGGCGCTCCACCGCAACCGCCCGCCGAGCAGGACGCCCCCGAACCCGACGAACCCCGCGAGTTTGAGCAACCCCTGAGCATGCAGGAAAAGACCGAGATCCAGGAGGACCCTGCGGTGCAGGAGGTGCTTTCGCTGTTCGGGGGCAAGGTGGTGGGCTTTCGCCGGATTTCCCCGGACATGCCCGCCCCCGCGGAATCCGACAGTATCGAGGACGAAGACGACTCGGTCGAGACCTGAAACCCCCACCGGACGGTGAAGTCCGGTCTCTATGAATGACGAGGAGTATCGATGTTCGGGAACCTGGGTAACCTTGGGAAAATGATGCAGGTGGCATCGGAGATGAAGACGAAGATGCCCGAGTTGCAGAAGAAGCTCGCAGAATCGGAGTACACCGCCGAGGCCGGCGGAGGCGCGGTGCGCGCGACGGTGTCGGGCAAGTTGCAGATCCGCGACGTGAAGATCGATCCCGGCGTGCTGGAAGACGGCGACGTGGAGATGCTGGAAGACCTGGTCAAGGCGGCCGTCTCTGCCGCCCAGGCCTCCGCCGCCCAGGCCGCCGCAGAAGCCATGAAAGAACTAACCGGCGGGATGAAGATCCCCGGCATGACCGACATGCTGGGAATGTAGCAGGCACGCAGAAACGCGGGGAGAGCCCAGCTTCTCCCGCCCGGCTGTCGGTGAGTCGTGCCGGTCCGATCCGTACGACCGGGTCGCGGCGATGGCCGGGGGTGTTCACCTGTTCCGGCATTCAGGGAGGCCGCATGAAGACGCGTATCTACTGGTTTTCGGGGACGGGTAACTCGCTGCACGTGGCCAAACGCCTCGCCGGCGGGCTCGATGGGCCGACCGAACTGGTTCCGCTCAGCCACCTGGACCGCGTCGAGCCCACCTCGGCCGCTCGGGTGGGGCTGGTGTTCCCGGTCTACGGATGGGGACCGCCCAATCTCGTCGCCCGGGCGATCTACGACGGGCTGAAGCTGGAAGGACAGCCGCGGATCTTCGCGGTGGTCACCTGTGCCGCCTCGGCCGGGGGGACCCTCAACACCACGCGGAACATCCTTCGCCAGTCGGGGCAGGAACTCTCGGCCGGGTATGTCGTCAAGCTGCCGGAGAACTACCCGCCGATGGGCGGCCCACCCGGGGAAGAGAAGCGCAAGAACATCTGCGCCGCCGCGGAGGGCACCATCGACGACATCATCGCCGCGCTCAACGCCGGCAACTACTCGGTGCGCCGGGCGAACCTGTTCCTGCGTTTCCTCAGCGGCGTCGCCGGGCGCCTGGCTGCCAACCATTGGCCCAAGGCCGACCGCAAATTCACCGCAGACGACACCTGCACCCGCTGCGGTCTCTGCGAGCGGATCTGTCCGGTGGGGGAAATCGAGCGGGGTGCCGACGGGAAGCCGACCTGGCTGGGTCGATGCGAACAATGCTACGCCTGCCTGCACTGGTGCCCGGTCGCGGCGATCCAGTACGGGAAGAAGAGTCGCAGTCAGCCGCGGTATCACCACCCCCGCATCGAGGTGGAAGACATGCTCCAAGCGGGGCAGAAGTCCGGCACGGACTGACGCCTCTACACCACCTTGCGAAGCGCGGTTTCGATCTGCCCCGGCGAGAGCGGACAGGTAACCGTCCCGTCGAGCCCTCCGCCAAGCAGCCGCGCCGCGGCGGTGTCGTCCTTGTTCTCCAGAACCGCCAGCACCTTGGTGTTTCGCAGGGAGGGGTTCCGCTTGATCGCCCGGCAGGCCGCCATCGCGGCATCGACGTCGGCCGAGGCGTCCAGGAAGATCGCTGCCGGGACAAGCTCCAGCGCGCGGATCCCAGCCTCGAAGGCATCGATGGCCGTGTGGACCTCCCACGCCCCGTCGCGCCGTCCGCTGTCGCGGACCGCGCGGGCAAGCTCTTCGCCGACCACCAGCACCTGCCCGGGTCCGACCTCCAGCCCGTCCATGGGCAGTTTGTGGGCCCGCATGAACGCCACCAGTTCCGGGAGCGGAATCCGCCGATCACGGCTGCCGGGAATCCGATAGCCACCCAGTTGGCCGCTGTCGAACCACTTGCTGACCGTCCGTGGCGCCACGTGGCAGATCTTGGCCACCTCTCCGGTTGTAAGTACCTGGCTGCGTTTACGCATAGGGCTCCCGTTCCTGTCGGCTCACATATCAAAGGAGTGAAGTTGCCTATTCCATCGACGCGGCCGCTGCTGATCTTTGACTCGCGAGGGGGAAAATTCCGCAACCAGCGGCTCCCGGACGCCCACTCTCCGCAGGCAGGTGGAGCGCCGCCGCCTCAGGCGTTATAGTGGGGACGTCTCGAACTGGAGTAACTCTGTGGACCTTCTGACCGACCTCAACGAACCGCAGCGATCGGCCGTCCGGCACGTGGACGGGCCGTTGCTGGTGCTCGCCGGCGCCGGCTCGGGCAAGACGCGCGTAATCACCCGGCGGATCGCTTACCTTATCCAGCAGGGCATCGCCCCGTGGAACATCCTGGCGATTACCTTCACCAACAAGGCCGCCGGGGAGATGCGCGAGCGCGTCGAGGCGCTCGATGCTCCGCGGGGTGCGACCGTCGCCACGTTCCACGCCCTGTGTGCCCGCCTCCTGCGGGAGTTCGCCCTCGAGGCGGACATGTCCGGCAACTACAGCATCTACGACCGCGACGACCAGCTCCGCCTCATCAAGGAAGCCACCGAGCTTGCCGAAATCGAGGGGGGGCGGATCCGCCCCAGCGCCGCTCACGCGGTCATCTCCAACGCCAAGAACGACCTGGTGAACCCCCACCAGTTCCAGCAGCAGGCCTCCGGCTTCCAGGAGCAGATGATCGCGAAGATCTACCTGCGCTATCAGCAACTGCTGGCGGGCAACAACGCCGTGGACTTCGATGACCTGCTGGTGCGGGTGGCGAGCCTGCTGCGCGATCGGCCGGACATCCGCCAACTGCTCGGCGACCGGTATCGCTACATCCTCATCGACGAATACCAGGACACCAACCGGGTGCAGTATCTCATCGCCCATGCCCTGGCGATGGACCACCACAACATCTGCGCCACCGGCGACCCCGACCAGAGCATCTACGCCTGGCGCGGGGCCGACATCCGCAATATCCTGGAGTTCGAGCAGGACTACCCGCACGCGAAGGTGGTCCCCCTGGAGGAGAACTACCGCTCCACCGCACCGATCCTCGCCGCCGCCAGCC
>JBKHHV010000041.1:0-17426 GCA_046539005.1 Phycisphaerae bacterium
GCTGTTGGGCATCTTCCTGCCGCTGGGTCTGCTGCTGGGTCTGTTCATCGCCTTCATGACGATCGGCCTGGTCGCCGGCGGTCCGCTGATGTACCCGACCATCGCGGTGGAAGGCTCCGACAGCTTCGACGCCATCAGCCGCAGCTTCTCCTACGTGTTCGCCCGCCCGTGGCGTTCGGCGCTGTACGGGCTGGTGGCGCTGGTGTACGGCGTGATTACCTACCTGTTCGTCCGCCTGTTCATCTTCCTGACCCTGTGTACAACGCACTGGTTCGTGGCCGGCGGCGTGTTCACCGGCGGCGACCGCCTGGGCGAAGGCGCCGACAAGCTGGACGTCATCTGGGCGGCCCCGCAGTTCGGTGACCTCTTCGGCCGCTTCAACTGGCAGGCGATGAGCGGCATGGAAAGCGTCGGGGCGGTACTGATCGGCGTGTGGGTGTTCCTGCTGGCCGGCGTGGTGGCGGCGTATCTGCTGAGCTACTTCGCCTCGGCGACCACGACGATCTACTTCCTCCTGCGGAGGCAGGTCGACGCGACCGACTTGGACGACGTTTACGTCGAAGAGGCCGACGAGGACGACTTTGCCGCCCCCCAGGCCGCTCCCGAGCCCAAGGAAGAGAAAAGCGACGAGAAGAAGGAAGACAGCGAGCAGCCCTCCCCCGCCATGGAAGAACCCAAGACCATGCCGGAGTCGGAGGCCACCGGACCGGCCGGCGGGGAGGAGACCGACGAAGACAAGAAGGACGAAGGCGGGCAGGGCTGACCCCCGCCTGCCAGAGAACGATCTGAACCAACCGCCCCCGGTCCAATCGGCCGGGGGCGTGTTGCTGAACGGACGTGGGCATCCTGCCCCTTGTCCGAGAGTGCAAAACGCCGAACGACTCTAACCCATGGGCAAGACGCCCGCCGTCATTCATCCATGACTGCTGAACCTTTCGAAACCCGCGTACACGAAGCAGACTTCTGTGTCGTCGGCGGAGGCATGGCCGGTCTGGCTGCCGCCGTCTCGGCCGCCCGATACGGCGCCCGCGTGGTACTCATGCACGAACGCCCCGTATTGGGTGGCAATGCATCCAGCGAGTGTCGGGTGCACGTCTGCGGGGCCGACCGCCACAACGCCCTGCCGTACCTCCGCGAGACCGGCCTGCTGGAAGAACTGCGGATGACCAACCTGCGGTACAACCCCCAGCGGAGCTTCTCGGTCTGGGATACCGTGCTGTACGACGCCGCCCGCGCTGAGCAGAACCTCACCCTCCTGCTGAACTGCTCCTGCCTGGACGCCTCGCTCGAGGGGGGGCGACTGGAGTCGGTTACCGGCTGGTCACTGACCGAGCAGTGCCTTCACCGCGTGTCGGCCGATGTCTTCGCCGACTGCAGCGGCGACGGGATCCTTGCCCCGCTGACCGGGCACCCCTTCCGGAAAGGTCGCGAGGCGAAGGACGAATACGACGAGCCCGGCGCCCCCGCGGCCGCCGACGCCCTCACCATGGGCATGAGCATCCTGTTCCAGACCCGTCGCTACGGTTTCCCCCAGCCGTTCGATCCGCCGAGTTGGGCCTACCGCTTCGACGACTGTGACGACCTGCCCTACGGCAGCGGCGGGCACCGGTTCTGGGAGATGGGCTACTGGTGGGTCGAACTGGGCGGCCAGCAGGATTCGATCGCCGACACCGAGGCCTGCCGCGACGAACTGCTGCGGATCGCCTACGGCGTGTGGGACCACATCAAGAACCGCTGCGGCGAGCACCGCGTGCGGGCGGGAAACTGGGCGCTGGAGTGGATGCAGTTTTTGCCCGGCAAGCGCGAAAGCCGCCGCTACGTGGGCGCCCACGTGCTCACGCAGAACGACATCCTCGCCGGAGGCGTCTTCGACGACGTGGTCGCCTACGGCGGCTGGACCATGGACGAACACCCTCCCCACGGGTTCTGGGGCAAGAAGCAGGGCAGCGACCTGCCCTCGGCCGTCCACCACAAAACGCCCAGCCCGTACGGGATCCCCTACCGGTCGCTGTACTCGGAGCAGGTGCCGAACCTGATGTTCGCCGGGCGCTGCCACAGCGCCACCCACATGGCGCTGAGTTCCACCCGCGTGATGGGCACCGGCGTGAGCATGGGACAGGCCGTAGGGGCCGCCGCCGCTCTCGCCGCCCGGCGCGGTTGTGACCCGGCCGACCTGCTTGCCGACGTATCCTGCCTTCAGCAAACGCTCCTGCGGGACGACTGCTACCTGCCGGGCATCCCCCAGCAGTTCTCGGAGCTTACCGCCTCGGCCTCGCTGGAGACCTCTGCCGGTGACGGTGAGCCGGTTCGCGACGGAATCAACCGTCCCGTCGATGAGGAGATGCACCGCTGGCGCTGCGATGGCGGCGACTGGATCGCCTACCGCTTCGACAAACCCACCCGCGTCGAGCAGGCCACGCTCCTGCTGGACAGCGCCCTGCACAAAGACCCGCAACTCAGTTGGCATCACCCCGCTGTCACGCACCAGACCGAACTGCCCGAGGAACTGCCCCGGCGATTCCGCCTGGACGTGCGCACCGACGGCCGATGGCAGCCGATCTACGAGACGGACGACAATCACCGGCGCGATGTGCGCCTCCCGATCGGGCAGGAGGTCGAGGGCGTGCGGTTCACGTTGCTGGCGACCTGGGGCGGCGAACCGTCGAACGTCTACGCGTTTTACGTGGATTGACCGGGCGGATCGGTAGCGCCCCCCCGACGGGCGGCAATTGACCCCCGCGCCGATCGCGGGTAAGCTGCCCGCCGATGGAACCACCCGCGGTTCAACACGTCACGATCGTCGGGGTCGGCCTGCTGGGCGGGTCGGCCGGTCTGGCGATCCGAAGGCACTGGCCCGACGCCCGCATCATCGGCGTGGGGCGGCGCATGTCCTCCCTTACCGAGGCGCTGAACGCCGGGTGCATTGACGAAGCCGGCACCGACCCCCTCGTCGCCTCCGAGAGCGACCTGGTGCTGCTGTGCACGCCGGTGCGGGCCATCGAGACGCTGCTGGGCAGACTGGCCGGCTCGCTGCGCGAGGACGTCCTGATTACCGACGTGGGCTCCACCAAGACCGACGTCGTTTCCGCGGCCACCACCGCCCTGGGCGAGGACGGGCCGTTCGTGGGCTCTCACCCCATGGCCGGCAGCGAGAAGAAGGGCCCGCGCCACGCCGACGCCGACCTCTATCGCGGCGCCACCTGCGTGTTGACCCCCACCGCCCGAACGCCCGCGCACCTGCTTGCCCGCGCGCGGGGCTTGTGGGAAACCCTCGGCATGCGGTGCGTGGAGATGTCGCCGAAGGCCCACGACCAGGCCGTCGCCTGCGTGAGCCACCTGCCGCACGTGCTGGCGTCGCTGCTGATGCTTCTGCCCGCCGAGGAAGACCTGCAGGTCGCCGCCACCGGCTTTGCGGACATGACGCGCCTCGCGGCCGGCGACCCGGAAATGTGGCGGGACATCTGTTTGACCAACTCGGCCGCCATCGCCGAGTCGATCGACGCGCTGGTCTCGGCGCTGTCCGGCCTCCGCGACGACGTACTCCGGGGCGACGGCGACGCCCTCCAGGGGCTTCTGGCCCGGGCCCAGCAACGCAAGCTCGGGCAGGACGGCTGAGCCGTGACCGCCGGCGACGACCGCTCCGATGCCCGCGCGGGTGCCTTGCTGGCGGGGCTGGCTTTCGGGCTCTGGGGAGTGCTGCCGATGTACTGGAAGCAACTCTCCGGCGTCGGGGCCGTCGAGATCCTCGCCCACCGGTTCTTCTGGGCGGCCATCCTGACCCATCTTGCCCTGGTGGCGGTCGGCCAATGGACAGACGTGAGGAACGCCCTGACCAACCCCCGTCTTCGCCGCAGCCTGATGCTCTCGGCCGCGTTGCTGGGAGCCAACGGGTACGCCTTCGTGTGGGGCGTGAACCACGGATTCATCCTCGAATGCAGCCTGGGCTACTACATTGCCCCGCTGGTGAACGTGGCACTGGGGTCGCTGGTGCTTCGCGAACGGCTGCGCGTCTGGCAGGGGGTGGCGCTGGTGCTGGCGGCGGCGGGCGTGACGAACCTTATCGCCCAGTACGGCCGCGTTCCGTGGGTGGGGCTGACGCTGGCGGTGACGTTCGGGTGCTATGGCCTGTTCCGCAAGATCGCCCCGGTCGGATCGCTGGCGGGTTTTGCCGCCGAGTCGGGGCTGCTGGCGGTTCCGGCGGCTGGGGGAATCGCCGCCTGGTGGCTGACCGGCAGTGGCTCGCTGGGTCGCGAGGGCTTCTCCACCGATGCCCTGCTCGCCGGGGCGGGCCTGGTGACGCTGGTCCCCCTGGTGCTGTTTGCTGCCGGCGCCCGCCGGGTGCGGCTTTCGACGCTGGGCTTCCTGCAGTACATCGCACCGACGCTGGCGTTCGGGGTGGGGGTTGCGGTATACAGGGAAGCTTTCACCGACGCCCACAAGGTCACCTTCGCCCTGGTATGGACGGGAGTCGTGGTGTTCTCGTGGGATTCGCTGCGTGCCCGCCGACGCACGCCCACCCCCGGACACACAGGAAAGGTTGCATGATGTTGTCTCTGGAGAACCATCCGTTTTTCACCCCCTGGGAAGACCGTGTCTACGAGGTGGAGTTGGCCGACCGACAGCGAAAGCTCATCTGGCCGCGGACGATGTACCACGCCCGGTGCGACGGGCAGAAACGCTTCTACTGCGGCGACCAGTACCCCTACGAGTGGAACGACCGGAAGCCCTGCTCGGTCTGGCTGATGGACCGCAACACCGGCAAGGACGCGGCGATCGCTTCTTCGCTCCCGCAGCCGCCCGTGCCCATGGGTCGCTGGCGCGAGTACCACATGGACCCGCACCCGCACTTCTCGGCCAACGGGAACTTCGTGATTTACACCACCACCGCCCTGGGCGCCATCAACGTCGCCCTGTGCCCCGTGGACCAGGCGGCCGACCGGATGTAGACGATCGGCCCGACCCCGGAGAAGACGACGACCGCAGGAAGTACCGGCCCGCGCGAAACGCAGGCCGCGCGCGAACTGGAAGACCTCGGCTACACCCCCCGCATCGTCTCCAGCGGGCGCGTGCATTTTGCTGCCGGGCCCGAGGCGATTGCCCGGGCGAATCTCTGGCTCCGGTCGGCCGACCGGGTACTGGTGTTGGTGGGGTCGTTCCCGGCCGCCGATTTCGATTCCCTCTTCGACGGCACCCGCGGGCTGCCCTGGGAGCGGTGGATCCGCCGCGAGAACGCCTTTCCGGTGGGGGGACGGAGCGTCAAGAGCCGTCTCTCGTCGGTACCCGCCCTGCAGCGGTCGGTGAAGAAGGCGATCGTCGAGCGACTGCGATCGGCCCACGACTGCATCGCCCTGCCCGAGACCGAGCCGCCGGTGGGCGTGGAGGTCTCGCTGCTGAAGGACACCGCCACGCTTACCCTGGACACCTCCGGGCCGGGGCTCAACAAGCGCGGCTACCGTCCCATCGCCGGCAAGGCCGCCCTGAAGGAAACCCTGGCCGCGGCGATGATCCAGCTCAGTTTCTGGACTCCCGGCCGGGTGCTGCTGGACCCGATGTGCGGAACCGGCACGTTGTGTGTCGAGGCGGCGATGATCGGCCGACAGATCGCACCGGGCCTGCGACGCAGCTTCGCCGCCGAGAACTGGGGCACGCTGCCCGGCCGCATCTGGTCGGCCGCCCGGGATGAAGCGCGAGACCGCCGGCTTCCCGCCCTCGATGGGCCCATTCGCGGCTCGGACATCCACGCCGGAGCCCTCTCGCTTGCCCGACGCAACGCGGAGGCGGCCGGGGTGGCGAAGGACGTCGAGTTCATGCAGGAGGACTTCCGCGACCTCGACGTTCCCGAGTCGTACGGCGTGCTGATTACCAACCCGCCCTACGGGCAACGCGTGGGCGAGGAAGTGGGACGACTGTACCGCGACATGCCGCTTGTGTTTCGACGCCTGGAGACCTGGTCCATCTACGTGCTGACGGCGTGGAAGGACTTCGAGCAGATCGTCGGCCGATCCGCCGACCGCCGGCGCAAGCTCTACAACGGCAACATCGAGTGCACCTACTACCAGTTTCACGGCCCGCGTCCGCCGCGGGAGGACGACCCCCAACCCGAGCCGGCGCAACAGCAACCCGCCGCCACACCCGGCGCGGTGCAGGCGTTCGGCGGGGTGGACGACAAGGCCCGCCAGCAGGCCGACGCCTTCGGCAACCGGCTGGCCAAGACCGCCCGCCATCTCCGCAAGTGGCCCCGTCGCGGCATCACCTGTTTCCGTCTCTACGACCGCGACATCCCCGAGGTGCCCCTGGCGGTGGACCGCTACGAGGACGCCCTGCACATCGCCGAGTACTCGCGCCCGCACGACAGAACGCCGGCCCGGCACGCCGACTGGCTGGACCTGATGGCCGACCGGGCCGCCGAGGTGCTGGAGGTGGACCCCGCAAAGGTGTTCCTCAAGACCCGCCGCCGCCAGAAGGGACTCTCGCAGTACGAGCGGGTGAACGACGTCGGCCACGAGAAGGTCGTCCAGGAGGGCGGGCTGCGGTTCCGCGTAAACCTCTCGGACTACCTGGACACCGGGCTGTTCCTGGACCACCGCCTCACGCGGGGGATGTTCCGCGACGACGCCCGGGGCAAACGGGTGCTGAACCTGTTCTGCTACACCGGAGGGTTCACCGTGTACGCCGCCGACGGGGGCGCGGCGGAAACCGTCAGCGTCGATCTGTCCAACACCTACCTGGACTGGGCGGCCGAGAACCTGCGGCTCAACGGCCTGGCGGACGACCGGCATCGACTCGAACGGGCCGACGCGATGGGCTTCGTGGAGGGGCTCGACGAGCGGGAGCTGTTCGACCTGGCAATCGTCGACCCGCCGACGTTTTCCAACTCCAAGGCCACCGAACAGGACTGGGACGTGCAGGCCGGTCATGCCGAACTGCTCACCCGCCTGGAGCGGCACATGAGCCCGGGCGGAGTGATCTACTTCTCGACGAACTTCCGACGGTTCAAGCTGGAGCGGGAAACCCTCGAGGCCGCCGGGCTGGAAGTGCGGAACATCACCCGCCAGACCATCCCCGAGGACTTCCGCAACCAGCGAATCCATTCCTGCTGGCGCCTGACGGTACCCTACTGACAGACGACAACGTTGGGGATACGGCTCAGAGCCACCCGAAGGCATCGAGGGCCCACGGCCGACGCCGGCGAAACCGGGCCACGCCGAAGTCTGCTTGTCTGCTGTTTGTACTCGGCGCAGCAGAAAGGCCCCGAGGCCATCGAGCCCCGGAGCCTTTCCGAATGCATCGGTGGCGGTCACACGTCGAGGTTCTTGACGTTGAGTGCGTTTTCCTCGATGAACTTTCGGCGGGGCTCCACCGAGTCGCCCATCAGCAGCGAGAAGATGCGTTCGGCCTCTTCGGCCTCCTCGGCCGACACCCGCAGAAGGACGCGGCGGTCGGGGTCCATGGTGGTTTCCCACAGTTCGTCGGCGTTCATCTCGCCCAGACCCTTGAAGCGTTTGATCTCGATCCCGCGGGTGCCGATTTCCCGGATGCCCGGAGCGATGCCCGCGACGTTCTCGACGTCCAGTTCCTCGTCGTCGGCGAACAGGATGAACTTCGCCGGCGACAACTCGCCGGTGATCGACTCCTCGCGACGCAGGAAGTAATCGTCGACGTCCAGCCCGTACTCGGCGAGTTTGCCGATCAAGGCCTCGATGTCCTTGACCTCGTGCAGTTCGGAGCGTTTCTGGATGCGTACCGGGCTCTCGGCCGCCTGGCCGTTGCCGTTTTCGCCGCCTTCGTCGACCACGGCGGTGTCCTTGTACTTCTCCAGTTGCTGCTTGTACTCCTCCTGCGAGTAGCAGAAGACATCTTCGCTGTTGATCACCAGCCAGTGGGTGGGCAGTTTGCCGTCCTGGCGGCTGGCGAGCAGTTGCTGGAAGTCCAGCCCGCGGCGTTCGAGGATGTGCACCTTGTCGCCCAGGCGGTGCAGCAGGCGGATCAGTTCCTCGAGTCGGCCTCCGGTGAGTTCCTCGGCGATCCTGGGCGTACTGCCCGAAAGGTCGCGGATCTGCAGCGAGGTGCCCTCCAGCCCGAGCGAGGTCAGCGTCTCGCGCATCTCGGCCTCGTTGAGGACGTACTTCTTGACCTTGCGGCGCTGCACGAGATACAGCGGCGGCTGTGCGATGAACACGTGCCCGTTGTCCACGAGGTCCTGCATGTAGCGGTAGAAGAACGTCAGCAGCAGGGTGCGGATGTGGCTTCCGTCGACGTCGGCGTCGGTCATGATGATGATCTTACCGTACCGCAGCTTGGAGATGTCGAACTCGTCGTCGCCGATCCCGCATCCCAGTGCCGAGATGATCGTCTGGATCTCGTTGAAGTTGAGGATCTTGTCCAAGCGGGCCTTCTCGACGTTGAGAATCTTTCCCCGCAGGGGAAGGATCGCCTGGGTCGCCGAGTCGCGCCCCTGCTTGGCGGGCCCGCCGGCCGAGTCACCCTCCACCAGGTACAGCTCGGTGCTTGCGGCGTCCTTGGAGCGGCAGTCGGCGAGTTTGCCCGGCAGCGATCCGCTGGACAGTGCGCCCTTGCGGCGGGTGAGGTCGCGTGCCTTGCGGGCAGCCTCGCGGGCCTGCATCGCCTGGACGCTCTTGTTGATCACCTTCTTGGCGTCGGAGGGGTGTTCCTCCAGCCAGGTGCCCAGCAGTTCGTTGACGGCCTGCTGGACGAAACTTTCGACCTCGGAGTTGCCCAGCTTGGTCTTGGTCTGACCTTCAAACTGGGGGTCGGGCACCTTCACCGAGACAATCGCCGTCAGCCCCTCCCGCAGGTCGTCCCCGGAGGGGGTCTTGCCGTCCTTGATCAGCTTGGCGCTGCGGGCGTAGTAGTTGATGGTCCGCGTCAGGGCCGCCCGGAACCCCGAGAGGTGCGTGCCGCCTTCGATGGTGTTGATGTTGTTGGCAAAGGAGAAGACCGTCTCGTTGAACACGTCGGTGTACTGCATGACGATATCCACCATGAGCATGGACTCTTCGTCCTGCTTGTGGATGTGGATCGGACGATGCAGGTTGTTCTTGCCCTCGTTGAGGTGCGAAAGAAACGCCAGCAGACCCTTGTTGAACTGGAAGGTCTCCTCGGTGTCGCTCCGCTCGTCCCGCAGCTTGATGCATACGCCCTCGTTGAGATACGCCAGCTCGCGGAGGCGCGTTTCGAGAATGTTGTACTTGAGGCTCGTGTCCGGGAAGATCTCGCCGTCCGCCTTGAAGGTCACCTTGGTGCCGGTGCGCCGGCGTTGGCCGACCTCCTTGACGTCACCCTTCTTGAGACCCCGCTCGAACTCCATCTGCCAGACCTTGCCGTCGCGGCAGACCTCGACCTCCAGCCATTCGCTCAGAGCGTTGACCACCGACGCACCCACCCCGTGCAGCCCGCCGGAGACCTTGTAGACCCCGTGGTCGAACTTGCCCCCCGCGTGCAGGTGGCAGAAGACCACCTCCAGCGTGGAGATCTTCTCGGTGGGGTGCGGGCCGGTGGGAATGCCCACGCCGTCGTCGGCAATGGTCACCGACTCGTCCGGATGGACGATGACGTTAATGTTGCTGCATCGCCCGGCCATCGCTTCATCGATGGCGTTATCGACAATCTCCCAGACCAGGTGATGCAGCCCGCGGGCGGTGGTGTCGCCAATGTACATCCCAGGCCGCTTCCGCACCGCTTCCAACCCGCGGAGGACCTTGATCTGACCTTCATCGTACACGCCCTCGACGGGCGACTTCTTGTCTGTAACGGCGGCCGCGTCCTTGGCCAAGGGGTAGCTCCTTTCCCATGGCAGTTTCGGTGACTTCTGGAGAAGGGTATGACCGACACCTCGCCGGACCATACCCAAGCCTGCATTATCCCGGATTCCGGCCGCTGAATCCAGCAAAATAGCCGCCCCAACCGCAGAAATGCGGGCGCGTAAGTCCTGTATTTGCATTGTATAGCGAGCGGTTCTCACCCGTAACGCCCCTGCACCACCCAGCCAGGCCCAAGCCGTTATCGGACCTGCCTCCACGGGGAATCCCCCACCCGGCCGTCCCGACGCGGAACCCTTGTTTCAATCCGCCCACCCCGCTATACCGGAAGCGTGAACATGAAGATCTACACCAAAACCGGCGACGACGGAAACACCATGCGGCCGGACCAGTCGGTCGTCCGAAAGACCGACCCGTTCGCCGAGGCCGTCGGGACCGTCGATGAACTCAACGCACATCTCGGGCTCGCCATCGCCGCAGCCGATGCCTGCCCGCCGGTGGCAGAGTCTCTGACCGATGTGCAGGAACACCTCCTTGGGGTCGGGGCCATTCTCGCCACAGCCGGTACCGGCAAACAGCCCTTCTCGGGCATAAACGGCAAAGACATCGCCTCGCTGGAGAAAGCGATCGATGCCCACTGGTCGTCGCTGCCGCCGCTGAGGCATTTCATCCTGCCCGGCGGGTGCGAGTTGGCCGCACGACTGCACGTGGCACGCACCGTCGCCCGCCGTGCCGAACGCCGCGTGGTCGGCATGACCGACGCCGGCACGAACCTGGACCCGGCCGTCCTGAAATACCTCAACCGCCTCAGCGATCTGCTGTTCGTCCTCGCCCGCGTCGCCAACGCCCACCAGGGCCGCGGCGATGCCGTGTGGGATCCCACAGCCGGACCCTGAACTCCGTGGCGGCGATCCCGCCGCCGTAGGGCCCGCAATTTGTTGCGGGGGCAAGTGCGTCAACATCCCGCAAACCGGGCATCCGTCCCACTACCCCGCGGCCGCGGGGACAGTCGGCCTCGCCCGGCATGTGGCGTCCCGACCCCGACGGCCGGTGGCGTCAACGCACCAGTGGCGCCAGCGCAACCGATCTCGTCACTCGCCAGCGGGTTTGCCACGATGGATGCTTGGCCCCAGTTTCTTAACTCGCCAGCCGACGGCCTGGCCGCGCGCAGCCGTGGAGGCCGTGCGACCGCAAGCGTCGACTTGCTGGTCTTCATGAACACCCACGAGGGCTGTGAACTGGCTTCTCGGCGAGGGAACGATACAATGCGCCGGAAAGGAGCCCGGCCAATGGCTTACGAGGACATCGACAACACGCTGCCGCGGTGGCGCGGCTTCAACCTGACGTTCCTGTTCTCCCAACGCAGCAGCGGGAAGCTCAACGAAGACCATCTCCGCTGGATCGCCGACTGGGGGTTCGACTTCGTCCGCCTGCCGATGAGCTACCGTCGCTGGGCCGACCCCGAGACCCCCGACCAGAACGACCAGAGCGTGCTGGCCGAGATCGACCGGGCCGTCGAACTCGGGCGCGAGCTGGGAGTGCATGTGAACCTCAACCTGCACCGGGCGCCGGGCTACTGCGTGAACGACCACCAGCAGGAACCCTACGACCTGTGGAAAGACCCCGAGGGTACCGAGGCATTCTGCAGCCAGTGGCGCATGTTCGCCCAACGGTACCACGGCATTCCGTCCGAGCAACTCAGCTTCGACCTGGTCAACGAACCCCCCGGCCCGGGACACCGGGGCTTCCTGGTGCGCGACTACCAGCGCGTAGTCCGCACGGCATCGGCGGCCATCCGGCAGGTAGACCCCGATCGGCTCATCGTCGCCGACGGCATCTCGTGGGGGCGCCAGCCCGTGCCCGAACTGGCAGACCTGCGGGTGGCACAGAGCTGCCGGGGGTACGAGCCGTTCGGCATCAGCCACTACCAGGCAAGCTGGGTGGATGGCGAGAAGTTCCCCCAGCCCACCTGGCCGGGGGCCGAGAGCTTCGATGGAAACCGCTGGGGCCGGGCCGAACTGGAAGCCCATTACGACCCCTGGGTCGAGCTGATCCGCCTGGGCAGCGGCGTGCACTGCGGGGAAATGGGCTGCTACAACCGCACGCCGCATGATGTCGCGCTGGCGTGGCTGGGCGACCTGCTGGAAGTGCTGGGAGAGCGGAACATCGGCTGGGGGCTGTGGAACCTCGACGGATCCTTTGGCATTCTCAACAGCGGCCGCGAGGACGTGGAATACGAGGACTTCCACGGTGAGAAGCTCGACCGCAAGATGCTGGAACTGCTGCAGGCGCATTGAGCCGGACCCGGGACCCCCTCCCGGCCGAGAGTCCGCGCCGCTTCAGCGGGAGCAGTTGCTGGCGACCCTCAACGCGAAGATGCAGGCCGGGGGCATGGGCGTTATTTCCACCGCCCCCCAACTGGGGCGGGTGTGCCTGGCGGGAGCGGCGATCGACGAGGGCAAGACGGCCTGCTCGCACGCCGGGGCCGGCAGCGGCGTCAAGGCACGGGTGGTGGCGAAGTACCTCGGCGGCTGCGGAGCCGGGCGAACGTACGTGTGCATCGAGCCGGACGGCAACGTGACCCCGTGTGTCTACATGCCCCACCGGGTGATGGGCAACCTGCGGGAGAGGCCGCTGGAGCGCATCTTCCGCGACAGCGTCTTCTGGGACATCCTCAACGACCGCGACCGGCGCCTGCATCACTGCGAGGTCTGACCGGCCGATCAACACCTCACGCCCACCCGTCACGGACCGGGCTGAGCAGGCAACCCCGCCCAGCGGGCAATGTCCGGCATCAGCCTCCGGCTTCGTCCACGTGGTCGGGCACGTCGGTGGCGCTTTCCAGTTCGGAGGCCACGGCCTTGCCTTCCGCAGCCCACACGCTTCCCCGCGTGGCGATGGTGAGCGCCTCGGGGACGTCCAGGTCGGCCGCTACGTGCCCCAGCGACGAGTAGAACACGCGGCCTTTGCCCCACATGCGTTTCCACACCACCGGCATGGTGCACCCGTTGAACTCGAAGGTGGTGCTCGCCAGCACGTGGTTGGACGGGTCGACGTGCAGGTAATACTGCTCGGAGTGCATGTCGAAGTGGTCGAGGTCGGCGGTGATCGGGTCGGCGTGGTCCACGATGTGCACGCGGTAATCGATGATTCCGCCCGGGTGGGCCACCCACTGCCCCCCGCACATGAACTGGTAGGCGGTGTTCTGCCGGAAGCTGTCGCACAGCCCGCCGTGCAGGCCGGCAATGCCCACGCCGCTGCGGACCGCGGCGTCCAGCCCGGCCCACTGCTCCTTGCTGATCTCGCCCATGGTCCAGCCCTGGAATACCAGGTCCAGCTCTTTGAGCTTCTCCACGTCGAGGTAGCTGTCCAGCGTGTCGGACACCTCCACTTCGAAACCGCGCCCGTCCATCTGGGCCGCCATGATATCCGCCACCTGCCTGGGCTCGTGGCCCTGCCATCCGCCTTGAACGATCAATGCCTTCATGAGATTCCTCTCGGGGTTGTCGGTAGGGGTCTACTTGTAGTTTGCCGCCAGCGTCTTGCCCTTGCGGGCGCTCTGGACGGCCAGGTCCAGGATATGGATCGGCCGACGCGACCACTCGGCGCTGATCACCAGCTCTTCCTTGCCGGTGAGGTACTTCGCCACGTTGCTGTAATAGGCTTCCCAGTCGTTGGCCGGGTTGGTGCCCTCTTCCACGACGGTCTTGTTCTTTTTGGGCAGGACGATCTTCCACGTCCGCTGGTCGAAGAAGTAGGTGCCCTTGGTGCCGGTGATCTCGAACTGCTTGCGGTCGAGGCATTTGCTGGCGGCGTCGGTGCTGGAGAGCGTCAGCGTCAGCCACGTTCCGTTGGCGAAGCGCACCACGGCGGACGCTTCATCCTCATTGGTGTCGTCCTTCCATGCGGTCTTTGGCGCCCAGAAGCCCTCGTGGCTGAAGCCGGCGACCTCGACGATGTCGGAGTCGACGATCTGCAGGGCGTATTCCAGGAAGTGCACGCCCCAGTCGTAGAGGATGCCGCCGGAAATCGACCTGCTGCTGCGCCACCAGTCGCGCGGCTGACCGTAGCCGGTCATGTGGGCCTCGATGCGGAACACCTCGCCGATCCGCTGCTTGTCGCGGATGTGCTTGAGCGCCTCGACCACGCAGCCGTCCCAGTGGCGGTTGTGGTAGGTCGTCAGCACCACGCCCTGTTTTTTGGCTTCGGCGATCATGCGGTCGCACTCCTGGGTGGTGATCGCCAGGGGCTTCTCACAGACGACGTGGCGGCCTTTGCGGAGACACTGCAGCGCCAGTTTGGCGTGCGTGTTGTGCGGGGTGATGATGACCACCAGGTCGACCTCCGAGCGGTTGAGCATCTTCGCCACGGAGTTGTAGGTCTCGATGCCGGGGAACTCTTTCTCGGCAACGGCCAGTCGCGACTCGTCGATCTCCGCCACCGCCCAGGGGGTCATGCCGGCGGCCTGCATCTGCTTCAGGTGCGTCTGACCCATGTTGAACGCGCCGCCGTACCCGATCACGCCGACCTTGATGTCCGATGCCTTCTTGAAATGTGCCATGTTTCCTCGGTTCTTCTGAAGTGGGTTACTCTGTATTGCCTGTGTTCCGTATTTACCTTGTGGGCGGGCTGCCGGTGCCGGGGGGCCTTACGCCAGCAGCGGGTCGCCTCCGCCGGCCGCCTGGCGGGTCGCCTCGGCGACGGCGCGGTGCGTGGCCGGGTCCATCATCTCCGGCATGATCTGGTCTTCGCCGGCGAGCTGCGCCGCCGCGTACGCCGCGGCCACCACCATCTGCATGCTGATGATCTCGCAGCCGCTGTCCAGCGCGCCCCGGAAAATGCCCGGGTAGCACACGGCGTTGTTGATCATCCGCCCGTCGGCATACACGGCCGCCCCGGCCGAGAGGGCGTCGTCCCGCGAGATCTCGCTGACGGGGTTGGCCAGGGCGAAGATGATCGGGTCCTTCGCCATGCTCTTGACCATTTCCGGGGTTACGATATCCGGCTGCGAGACGCCCACGAACACGTCAGTGCCCTTCATGACGTCCGCCAGGGAGCCCTCCCGGTTGGTCTTGTTGGTCCGCTCGGCAAGGGCGACCTTCTCGGGGTTCATGTTCTCCTGGCGGCCGCGGTACAGCGCGCCCCGCGAGTCGCAGAGAATCACGTCCGCGGCGCCTTCGTGCATCAGCAGGTCGGCGATGGCGGTGCCCGCGGCCCCGGCGCCCACCATCGACACCATCAGGTCTTCGATCTTCTTGCCCGTCTTCTTCAGGGCGCTGAACAGCGCCGCCATCACCACCGCGGCCGTCCCGTGCTGGTCGTCGTGCATCACCGGGATCTTCAGCCGATGGTCCAGTTCGCGGGTGATCCGGAAGCACTCCGGGGCCTTGACGTCCTCGACCTGAATCGCCCCGAACCCGCAGGCGAGCTTCTCCATCACGTGGATGAACTCGTCGGGGTCGTGGGTGTCGATGAGCACCGGCTCGGCCGAGATGCCCACGAACTCCCAGAAGATCGCGCTCTTGCCTTCCATCACGGGCAGACCGGCCAGCGGGCCGATGTCGCCCAGGCCCAGGATTGCCGTACCGTTGGTGCAGATGGCGACCTTGTTGGCGATGCCGGTGTACTCCCGCGCTTTGGCGGGGTCGGCCTCGATGGCCTTGCACACCCGCGCGACGCCGGGCGTGTACACCACGCGCAGGTCGGTGTTGGAGCAAATCGGCACCCGCGAGCGGATCTCGCACGAGCCGCCGCGGTGAGACTCCATCGCCAGGTCCAGGGCGTGGATCACCTTGCAGCCGCCGATGGCCTCCACGTCGGTGCGGATGGCGCTGATCTGCTCGTCGCTCTTGGCGAAGACGCGGGCGTCGTAGATCATCTGACCGGCCGTGTGCTGTACCAGCCGGACCTCGCCGGTGCGGGCGCCGTGGTCGCGAACCGCCGAGAGGACCGCCGCCAGCGGGTCGGCTGCGTCGTCCAGGCACAGGCGCATCTCGAAGACCACGTTCCGCTGAAACTTGTCCTGCAATGCTTCCATCGAGCTCATCGCCGAAGGCCTTTCGGTCTGTGTTTGGAGAATCGCCCGCCCAACGCCGCGGGCAAAGCGGCGATTATACACGCCGGCGTGGATATGACCAGAGGATTGCCTCCGCGAGGAGACGCCGAAGCTACTTTGCGGCGTCCATCGCCCCCCACAGCGGCTCGACGAGGTCGGCGTAGTGCAGCTTCCTTCCGCCGTTGCATACCCCCCCGGGAGGAGCCGCCGGAACGGGCAGTCCGTCCATGCTGCGTACCGACCCGTCGCCATAGCAGGTGTTGCGCCGACGGCCGTGGTCGACCGCCCGCTCGCCCCAGAACCCGTCGGTAAGCACCGCCCCCGACGCCGGAGCAAACGCCCTGCCGTCCAGACCGGGCGCCGGGCGGTAGGTGCGGTCGGTCCGCACCTGGGGCACCCGCTGGTAGTCGCTGCCCACGCGGATGCGCTGCCCGCCGCCGGCATAGCCGTACACGCCCAGCAGCCTCCCGCCGCGCCAGGCCAGGGCGGGGCTCTGCGAGAAGATATCTTCGCTGGCGGGGAACCGCAGGCAATAAGAGTCGAAACGGTCGTCGGTGTCGTTCTCGTCGGCCGGGCAGGTCAGGACGCGTGCCGGCAGCATGTCCAGTTCGGCCAGGGCCCGGAGGTTCACGCTGCGTACCCCAATGCGGGCGAAGCTGCCCTCGGTGCCGCTGCCGCCCCAGTGCCCCGAGAGGGGCAGATCGCCGAGGTTGTCGCTGAAGGCGAACGGCGGCAGGCGGCGGTTGTTGTTGGCGGCGTAGGCCCACAGGGCGGTGTGAATGGAATGCATCTGCGAGGCGCACTGGATAAGCCTGGCCTGGCGGCGGGCCTCGGAGAGCGACGGCACGAGCATGCTCACCAGCAAGGCGGCGATCGCCACCACGATCAGGACTTCCACCAGTGTGAATCCGTTCCTTCGCTGCACGGGCAGACCCCTCGTCTGTGCGGTTTATTACAGGGCGTCGGCCGTCGGGTGTCAACCGTCGATCGGCCGCGACAGGCTACGCAGTCTACCCGCCCGGGTCAGCGTGGGATTATCCACCGGTTAAGATCGCGCGGATTCAGTCGCCGGATTCTGCCGGGCCCATCGGTCCGCCGCGGCGGGACCAACTGCAGGTGAATTCCGCCCCTGCCAGGATCATTGCGGCATTGAAGAACACCCACAGCAGCAGCAGCGCCAGCGAACCGGTTGCCCCGAACGGGTTTCCCGCACTGCTCAAATTGAAATACAGGGTGACGCCATAGTTGCCGGCCACGAACAGAAGCGTGGTCATCAGGGCACCGAACCAGACGTTCTTCCATGCGATCTGGGCATCGGGCAGAACGGCGAACACCGTGGCGAACAGGGCCGTGGTGAGGGCAAGGTTGAGAAGCAGGCCCACGGTCGAGGTGAACACGGTCGGAAGTCCGATCGCCTCGCCGACCGACCCGGCAAAGCGGATCAGGGTGGTGCTGAGAATCAGCGAGGCAAGCAGCAGAACGGCGATCGCAAGGAGCATGGCGAACGAGAGGGCCCGCTTGCGGATGTAATCGAGGATCATGCTGCTTTCGGTGTCGCTGTGGACCTCCCAGATGCGATTCAGCGCGTTCTG
>JBKHHV010000042.1:0-17423 GCA_046539005.1 Phycisphaerae bacterium
GTAAACGTGATGGTTCTCTCATAACGACTGGACCAAAGAACCGGGGCATTCCACATATACCCTTGCAGGACTTTAGGTTCCGGCCGGAGGTGTATGGTCAATGAACACCGTGAACCATGACCTCGTGCGAGACGGACTTCGTGAGTTGAGCTCGTTGGAGATGCAGAGGCGGCTCTGGCTCAGTCCGGGCGAGCCAGAATGGTCATCGCTGGAGGAAGCAACCTGTCGGTTGTTTGATGACAGTGGTTTGTCCGTTGCCTTTGAGAAAAGAGAGACGGTGTTCAGCCCAGAGGCAGATGCGCAACTACGACGTCTGGGAGCACGAATACGATCTATTGATATGATGAGACCTCCGAGAGACATAATCGAAGACTCGGCGATGGAACAGGTCAGGGCGACTGCGAGACAGCTCTTGAGAGATCTGTATGACGAATAGGCCAATTGTGCGCCTGGCTGCTATCATGCTCCTCGTGGCGATGGTGTCCCATGTCGCCATTGCGGATTGGAGCGTTGCCCCAAAGAGTGCAGCAAATCCGATCCAAGGCCTACAACGTACCGGGAGTGCACTGAAGACCGATCCATATCACGCCTTCCCAGACGTCGTGGACAATTGTGCCGGCAGTGCGACGAGAACACCGCTCCAGAGCGGGGCGAATCTATACCAAGTTGAGGGGTCGCTTAACGGGGCGGCAGGTCGGTTCGAATGGATTGTCCAGGAGGGTCAGGTAACTCACCGCATGTTTGTACCTGGCGGTTCAGCGAATGGGGTGCCGATCAAGCCATGAGTGTATTTGAGACTGTCAAGGCGAGTTTCGGCGCAAACTGGACCACGGTGTTGGTTGGTTGGGAAGGCCTCGGTGCTTTCTCGCCATGGCCGGACCGATGGATTGAATTCCCCCCGCTGATTTTGGCTGAGGAGGTCGCTGCTTATGCTGACGAGCGCCTCGCGGTTGCTTCTGCAGCTGTAGAACAAGATTTGACTGTGTCGCTTTCCATGGCTGATCTTGAAGACAAGACCCGGGAGGAAATTCGAGATCAACTTGTTGCCCTGTCAAAACTAGATGGCGGCGAGCGAGAGATTGAGCTTCGCAAATGGCGGCTTGCTCTTCTAGAGCAATTGCTGGAAAGGGTGCCGCAGGACCCACTTCAAGGATTGATGGCTCTTACGGAGTTCTGGCAGCAATGGGGCTTCCCGCCTGATAGCCCCCATGAGGTTCAAGGTAGAGACAACGACATCCCCACATCCGAGTATTACCAGGAAGCTACCCTTAATCGTATTCTGGCTCGGCACCGAGCGTGGGCTGAAGACGAGAGAGCCGCAATCGAGAAGCAGCAAGCCCGTTAGTATGGCTTGACAGCTCAGGGAGTTCCGGGCGGCTTGACCTTGCTGAGGTCTGGCCGCCCGGTTGTTTTTGCCTCAGAAGCAGCTTGACTCATGCGCTGTGCATGACGATAATGTCTAGTGGAAGGTGCCTATGGGAACGATACCGAGCTTCACGGCTGATGGGTTGCTTCCGCCGGGCGACTACGCGCTGACGCTGGACGAACTGCGGAAGTCGCCGCTGGTAGCGGGGCCCGCGGCGGCGGCTGCGCAGCCGCACTGGGATGCGCCTTGGCGCGGGCGTCTGGTCGACAATCTGGAGGTTCTGGTTCGGCAGCTTTGGCGGGTGGGCGTGACGGACATCTTCGTGGACGGCTCGTTCGCCGAGGACAAGGACCATCCCAACGACATCGACGGGTACTTCGTCTGCGACCTGATGCGGTTGGCGTCGGGGGAGTTGGAACGAGAGCTCAACCTGCTTGATCCGCACAAGATCTGGACGTGGGACCCGGCCAGCCGCCGGTCGTACCGGGGCTATCCGAAGCGGCAGCTTCCCATGTGGCATCAGTATCGCGTGGAGTTGTACCCGCACTTCAGCGGCTTGTCGTCGGGCATCCGCGACGAGCATGGGCACGAATTGGAGTTCCCGTCGGCGTTCCGGCGGTCGAGGCGGGACGGCAAGCCGCGCGGCATCGTCAAGATTCGCGAGTCGTAGGAGACAAGCCATGATCCACAACGAAAGGGAATACGCCGAAGCGGTCGAGCGGATCGCTCAGGAAGAGCGGCGGTTGGCCGATCAGAAAGCGGAACTGAAGGCCATGGGCCTTGGTCCGGCCGAGATCAAGCGAGCGCTGGACCCGATGGTCTCGTTCCACCAGCAGTTGGAGGAGGAGGTCCGCAGCTATGAGCGGCTCAAGCGCGGCGAGTTCGACGAGGTGAGCAACCTTCGCGGGCTGGGGCCGTTGCTGGTGTCGTTGCGGATCGCCCGGGGTCTGACGCAACGGCAGCTTGCCGAGAAGCTCGGCGTTCACGAAAGCCAGGTCTCGCGCGACGAACGGAACGAGTACCACAGCATTACCGTGGAACGGGCCACCCGCATCCTGGAGGCCCTTGGGGCCGAAGTCCGCAGCCACGTGGAACTGTCGGGCGACCAGGTCACCGTGGCTTGACCGGGCGGTTGCGTCAGCCTGTGCGAACAGCGTCAGAACCCTGCGGCAGTATCGTGGGGATTGGTTTGTTTAGCGCCACGGTCTTGCCCGAGCTGGGAGGCCCGAGCATCAGCAGGTTGTGATGACCGGCCGCGGCCACGGTGAGGGCCCGCTTGGCACTCTCCTGCCCGCGGACGTCGGCGAAGTCGAGGTTGTAGCGCCCTTCCGTGGCGAACACGTCTTCCAGGTCCACGGACGTGGGCTCGAAGGTAAGCTCGCCGGTCAGCACCCCCACCGCCTCGGCGACGTAGCGAACCGGCACGACCTCGATATCCTGTACGACGGCCGCCTCGGCGGCGTTGTCGGCCGGGAGAATCAGGCCGCGTTTGCCGAGCTTCTCGTCCTCGCCCAGGCTTGGGCGAGGCGAGAACGAGAAGCCCTCAATGATAGATGACGGCCCGGGATTGGCCCGGGCCCAGACAGATTGACAACCTGAGTCCGGGATACGGTCTTCGTGACGTCGTGCATCACGGAATACGGACAGCCCGCATTGTGTGCTTGGCCGCTTGATCGCGAGCCACGACAAGGAGAATGGGCGTTCGGGTGAAACAGGACCAGCTTAGTGTGCGGCGTGCAGCGCCAGCGCGAATGGGAGATTGGTTCGCTTCACGACTTACGGCGCCAAATGACCCTTGACAGGACTCACTTCATGGGAGAATGCAATGTCCGCCGTTACGCCGCTGCCGGACGAGTACAACCAACTGACCCAGGATCAGCTCAACGAGCGCATTGCCGCCGCGAAGGAGAAACTCGGCGAATCGCTGGTGGTCCTGGGGCACCACTACCAGTCCGACGCGGTGATCCGCTTTGCCGACTTCCGCGGCGACAGCCTGAAGCTGGCGCGACTTGCCGCCGAGCAGCACAAGGCCCGCTACATCGTCTTCTGCGGGGTGCACTTCATGGCCGAGTCGGCCGACATCCTCTCCGGCGACGGGCAGGCGGTTGTGCTGCCCAACCTGGCTGCCGGGTGTGCGATGGCCGCGATGGCCGACGACGAGAACGTGTCGGTCGCCATGGACGAACTGTCGGCAGGGGGGCGCCGGGTGATCCCGGTAACCTACGTGAACTCGACGGCCGCGGTGAAGGCCATCACCGGTCGCGCGGGCGGAACCTGCTGCACCTCCTCGAACGTGCGCAACGTCTTCGAGTGGGCCCTGGCGGCCGAGTCCGACGGCGGGGCGGAAGCGGAGGTCATTTTCGCCGTGCCGGACCAGCACCTGGGACGAAATACTGCCCTGGCGATGGGAATTCCCGAAGAGCAGATCGTGCTGTACGATCCGGCCATGCCCGGCGGGGGGCTGAGCGAGCAGCAACTCCGGACCGCCAGGGTCGTGCTGTGGAAGGGCCACTGCTACGTGCACCAGTTGTTCACCCCCGAGCACGTGCGGGCGGTGCGGACCCTCGATCCGCAGATGCAGGTGATCGTGCACCCCGAGTGCCCCCGCGAAGTGGTAGACCTCGCCGACGCGGCCGGCAGTACGTCGCAGATCATCCAGGCCGTCTCCGAAGCCCCGGCCGGTGCGAAGTTCGCCATCGGCACCGAGAGCAACCTCGTGCAGCGTCTCGCCGCCGAGCACCCGGACAAGACCATCCGCGTGCTTTCGCAGACGCCGGCCGTCTGCATCCAGATGCAGCGGATCACGCTTCCGCACCTTGCCTGGGCCCTGGAGGAGCTGACCGGCGACAGGCTTGTCAACCGCATTACCGTTCCGGAGTCCGACGCGGCCGACGCCCGCAAGGCCCTGGAGCAGATGATCTCCATCAAGGCCGTCCAGGGCATCACGCGGAAGTAGAGCGTCTCCTCGGCCAGGAAGGCCGTCGTCGCGGCGGGCAGACGAGATGCCCTCCCTGCCGCGGCTGCCGGATCGGTCGGCCTAGGGCGATGGGTTTTCGGCCGCTTCGTCGTCGCCTTTGCCGAGAAGCTCGCCCAGTTCCGGGCATCGCATCGCCACCACCGCCAGCAGGTAGGTCAGCATACCGACGGCAATGGCCGCCGCCAGCGACAACCCCACCGCCGGCTTGCCCCCGGGATCGGCGAAGGAAGAAACCAACCCGCCGGCGTAGCGGTAAGTGCCCCAGACCGCCGCAGCCATCCCGCCCGACGCCGCTACCGTGCGGGCCACCGACACCGCGATCCGCCGCAGCCCGATGCGCCCCCACCGACGGCGCAGCACCCACGCCAGCGTCACCGCCTGGACCGAGGCCGTGAAGGCGGTCGCCAGCCCCACCGCGCCGCCTCGCAGCGGGCTGAAGACGCCCACCGCCACCAGCAGCATGTTCAGCACGGTCAGTACCAGCGAGATTTTCAGCGGCGTCATGGTGTCCTTCTGCGAGAAGAACGCCCGCAGCAGGATGTGGTTGGCGAAGTAAGCCCACATGCCCACGCTGTACATCCGCAGGATCAGCGACGAGCGGGCCACGTCCGAGGCGTCGAACCGTCCGTGCCCGTAAATCAGCGAGATGCTCGGCTCGGCCAGCACGATCAGCGCTACCCCGGAGGGGATACCCAGAAACATCGCCAGCCGCATCGCCCGGTTGGTCGCCCGGCTGAGCCCGGCCACGTCCTGCCGGGAGGCGTAGCGACTCAGCAGCGGAAATACCGCCGTCGCCAGCGACACCGCCAGGATGCCCATGGGAAACTGCTGCAGCCGTGCCCCGGCGTAGAGACAGGTAATCACGCCCGGTTCCAGCGGCTTGGCGAACTGCCAGCCCAGCACCTCGAGTGTCTCGCCCGGCTCGGTCGCCGTCAGGAACCAGGCATACAGCCGATCGAAAAGGGCACTGAACTGCGAGAGACCCAGCGGGATCATCATCGGCAGGGCGAGCGAGGCAATGCGCCGCGTCTCGGCAAGCAGCGGACGAACGCTGGGGACGGCCGCCAGCTTCGTACGACGCAGCAGCCACATTACGCCCACCAGTTGCACCACCCCGGCCGTCACCACCGCCGCCGACAGCACGAACAGCCCCCCCGTACTCCCGGGCGGAAACGTCCAGTGCACCACGGCCGCGGCGGCAATCAGGCAGAGGTTCAGCAGGATCGGGGCGAACGCCGGGTACCAGAAATGTCCGTGGCAGTTCAGCCCGGCCGAGGCAATCGCCAGCAGGCAGACGGTGACCATGAAGGGCAGTTGGACCATGGTCAGTTGCAGCAGGAGCTGGCGGTCCCACTGGCCGGGGGCAAACGCCAGCACGGCCAGCAGGCCCAGTCCCACCAGCAGCCCCAGCCCCAGCAGCCCCAGTGCCAGCACGCCCAGGACATTCGCCAGCAGGAGGCGGGCGCGGTCCCAGCCGCGTGTCTCGGCGACCTCGGTAAATACCGGCACGAATGCGGCCGACAGGGCCCCCTCCCCGAAGAGCCTGCGAAACAGGTTGGGAATGGAGAATGCGGTCCAGAAGGCGTCGGTGGCACGGGTGGCGCCGAGGGCGACGATGGCCTGGTCGCGCACGAGCCCGGCGACGCGCGACAGCAGGGTGATCGCGGCGACCACCTTGGCTGCCCCGAAGAAATGCCTGTGCTCTCGCTGCCTGTCGTCGGTCATCGCCTTGGGCCTCCCTGCCCGGTTCTTGTCATCGGCCAATTATCGCCGCGACGTCCGGTTTGTCTAGACGCCCGCCGTCCAGGTCAGCATCTTGACGCCGGCCACCAGCATGAGCACCACGAACGCCGCCCGCACCCAGCGAACCGGGAGGCGGTGGGTGAGGTGTCCGCCGACGTAGCTGCCCGCCATGGCAGTGGGGGCGAGCGCCGCTGTCAGCAGGAGGCTGCGGGCTACCGTGCCATCGGCGCCGAGGCTGGCGTTTTTGACGATCGCGCCCAGCCAGGTGATGGCGGCGATGGTGGCGGCCGAGGTGGCGATTGCGTTGCGCAGCGGCAGGCGGAGGATGACCTGCTGGGCGGGCACAGCCAGGGCTCCCCCGCCGATGCCCAGCAGACCGGCCGAGACGCCCATCGCCGCGCCCACGGCGAGGGTCGCTTTGCTGTTGGGCGAAGCCGGGCGCTCGGAGTCCATGACCCGCCTGGCGGGGCGGGCGATCTTCCAGGTGTTGTAGGCGGCGACGTACAGCATGAACAACCCGAACACCCGGCGGAGGACCAGTTCGTTGTCGCCGGTGAACAACCCCGCCCGGCTCAGCAGCACCCCGCCGACGATGCCCACCAGCGCCGCCGGGGCGAGGAGCTTCCACACGTCCACGCGGATCGCCCGGGCGCGGCGGTGTCTCAGTACGGCCGGCCAGACCAGCACGAAACTCACGATCATCGCGGCGGCCTGGTACTGGTGGATGGAGTGGGGCGAGCCGACGGCCGAGAAGATGACCGCCATCGCCGGGATCATGATCACGCTTCCGCCGACGCCCAGCAGTCCGCCCAGCACCCCGGCCGCCAGGCCCGTGATGGCAAGCAACACGTATTCCATTGGCGGGATGAGAAGGGAACCGGCGGCAGGAGTCAAGCGCGGGTGCGCCATTTGCCCCCGGCCGGATCGAATCGTACGCTTCCCGTGGTGGGAGCCGATTTCAACCAGCGGCCTGCCTTGGGTTCGGCTAAACGACCCCCAACAGCCGAGCGCTCCGGTTGAGGGACCGGGGCCTCGGCTGTCCTTTTGCGCCGCGTAGGATGAACTGCAGGGACAGACCCTCGCGAAAGGAGTTTCCCCATGGGCATCTCTCGACCTGTTGTTCTTGCGTTCACGGCCGGCTTGGCGGTGGGGGCCAGTGTGCTGGCGCTGGCGGGCAGCGGCGCCGAGGCGGTCGAACGCACCGTCACGGAGAAAGCCGTCGTCCTGGGCGGATACCAGCCGGCATTCGCCGAACACGTCACCGCCCACGTTCGCCGCCAGTATTGCTTCCAGCATGCGCTGGGGTCGGTGTTCTGCTCCAGCCCCGTCATCACCGACGACGGCCGGGTGCGCTGGACGATCACCGGCGAGGTCAACCGCGGCTCGGGCGAGTTCTACTACGACAATTGGCAGCGGGCCAAGCGCGACCTGCAGCGGGACGTGAAGCTCTGGCAGAAACGCGGTTACGACATCAAGTACGCCGACTTCGTGATCGAGGTCCGCGAGCCACGCGGCAAGTGGGGCGGTTTCGGCTCAGAGTCCTGACCCGCCTGGCCGATACCACTGGCATGGCACGCGTGGTTCTCAACGACGAACATCTCGAGGAGGTCCTGCGGGAAGGGCTCGACGCCTGCCGCCGGTCGCTGCTGATCGCCACGGCCGACGTCAAGGATCTGCACATCCCTGTGCCTGCCCCGCTGCGGCGCCGCGGGCGAGGCCGCGCCAGGAGCATTGTGCAGGTGCTGCGCACACTCTGCGAGAAGGGGGTGGAGGTCCGCCTGATGCACAGCGGCGTGCCGAGCGGCCCGTTCCTGCAGGAACTCAAGAAGGGCATTCCCGACGGGCTTACCATGCGTCGCTGCCCACGGCTGCACGCCAAGGCGATGATCGTTGACGGGCAGTGGATGTACCTTGGCTCGGCGAACCTCACCGGGGCCGGGCTGGGCGCCAAGAGTCCCAGACGCCGGAATTTCGAGGCCGGGATTTGGACCGATGAGGAGACGATGATCGACTCGGTCGCCGACATGCTGGACGCCGTCTGGAGCGGCCGCGAGTGCTCCCGCTGCGGGCGGCACGAGCATTGCCCGGTGCCCCTGGAAGAGCCGGACCTGTAGGCGCGTCTCCCGCCTCGAGAGTGTCTGACGTCGGCCGCGCGCCTGGGCAGTGCGGCTATTCCCCCCGGGCGGTAAGCCCGCTACTTCTCGTCCTTGCTTTCGGCGGCGACCGCTTCCTTCGGTGGGGCAAGGACGGCCGGTGCGGTCAGCAACTTCTTCTCGAAGCCGGGACCGGCCCACTTCAGCACCATGCCCGCGCCGCCGGAGCCTTGGTAGTATTCCACCTTCAGATCGTGCATGCCCTTGGTGAGCTTGATCTTGGCGGTCTTCTCCGTCATGCCCTGGTCGCGCCAGTCGTCGACCACGAGTTTACCGTCCACGTAGATCCGTTTGCCGTCGTCGCTGCTGCCGGACAGCACATACTCCGCGTCTTCGGGAATCCGCAGCTTGGCGAACCAGCGGATGGAAATCTCCTCTTTGCGGCCCTGGGGGTACCTGAACTGGCTGCCGTCGCCGTCCTGGAAGTCCACGGCCTTGTCCACCCGGGTCATCACCAAGTTATCGAAGTTGTCGCCGTGGTAGTACATGCCCAGCAGCCCGGGCTGGTAGAGACCAAATACCGCCGCATGTTTCAGTGCCCACAGGCGGGCGTCGTCGTTGTCCGAGTCGGCCGCCCGCTCGGCGTAGGTTTGCAGCGTCAGGAAGGCGCCGTCTTTTTCGATGCGTTTGTTGAACGCTTCGGCGGTTCCGCCGACGTCCTCGGCCTCTTTGGCCAGCACCTCCGCGGACGACAATTCGCTGTAGTCGGCATCGTTGCGGATGCGGTTCAGCAGCGGCTGCAGCACCTCCGCGGGCAGGGGTTTGCGCCAGTCGGCGAGGCCTTTGACGATGACCGCGACCAGTTCCTTCGACGGGTCGCCGCGGAGCTTATCGGCGAAGATCGGCAGCGCCCGGTCGTTCTGCCACTGGGCGAGCCACCGGGCCGCCTCGACCGCCAGGGGCCCGTCGTTTTCCCGCAGCGTCTTGCGCAGGAAGACCTCCCCGGCATGCCCGGCGTCGCGGATCTGCCTGGCGGCGACCAGCCGCGTGGTCGGATCGTCGGCGGTCAGTTTGGCGATCGCCAGGGGCACGGGCGCCCCGGCCTCGCGGGCCTCCCGCAGACGGGACAGCACTTCCTGGAGCTGCTTGACCCGTGGGTCGTTGCCGAACTCCTGCTGCATGCGGAAGCACATCCGCATCGCCTTGGAGAACTCGGCATTCTCTTCCACCGCCAGCACTTCGGAGAGGCGCCGGGGAAACTCGTTGGGATCGACGGCCGGTTCATCCGGCTCCGGCTGGGGCTGTGTCGTAGTCACTACCACCTCGTCGGGCTCCTCGGGGGTGTCGGGGGCCGCGTCGGTACGTCGGTCGGCCGGGTCGGTCTGCTTCTGTGCCTTGCGGTTGTCGTCCGGCTCGGAGGCGGGTTGGGGGTTGCCCTTGTCACAGCCGATCAGCAGGGAGGCGAACGCGAAAGCGAGCAGCAATGTGGTTGTTTTGATCATGGATCTTTCTGCGAAAAAGGATATCTGCGGCGGCGTCAGCATGAGGGAGTTCATTTCCCTGTTTAGAGATACGCCCGGGAACATGCAAGAGTTTCCGCCTCCGGTTGAACACCCCGGACGCGGCGGGGTTCCGCCCACGGCGAGAGCGACTTGGCCATTTGCCCCCCGAATCGGCTGAATCGTAGGTTGTGGGTGAGGATTCGTCACTTCGAGCGACGCCATCCTCGCCCCGGCGACGTATGCCGGCAACCGGACCCTTCAGCCTGTGCAGTACGGACAATCAGGAGGCTACCATGACCCACCGCAAGACCGCTATTCTGGCTGCCATTCTGATCGTCCTCCCCATCGGATTCGCGGGGGGAGACGTGACGTTTTCATGCGCCGATCGTGCCGATGAATGCTTGCCGGCCTCGTCGGTGCCTTCCTCGTATCAGGGTTGCGACTATCCCGGGCAGGGACCGCGGCAGCCGGTTCGCCCCTCACCTGTTCACACCGATCCCGACGCACCGACCAGCTGAGCCGCCCGCTCAACGCCGCATCCATACCGGACCTTCGTTCCGGGCACGCCGAGGATGTCGATCTCGGCCGAGGCGCCCCGCCTGCCTGCAGGTGGGGCGCTGCTGCAGGCACACGTTACCACTTCAGCACGATCGACTCGCCCCCGCGACTCAGCGTGACCGAGTCGTCGGTGATCTGCGATACCGTTGCCCCGTCGATGCGGGCGCCCTTCCGGACGCATCGGCCGTTGATCATCGCCACCCGCCCGTCCGGTCCGGCGACGATCGCACTGAGCGTGTAGCCATCCTTCGAGAGTGTATTGGGCCTGGCTTCCCGCGACGGACCCGCCGACGAGCCCTTGCGGCTGCGGGCGCCGATCACCTTGCCCGTCCACGGCTGATCATCCTCGTCGGTTTTCTCGCTGCCGTCGGCGGAGCGGGCCTTCGTGTCTCGGCCGTTGTGGTCCAGGCGGCCTTTCACCAGTTTCTTTCGGTCCGGTGAGTCCTCGCCCTTGGCGTGGATGTACTGTACGTTGCCGGTGAACTCGCCCCAGGCGGTCTTGAGCTGCGTCCAGCCGGCGTGGGCGCCGTAGGCCAACCCGCCCAGGATCGCCAGCGCCAGCAGCCGGGCAGGCCAGGGGTTGTGACTGGGTCGTCGGGGCATCACGTCGGCCACGAAGCCGCCCTGGGAGTCGGCGGCATCTTCCCGCGGCGGGGCGCCCAGCAGTTCGATCTCGCCCGAAGCGTCGTGCTCGTCTTCTGCCAGCGGGATCAGCGCGCTTGGGTCTTCGTCGGTCGACGGGTCGGGCTGGAAGCGGAACTCATCCTCCCGCCATTCCATCTCCTCGCCGGCGTGGTCGGCGGATTCGCCGTCGGCGGTGTGGTCATATTCGTCGGACAGGCTCATGGGGACCTCCGGTTGTGGCTTCTCGGTCGGGGCGCACGGCGCCCCGGGAGTATCTTCGGCGATCGGCCGTGCAGACTTGACGACGCCTCGCCGCTCGCTGCCACCGCCGGGGGGCGGTGTGCCCTACGGCGGGTTGACTATCGCCGGTGGTTGACGGAGAATCCGACCATGATCGGAGTACGGGGTGAGTGAAGCGATACCGCAACTGGTGCAGTCGGCCGCCGAGGGCAACGAGGCCGCCTTCCGGACGCTCTATGCCCGCTATGCCCGCCGCACCAAGGCATACTTCCTGCGGTCCGGCTTTTCCACCCACGAGGCCGACGACCTGCTCCAGGAGACCTTTCTTCGCGTGCATCGCTCGTTGCGGACGTTCGACCCCCGGCGCGGGCAGTTCGGGACCTGGCTGGGCACGATCGCCCGCAACGTCGTCCGCAAGCGATGGGCAAAACGCAAACCCCTCGGCGAGGCGTACGATCCGGAGATCGCGGCCGAGGTGTTCGCCGCCGAGGGCAACCCCGGCGATTCGCCCGAAACCCGCGAGGCGGTCGCGGCGCTGAACGAGTGCATTCGGCAGTTGAAGGACGAGCACGCCGCGGTGATCCGCCTGCGATATGTCTCGGCGTTGACCACCCGGGGCATCTCCGAGAAGCTGGACATGCCGGAATCGACCGTGCGGCTGCGGCTTCGCGAGGCGAAGGGGCTGCTGATGCAATGCCTGCGCGGCAAGGGCGTGGAAGCCTGAAAACCGTGCGCCTTGTGCCGAAGCGGGGGTATGAAAGAACAGAATGGCCGAGAAACCCGACAACTTGAGACCGGACGACGGCATGGAGCACCTGCTGCGGAAGTGGGGCGCCCAGGAGGCGTCGCGTCCGCTGGAGGTGCCGCCCGCCCCGCAGACAAGGACGGCCGCGGGTGTGGCCGGAATCTGGCGGTGGGTACCCCTTGCGGCGGCGGCGATGCTGCTGGCGGTCGCCGGATGGGTGTATTACCAGGCGGTCGCAAATGTTGCGCCGGACGCCGCCCGCATGGCCGCCACCGAGCAGCGCCCCTCGACCGACCGGCAGAAGCTGCTGGCCGAGGTCCAGCGGCTCAAGGATCGTCTCCGCCGCCTGCGCGGCGAGAAGGACGCCGCCCGTTCGGCCCTCGAGCAGGCGGCCCAGCGTCTTGCGCAGGTGCCCGTCGAGAAGCAGCAGTTGCGGCGCGAGCTGGAGGAAGAGTTTCAGCGGGCCCTGGAGTCCGAGCTTGCCGCGCTGCGGCGAAGCGAGGTGGATCCCAAGGTCCGACGGCTGACCGAACTGAAGACCGAACTCGACGAAGCCAATCGCACGGTGGCGGCGTTGCGGGAGTCGGTGCGGACGCTGGGACCCGATGCCCGGCAGGCGGCGAAGCTGCGGGCGCAGATCGCGATCCTGGAAAAGAAGGCCGACGCCACCCGCACCGAGTTGGCCGGCGAGGTCCAGCGCCTGCGGGGCGAGCGGGACGAGGCGCTTGCCATGCGGCTTTCGGGCGAGCAGGAGATCGCCGAACTCGCCGAGCAGTTGCGAAGTACGCTGGGGCAGATGCAGCTTGTGTATCTCCAGAGCGACGAGTCGACTCTGCAGGCCCGTCAGCGGGCGGCCGCGAGGAATCGCCTGGCCCGGCGGTGTTCCCTGGCGGCTGCGGCGACCGGCAGCGACCCCACCCGGACGCTCCTGTCGCAACTGGAGGTGGTGTTGCTGCGGCTGCAGCTTGTGGAAGAAGGCAGCGACGAGCTTGCCTCGCTGGGGCGTACGCTGAAGCGCGAGGGGCTGATCGGTCGGATCGACCGGACGGTGCTCGCGCGCGACGCCGACGGCCCGACGCGGCGACTGTTGCTGGAGACACGACTCGTACTGATGGGGCTCGGCGATGCGGCGTGAGGTGATATCGACAGGGCTGGCGTGCGCGGTGGCGATGCTGCTGGTGGGCTGTGCGATCCAGCGGCAGGGCAGCGAGGGGTATGCCTCGGCCCCGTCGTCCAAGGGCTTCGCCAAGGCCCGCTACGACTGGCGTGCGGCCCAGGCCGAGATGGACGTAGCGATGGCGCTGATTACCGATCTTCGCTACGCCGACGCCGCGACGCTGCTGGAGGAAGTCGTCGCCAAGACCACCCCCGCCACGGCGGCACCACCCCAGGAAGGCAGCGAACGCGAACTCCTCCCGGCCGGGCGGACCGACGCGATGTTCTGGCTGGGCTTCTGCCGCGAAAAGCTCGGACAGAAAGCCCGGGCGGCCGAGATGTACCGGGCGGTGATCGCCCGCGGCGACCAGGAGCGGTTCGTCGCCAAGGCGACCCAACGGCTGGCGGGGCTGCAGGAGCAGTAAGTGCGGCTTGCCTGCCCGCCGAGAACGTAAAATCGTTCTCACGTCTGGGGGAAATGGCTCAAAGCCCCCATCGCCAGCTTCGCAGGCACTTCCCCCAAAGTGGGGGAAGGGTTTCTGCCCCGCCTGCCATCGTCAATTCCGGACCGCTGCGGATTCCGTCAAACGCCACCGGGTCGCCTTGGCGTTCAGCGCTGTTCGATTTGTTCCGCCCTGAAAGGGCGGTGGCGAATAGCCGGGCGGCGTAAGCCCCCGGAAACAGGCGCCCCCAAACGACGAGCCCCGGAGGGGCGGCACGAGCTTACGGCCGCGGGGCAGCATGTTTCTCCGCGTTGCGTAGAAACATGGCACCCCGAAACCCCCGCCCCCATCGCCTGCTTCGCAGGCACTTCCCCCAAAGTGGGGGAAGGGTTTCTGGGAAGGCCCCCATCGCCTGGACCCGGTGGCTTTTGTGCAATACCGGCTCTGTCCGCTGCCGTTATACTGTATGTAGCGTGGTTTTGGGTTGAAGGTTTGCGCGCGGCGCAGGCCGGGCCCGGTAAAGCCAACGGAGACCCATCATGAAATGCACTTTCCGACGTGCGATTCCCGCGGTCATGGCGGCCGTGCTGCTGTGGACCGGGTTGAGACCGGCGCTGGGCGACCGCTTTCAGAACCCCAAGGTCAAGCCCCCCCAAGCCAAGCCGCAGCGTCGTTCGGCGGCCGAGGGCATTCCGCCGCTGCCGCTGCCGGCCACACCGCTGCGCCGCTCGGAACGCAAGCGTCAGCCCGCCCCGCCTGCCCTGGTGGGGATGATCCACTTCACCGACACGCAGTTTCAGATGGTGCAGGGCCAGCGCCGGCGCGTCGAGCTGTTTCCCACCACGCAGGTGGACATCGAAAAGCTCATGCGGTACGCCAACCACCGCCTGAAGATCAAGTACCGCTACGTGGCGACCACGCTGGAGAAGTTCTCGTGGGACCCGGCCGAGATGCCCCTGCTGTACCTGACCGGCTGGACCGAGATGCCGCGCTTCTCGGATTCGATGATCAAGAAGCTCCGGCGATACCTCTACGACGGCGGGACGCTGGTGCTGCACGCCCAGTGCGGCCGACCCGAGTTCCAGAAGTCGGCGCTGCAGATCATCGCCGACACGTTCCCCAAGAATTCCGACGACTACCGCCGGCTGGTGACGCTGGACACCGACTCGGCGATTTACCACTCCTTCTTCGACCTCAACCGCAAGATGCGCGTCCGCGAGGGCAAGAAACCCGTGGCGGTCCTGGAAAAACCGGTGCTGCAGGGGGTGTACCTGGGCTGTCGGCCGGCGATCATCTACTCGCCGATCGACCTGAACTGCTCCTGGGACGTGGAGAAGAACCCCATCGAGGGCGGGCTGCTGTACCACCAGGACGACGGTCTGATGCTGGGGGTGAACATCATCGCCGCGACGCTGGCGAACTTCCAGTACGCCAAGAGCTTCGGCACCCAGAAGCTCTATCCCGAGGCCGACAAGAACACCCGCGATCAACTGGTGGTCGCCCAGATCCGCCATGGCGGCGACTGGGACCCCACGCCCCACGCCCTTCCGAACCTGCTGAAGTACGTGCAGAAGAACACCACGCTGAACGTGAAATTCGAGCGTGAAGTGGTGGATCTGGACAGCGTGGACGTGTTCAAACAGCCGTTGCTGTACATGACCGGGCTGCGGGACTTCAAGCTGTCCGATCAGCAGGTCAAGCGACTGCGGGCGTATCTGGCCAGCGGCGGGGTGCTGATTGCCGACGCCGCCGCCGGGCGGGCCGCATTCGACAAGGCGTTCCGCCGGGAACTCAAGCGGGTGCTGCCGGAGCACAAGCTGGAGCAGATCGGGCAGGACTCGGCGTTGCTGGAGATGCCCTATAAGATCAAGGCCGTCGACTACACCCCGCTGGTCAAGGCCCAGCAGAAGGACCTCAACACCCCCCAGCTTCTGGGCGTGACCCTCGACGGGCAACTGGGCGTGATCTACTCGCCCCTGAGCCTTTCCAACGGGTGGGAGCAGCTTGGCTTCCCGTATAATCGGGGCTACTCCGACGAGGATGCCATTCGCCTGGGGGTGAACCTGTTCGCCTACGCCCTGACGCACTGATCGGCCGCCGGATAAAGCCGGGCCGACCGGTCACGGATCACTACCCGTCACCGATTACCGGTCACCGGTTACTGCTTTCTTCCCCGTCACTTCATGCGCTTCAGGTGGCGTTTGGGGAGGATGTTCAGCCAGTACCGCCAGGCGATCTCGGGGTGACGATAGTGTCCGCCCTTGATGATTTCCTTCTCCACGGGGAACCTGCGGCGGCGGAAGTAGCGGTACGCCTCCCATCCGTCGCTTCGGACACCGTCGTCTTTGCCCCAGTACATGCGGAAGGGCAGTGCACGGGCCTTGTCGGTCAGTTCGATGCGTTCCACCTGATGGTCCGAGAAGTTGCACGCCCGGGCGACCATCATGCCGAATCGGCCGGGGTGCCGGAGGGCGGTTTCGTACATGGGCAGCCCTCCGCCGGAGAAACCGGTAATCAGCACCGTCCGCGGGTCGATGTTGTACCGCCGCTGCACGTCCTCCAGCACACCCAGGATCGCCCGCCGGTCCTTGTCCAGGTCGTTGTACCACACGCTGCGGATCACCGGCAGCACGCCCTGGCTGGACCTCAACTCGGGGGCGGCCACGATGAACCCCTTCTGCTCGGCGAGGTATTTCCACTCGTTGATCTGCTTGTCGTAGGTGTCGTAGGGGATCGTCCCATGCAAGGTGATCACCAGCGGCCAATCCTCGGAGGGCTCGTAATGGCTGGGAACGTAGAGGTAGTAGTCGTTGCCGGTTTTGGGTTCTTCCAGGTGCCTGGCGTCCACCGGCGTGTCCTGCCGCTGGTGCACCACGCAGCCGGCGGCGCTCACGGCGACCGCCAGCAGTACCAGCGTTCTGAGGATCGGTCTCAGCGTCATCACGGCAGCTTCCTTTCCCGCCCGCGGCTGAACCACCGCCGCCTCCGGGCCGATACCAACACCAGTCGGGTGACGTCGCGGGCAAAGACTTTTTGCATCCCCGCGGGCAGGGAGTATCCTAGCGTGTGGACTTCCGCGGTGTCCAGCCCATCGAAGCACTCAACCGGAGAGAGGTAGCATGGTCCGCGCATTACATGTCGCTTTGGTCCTCGCCGTCCTGGTCGTCTCGGCCACTGTCGCAACGGCACTGGATGCAGACGAGGTCTTCGTGGTCGCCAACGGCAACGTGAAAGACTCCCGCGAGCTGGCGAAGTACTACGCCGAGCAGCGGGACATCCCCGAGAGGAACGTCCTGCTGGTCAAGACCACCGCAAACTACGAGATTCCCCGCGACGCCTTCGACGAACAGTTGCTCACGCCCATCCGCGAGGCGCTGGTGAAGCGCAAGCTGATGGGCCGCATCAAGTGCATCGTACTGATGTGGGGCGTGCCGGTGCGGGTCAGCGGGCAGAATGCCCCGGGCGAGCTGGAAAAGGCCTACCGCGACGCCCGCACGCGGGCCCACTATCGCCTGGCGACCGCCCAGATCATGATGGCCTCCGTGGGCAAACATTTCCCCGATCCCCAGATCACCAGCCTCACGCCGTTGAGCAAGCTCTTCGACCCGGTGACCAAGAAGCTCACCAAGCTGCCCAAGCCCGACGCCCTGCTGAAGGATCTCCAGCGGGTCATCGAGTACAAGGCCAAGGACCTGCGCCTGGAGAGCAACAAGAAGAAGCGCGGCATCATGGCCAGGCAACTGATGGCGCTGCAACTGGACGTACTCGGGCTGGAAGGGCTCATCGAGTTCATCGAGGACTACGACCCCGACGGGGCTCCGGAAACCGCCAAGCTCAAGAAGCAGTTGGACACCGCCCGCGGGAAACTCGACGCCCTCGGCGAGATCGACTCCGAGAAGAAAGCCAAGATCCAGATCGCCCTCACCGAGATCATCTCCGGCTCGTGGGGTGCCTACGCCCTGGCCGACAAGTACGCC
>JBKHHV010000043.1:0-17333 GCA_046539005.1 Phycisphaerae bacterium
CAGCCCGGATAGAAAACAAGCCGGCATCGTGCTCGATACCGGCTTGAAGCTCCCCGAGTAGGACTCGAACCTACGACCTAGCGGTTAACAGCCGCTCGCTCTACCAATTGAGCTATCGGGGAATGTTTCGGCATGCGATATTCTGCATTTCGGGCCGTCTTGCCGGTTGTCGTTCTGTCGGCAGGGCGGCTGGGTCGCGTGGCGGGCGGTTGGCCCGTCAGCGAGACGGTACAGAATACTGTATCGGAAACAGAAGTCAAGGGGTTTGGCTTTTTCGCGGTGAAAAAAGTGTCGCCGGGTTAGCCCCGTGTAAAGCTTTTGCGAAGTCGGCTCGCTACTGGTTGAACCTGCTGGACTTATGGCTACGATATAAGATGGTATGGATGTCGGTTCCGGTCGTGCAGATCGATCGCGATTGGGCAGACGCTTCGCTCCGGTCGCTGCCGGCTGCGGTAGCCAAACGAACCACCGTGAGGTCCCTGGGAAAGAGAATCATGGCATTAGTGACCAAGTGCAAACAGTGCGGCAAGAAGATTTCCATCGACGAGGCCTTCGCGGGCGGAATGTGTCGCTGCCCCTATTGCAGGGAGATCAATCCCGTTCCCGGGACCGACGAGCAGGCGGCGGCCGAGACCGCGCGACCCGAAGCGCCCGGAAAGAGGCCCGAGGCGCCGACCAAGGCCAAATCCTCGCCGACCGAGATCCCGCGGCGGGAGCGTCCGGACGCCCCCCAGCCGGCCAAGGACCCCGACGCGATCCAGGGAGCGACCGCCCAGACGGGGCACGAAATTCCGACCGCCAATCCGGTGCGGATCCAGGGCGTTGTGACGGTGATCCTCGGCGTGCTGATCCTGGCGTTGCTGGCCGGGGCAATCAGCGTGGCAGTGTCGATGATGGGTAGCGATGACGTTGCCGACGGGGGCGGTTATACGGGTCCGGCCAACCCGTTCGAGACCACGGCAGAGGCGACGGCGGCGGGCGTTGCCGTGGAGGCCCCCGTGGTGTACGTGCTGGACGCCGGCAGCAGCATGGCCGACGCCTACGACTACGGCACCGGCATCGTCAGCGCGTCGGCCCGGTCGCTGGAGGACGAACCGTTCAACGTGCTGATCACATCCGAAGGTGCCAACGCGCCGGCATCGGCGGACTATCTCAGCGGGCAGGAGGGCGTTACGAAGGCCCGCGAGTTCATGGCCGGGAATTTCCCCTCCGGTGCGACCGACTTGCCGCAGGCGATTCGCGAGGCGGCGGAGATGAACCCGGAGACGATCGTGCTCATCGCGGCAAAGTACGCCTCCGGTCTGCCGGGTCTGGCCGAGGAGTTGAACGCCAGGGACATCAAGCTTATCGCAGTGGTTCTCACCGACGACGACAGCGTTCTGGGCGACTACCGCAAGCTGGCCGAGGCCACCGGCGGGGAGATGATCCGATATTCGATCTCGGATCTGGACAACTTCCTCTCCGAATTGCCGAAGGGGGTCGCAAGATAACACCGGCGGTTGGCCGACCTCCGAAAAGGGGCAGCCGGCGGGTAATCATCGAAACCGCCCGTTGCTCGGCACGTTCCATATGTGTTGAGGAGACCGCCAAATGGCCAGAACGCCGAGAATATACGCGACCATGATCGCCGTACTGCTGGTGGGGACGCTGACGTCCGCGGCAGCGGGCAAGACCTTCCCGATCGCGCGGACCGACTATACCATAATCGCCCCCGACAACTGGTTGCTCCTGCCCGGTGGGAAGAACATGCTGCTGAACGTGCAGGCGCCCGGCGGGTCGGCGGTCGTGCAGGCGTTGGGCCGGCCGGACGGGGCCAAGACACTCGGGGACATGATCAAGGCGTACGAAGCCCGCCTGAACAAAGAGGGCAGCCGCCTGCAACTCCAGCACAATTCGGCCCTTAAGGTCGCCGGCGTGAAGGCTCCGTTCCGCCGGTATACCGTCACCATCGACGGTGTGGAGCTCGAACTGCAGGCGGTGTTCTTCGTCAAAGGACAGGACGTGTTCGTCCTGACCGCGCTGGCCGACGCCGGGAAGCGGGCCGAGATGCGGAAGATCCTGCTGAGCCTGACGGGCAAAGCCACGGCCCCGGCCGCCAAGACGATCAAGCTCCCGGACACGCAGTACACGTTGAAGCTTCCCGCCGGTTGGCTGCTCAAGCGGACATCTGAGGCGGGGCGTTTCACCGCGCAATCGCCGGATGGGAAAACGGTTGTGACGATATCCCGCCGGAAGACCAGCGAGAAGATCACCGGCAGGAGCCTGATCGACGCGGCCGCCAAGGCCTACATCGACGGGCTCCGGCGGGACGTGCAGTGGAAGCCCGTGGAGGACCAGAACGAGCGGGTCGCGGGCATACCCGGGCGGTACGTTCGGCACGTCGGGATGGTCGGCGGGGAGAAGAAGAGCCTGCTGGCGATGTTCATCCAGGCGCCGCAGACGATGTTTACGCTGACGGCCGCCGTGCCGGAAGGCAACGCGGAGTTGATGTCCGATACGATGGAGATTTTGCGCAGCATCCGGCCGGCGGGCGAGGCGAAGCAGGGCGAGAACGCGCGTCCGATTCTATACCGGGACCGGTCGACCGGCCTGCAGTTCCAGCTTCCGGGTGGTTTCTCCTCGCAGGAAACCGCCGGGGCGATCCGCTACACAGGACCCGAGGCGGAGAAGCTGCAGGACCTGTCGATCACGGTCCAGCCGATCCGCACGACCGCCAGGGGCTATGGGTCGTCCGCGGAGGCGGCGACAACCGTTCAGCGGGTGCTCAAGCAGCGGAAGGCGGCCGTGGCGGCGGGAAAGGTCAGCAGTCCCGCGGGCGTGGAGATGCAGACGGTAGCGGCCCGCATCAACATGAACAGGCGACAGTGGGTGATCCGGTATTTCCTGACCGAGCGGAATGACGTGGTGCTGATGGTCCGCTTCACTGCCTCGGCCGATGACGACAAGACGATGAAACCGATCGTGCGGAACTTCATGAAGACTCTCCGCACCCGGCCGCAAGACTAAGGCGGAGACCGACGACGGGGGAGCCGATATGATCAACTCAAGTACTTGCGCTGCAGGGGGCTGCGGTTCAGATGCGAAAAACCGACCATATTCTGGTTTCCTGCCCCGACGCATTTCGGTATGCTTACGTTTCCTGTAAAAGTGGTGGAACGCAGTAAGTGGAGTACCTGTGACGAATCCCTCAGATTATCTCATTGCCGAGCGGTCCGGTCTAAAGGACGCGGTGAGCCGGCTCCGCGACGCCGGGGTGTTCGGCTTCGATACGGAATTCATTCGCGAACGAAGCTACGTGCCGGAACTGTGTCTTGTCCAGGCGGCGACCGACGACTTCATCGCCCTGATCGACCCTTATGAGGTGAAGCTGGACGAATTCTGGGAGCTGGTGGCCGATTCGGACGTGGAGAAGATCGTCCACGCCGGCGACCAGGATTTCGAGATGGGCTACCTCCAGTCGGGCCTGGCGCCGAGCAACATCTTCGACATCCAGATCGCCGCCGGGCTGGTCGGGCTGGAGTACCCGCTGTCGTTCGGCCGCTTGGTCGAGGAAGTGACCGGCGAGGACATTCCCCAGGGCAAGAGCTACAGCGACTGGTCGCGACGCCCGCTGACCGATTCGCAGATGCACTACGCCGTGGCCGATGCGGTGCACCTGCTACCGGCCCGGCACGAGTTGCGCAAGCGGCTGGTCGAGCGGGACCGCCTGGACTGGCTCCGCGAGGAGATGGCTCCGTTGGAAGACGAGAGCACCTATGCGTTCGACCCGGCCCGGCGTGCGGCCCGCATCAAGGGCAGCGGGAACCTCTCCCGCCGGCGCCTGGCGCTGCTGACCGAACTGGTGGTATGGAGGGAGGAAGGTGCCAGGCGGGCCGACCTGCCGCCGCAGACATTCCTTCGCGACGGTGTGCTCGTGGGCATCTGTCGCGAAGTACCGAAGACGATCCGCCAACTCAGCGAGGTCCGCGGCTTTCCTCGACCCGTCGCCCATCGCGAGGGCCGGCGCGTGCTCGAAATCATCCGCCGCATAGCCGAGATTCCGAAGTCGGAACTGCCGCCCGCGCCGCGGCGCGTCCCCAGCCGCGTGGACGACAAACCCCACGTCAACGAACTGATCAAGGCCGGTCGCGAAATCTGCGAGGCCAACGATATCAACCCGCAGTTGTTCGCCTCCCGCAGCCTGTACTCGGAACTGTATCGACTGCAAATGCGGGGCGAGGACGGCGACCTGCCCCGCCTGCTCCGCGGATGGCGGGGCGAATTCGCCGGGAAGAAACTGGCCCGCATGATCAACAACTGATGGCGATCCGTGGTGTTGCTGCCGCCGGCGGATCCTGTTACGATTCCCGCCTGAATTTCGATCTCCCAGAACAGGATCAACCATGGCGACACCCATACCGGCCGCCCGCGTCGCGGCCTTTGAGAAACTCGGTTACGGTCTCTTCCTTCACTACGGGCTGTACTCGCTGGTCGGCCGGGGTGAGTGGACCATGCACCGCCACCACGTGCCCGCCGAGGAGTATGCCCGGCTCGCCGAGCAGTTCACCGCGTCGGAATTCGACGGCAGGACGCTGGCCCGCTTCGCCGCCGACTGCGGAATGAAATACATTACGCTCACCAGCCGCCACCACGACGGATTCAGCCTGTACGATACCCGCGGCCTGAACGACTTCGACGCTCCGCACAGCCCGGCAGGGCGGGACCTGATCGCCGACTTCGTCGAGGGTTGCCGGGCCGAGAACATCGTGCCCATGCTCTACCACACCACGCTGGACTGGCGCCGGCGGACCCACGAATGCAGCGACGAGCAGTTCGCCGACTACCTCGACTACCTCGTCGAGTCGGTCGAGATCCTCTGCACGCAGTACGGGCCCATCGGCGGGTTGTGGTTCGACGGCAACTGGTCCCGCCCGGAGGCCGACTGGCAGGAGGACCGGCTCTACGCGATGATCCGCAAGCACCAGCCCGACGCGATGATCATCAACAACTCCTCGGTCGACGCCCGCGGCGCGTTCGGCCACCCGGAACTGGACGCGGTGACCTACGAACAGGGCCGCCCGGAGCCGATGGACCGCGAGGGCATGGACAAGTACGTCGCCGCCGAGATGTGCCAGACCATGGACAACCACTGGGGCATCGCCACGCGTGATTTCCGCCAGCTTTCCCCGCGGGAGGTCATCACCGACCTGTGCGCCTGCCGACGCGTCGGGGCCAACTTCCTGATGAACGTCGGACCGACGGCAGAGGGCGCGATTCCCCAGTACGATGGGGCGGTGCTCAAGCGCGTCGGCGAGTGGGTCGACCTGCATCGACCGGCGCTGTACGACGTGAGGCCGACGCGTCTGGAAACGCCCGGCCGGGACTTCGTACTGAAAGGCGCCGACGGCAGGCTCTTCCTGTTCGTGCATGATCTGACGGTGACGGACAACCAGAACCTCGACGGTGTCCGCGGGGCCGGCCTGCGGACGATGGAGGGGCTGACCGCCCCGGTTCGTTCGGTCCGGTGGCTGGACAATGACGAGCGACTGGATTTCACCCAGGACGCCGACAAGGGGCACCTGGCGATTGCCTGCACCGACTTTCCCTACGGGGAGCACCTGGTGGTGCGGGTGGCGGAGATCACGCTGCAGTAATGCCAGGCGATGGTTTGCGCCTCGGCCCGGAGTCGCGGGTCGCGCTGTCAATCCGAACGGGGCGCAGTACGCTTGCCGGCCCGCCGCGTTCCCGGATGAGCCGACTCCGGTCGTGCCCGGGGCGTGGGCAGGACCAGCAGCCCATACTCTTCGACTTCACGGCTGGGGCGATCCTGCGGGCGGAGGTACACGGTGGTGGATTTCGGACCGGTGTCGAAGGCCGTGGCGGTGACCTGAACCGGCCAGACGCCCGATCCCGTATCCACGCCGAACAGGTCGGCGATCGGCAGGGCCATCTCGAAAGTCACGCTCTTGTTGGATTTGCGCCCCTGGAGCAGCACGCTCTTGGGCAGGTCGACCTTGATCGGCGGGGCGGTTCGCTGGTGGAGCAGGCACGAGCGGTTGCCTTCGGAGTCGACCGTCAGTTCGATCTGCGTCCACAGATCCATGTCGGCATCCGCGGCGATTCTGACCTCCCACCGGCGGCCGGGCTTGTCCGGCAGTTGCACCCCCACGAACACGTGCGTCGCGCTGCGGGCAAACCGCACGCTGCTGCCGAGCGCCGCTGCCGGCTGGGCGCCGTCGGAATTCTTCAGCAGGTACGTCCTGGAGCGTTTCCAGCAGGCGTCGTCGAGCCGACCGTCGATTTTCCCGCGGGTGCGGATCATGCGTGCCGACGCGGCGTATTCCGGCAGGTCGGGAACCGTCTGCGGGTTCAGCAGGGCGTATCGCAGGGCGGCAAGGTCCTTGATGGGGCGGTCGTCGCCAGTGTCGTTGCGGGCGGGCTTCAGTGACTTGAGCTTCCGCAGCCCCTCGATCTGCCGGCCGGACGCAAGCAGGGCGTTGGCGTGCAGGTATGCCCCTGCCGGGTAGGCGTTCCACTCACCCCACGTGTCGAACCGCTTGACGATCGCGGGCAGCACGCGGCGGAGGTCGAGCATGGGGTTTCCCTCGTTGCGGAGCAGCGCGCGGTACTCTGCCGAGACGAGCGTCGACAGCGTCAGGACATTAAGCCGGGCCTTGAGCGGGTGAGAGGCGTCCAGCGAGAGTGCGTACTTGCGGGCCTCTGCCGCGAGGGGAACGTTGCCCTCGCTCCGCAGCTGCAGGCACGCCAGCAACATGCGGTCCGGGCCGAGCGGATCCTTCGGGGCCGAGCGGGCGTAGCCGAGCAACTGCGGAAGGGCGGTCTGCGGTCGTCCGGTGGCCACGGCCATCCGCAGCACCGCCGCCGAGGCGAGACTGCTGCGGTCGGCGGTGACGGTCTGCAGGCTCAGGCGTCCCTCGGTCAGGCCGGTGGTCATCAGCGGGTATCTTCCGTCGGACTGCCTGCAGGCAAAGCGGGTGACCGCGGCGGGTCGGTCCAGCGGACCGGTCCACGGGAGGTTCCAGATGGCCTGCTGGGCGAGCATCTCGATGTTGGTCGGGGCATCGGCGGGGAAGCGGGCTGCGTCTATCGCGACGGCGGGGCGATCGCCGTCGGCATCGTCGGGCGAGGTCCACGGGAGGTTCGGTTTCTCGTTGGCCGACAGGCCTTCCATCAGGCGGTCGGGCTTGTGCGGGGCGAGCTTTGCCCCGACCAGCGTGCGGTGGATGGCCCCTTCGGAGCCGCCCGCCAGTGGGACGGATTTCAACGCCAGGCGGGCGGCGAGGTGATTCTCGGCGGTGATCCCGCGCTGGGCGGGGGAATCGCTGCAGACGGTAACGACTCGCGGCCGGTGGATGCGGATGGCGGCGGTCAGCTGCAGCAGCATGGCCTGCTCGGCGGGCGAGTCGATGGCCCGGGACCAGAGCTTCAGCACGTCGGCTTCGCGGAGGTCGTCGCTGCCGGGTCGCCCGGCGATGGAGGGGAAGTCGTCCAGCACGGTTGTCGCGTCGGCGCCGGCGGTGGTCGCTGCCGCCCGGAGCGGCTGGGCCTGCGGGGCGTCGGTGGCTGTCGGGTGCGTTGCGAACACGTGGGCCACGCCCGCGCCGGCCCGGCTGTGGGCCACCGCGGCAGGGTAGAGGGTGATGTCCCCGGCCGCGGAGATCAGCAGCAGGTCGGTGCGCTTTGGGCCGTGGGTCTGCGCCCAGGTTTGCCCCGCGTCGTCGCTGCGCCAGATGCGTCCGGAGTCGCCGCCGGCCAGCAGGATGTCGCCGGCGCCGGCAGCGAGCGTGCGGATCTGCCCCGGACCGGGCGCGTCGATGGTCTTCCATGTGTCCCCGCCGTCGTCGGTGCGGAACATCACGCCCAGCAGCCCGCCGGCGATGTACCCGCGATGCTTGTCGGCCCAGCAGATCGCCTCGAAATCGGCAAGGCGGGCCGCCCCGGCAGGGATCGGCAGGCGGACGACCTGCCACGGTTTGCCCGTCGGACGCGACCGCAGCACGATGCCCCGCCGCCCGACGGCCCAGCATTCCTCGTCGGTCCGGAAGGCCGCGTCCAGCAGGTCCAGGTCGTAGTCCGGCAGCTCCGGGTGGATGGGCGGTTCCTGCATGTTGCGGAGGCTGGTGACCCGCCAGCTCTCCCCGACGACGTACCCGTAGAACGGGTCGCGGAAGGCCCCTCCACGCAGGTGACCGGTGCGCGAGGTGCTGACGGCGTTCCAGATCCTGCCGTCGGTGCCGGTCTCCCAGACCCCGCTCGAACTGGACGGACGCGCCTGCCCGAATGCCAGCACCGATTTGCCCTTCACCGACGCCCCGTAGAGCCAGCCGGCTTTGTCCGGGGCGATGTTCTCGAACGTGCCCGGCTTGCCCCCTTCGTTGCTGCGCAGCATCACGCCCCGACCTACGCCGCGCGGGTGCCCGGAAACCGCCCGGCCGCCGATCAGGTACACGCCGGCACCGTCGATCGCGACGGACTGGAGATTCGCATCCGTCTGGACCTTCACCGGCTTGAACGTCTTCCCGCCGTCGTCGCTGCGCAGCAGAAGCCCGCGGTCGCCGACCGCCCAGACCGTTTCGCCCGCGGCCGTCAGATCGCGAACCGTCCCCGCCCACGCCGTCGCCGCGACCAGAAGCACAGCCGCCGTCACCGTTGCCCGAATTCTCATGTTGGCCTCCAATCGTTTCTCAACCATACCGGATCGGCCGGTCTTTGCGAAACTCAAAACGCGGGGGCCGAGTGGTTCGTCTCTGCCGCCGCGGGTTCTCGCGGGCCTTGCCGGTTCGCTTCGCGAACCTGTGGCCCTTCACCCTTACCGGTGCCGGCACGCTGCGCGCGCTCAGACACTTCCGCGCGGCCCGCGGCAAATACGTAAGTGCAAGCGTTCCAAGCGCGAAGAATCTTCAGAAATTCCGGTTTTTCCTCCGCCGGTGGGGACCTTTCGAGCGCGCGCTTCTGCAGAAAACGCGACAAAATCGTAGCAACAAACCCGCAACCGGCTCCACAGATCCAGCTCATTTTCCAACGGAAGGGCGCGGGAAATCGGGGGTCGGCGGGTGTGTTTCAGCTGCCCGAAACTGCGCAAAACTGCGGAAAAACGCCCCCGGAAATCTCGGAAAACTCCCCAAAAGCGGTCCCGATCGGGCCTTCCACGTGCCGAAAGCTACGTAAAGCTACGAAAAAAACACCTTCCGGAGGCTTATTTCGCTACAATTTTGTCGCAAACTGGCTGTCTGGGACGGGGTTTTGAGCCGCGTGCGAACGCCATGTCGGCGGCTTCCAGATGCCGGCCGGTTCATCCTTCGGAGGGTGTTTTGGTTTCCTTTTCCGGCTCGGGGGTGTCGGCGTTTTTGTTCTCGTCGGTGTTGGCGGCGGTGTTCGGATCGCGTGTGAGGTACCTGCTGATGACCTTCATTGCGGGTTTGCCTTTGGGGACGTAGGAGGTGTCCTCGCCGCTGTAGCCGTACTTGGGGTGTTTGCCGTGTTTGGGATGCGACGGCCACTCCCAGAGGATGTACCCGGCCACGGCGGGCTCGTCCTTCCAGGTCTCGAAGAAGGCCTCGAAGCAGCGGGCCTGGAGCTTCGGGGCGGGTTTGTCCTGTGCACCGTAGTAATTCCACGGCTGGGATACGCAGGTGGCCTGGTTGGGCCAGCCGACTTCGGTAAACAGAATCGGGCGGTTGATCTTCTTCTGCCAGGCGAGAATCTTCTCTTTAATCGGCTTCCACTCCCCCATCAGGGCCTCCAGCGAGTGCTGCTTCCTCCCGCCGGCCAGGTCGTAGTAGGTGGTCATGCCGATAATGTCCAGCTTGTCCCAGAAGGTCACCGGTTTGTAGTGGTCCCAGTTGGCCGAGTAACTCAGCAGGCCCGTGTAGCGCCGGCGGACCTTGTCGATCAGCTGGTTCCATTTCTCGGTCTGCGTCTCGGTGCTGATCAGCTCCGAGCCGACCATGAACACCTCGGCCTTGTTGTCGTGGGCCACTCCGGCGAAGTAGAGGATGAAGTTGGTATAGTCTTCCCACCAGTCGTTCCAGTCGGTGGGGTTGATCTTCCCTCGCCATTCCCCGCCGCGGGGGTTCTCCAGCAGGACGATCGGCATGAGCACGACCTTCAGGCCCCTCTTGCGGGCGTGCCGGATGAGCCTGCCCAGATGGTCGGCCGAGGGCGTCTTGCGGGACTCGATGAAGATACTCGTGGACGAGCAGTTCTCCTGGTACCCCATGGCCACGAGGCAGACGGTGTTGGCGCCGGTCTTGGCCACCTCGTCGATATAGTCGATGTACGGGTGCGTGGACTCGCCGTTGTGCATCTGGATGGCGAACCCGCGCATCTGCTGTCCGCTGAACTTCTTGACCGGCCGGTCGTTCCGAGGCGTTTCGGTGGCTTCGCTACCGGCGAACAGTAGGGGGAAGCCGATCGCCCCGGCGACGGTGGCGACAAACAATCCGAAGATGAGGAGTTTCTCTTTCATTGTTCGTGTCACTCTGTTCTGACGCTCGAATCAGTCCCGGGTTTCCTGCCGTCGGCCCGGGCGCCGGTGAACGCAAACGACCATCGCCCCCGCCGGCGGTGCAATTACCCGAACCCGGTTTGTTGCACAACGGGCCGCATGCATTATAATAGAAGCCAATTCCCTATAGAAGCGCCGCTTGCCGCAAATGCCGCATTCTTGCGGCCGGTCGGCCCACGTCGGAACTCGCTTTGTCAACGTACCCGGGAGGTACAACATGTCTGATCAGCAGAACTTCCGGCCCGAGGGGCAGGAACAGGAAGAGGAGCCGATCTCTCTGGAATCGGCGTCCGATGAGCAGCAGCCAAGACCCGAGCCGGTGCCGATCCCTCCGCCGAAGAAACCGCAGGACGAGGACGAACCGATCAGCCTGGTGGAGATGGAGGAGGATTTCGAGAACCACTCGCAGATCAAGCAGTTGGGGATCGATCGGCACAAGGAGGCCCACAAGTACTCTCGCCCGCTGAACCTGGACGGTACCGGCGCGACGAGGTGCAAGATCTTCTTCGCCAAGATCAACCCGCAGTCGCTGGAGTTCATCGAAGACCAGATCAACGACTGGGCCGACGCCAACGAAGTGGAGATCAAGCACGTCACCGAGGTCGTCGGCACGATGGAAGGCAAACGGGCCGAACCCAATATCGTGATGACGGTCTGGTATTAAGCCGACGGTGAGCCCGCGACGGAAGTCGCGGTGTTTCGCGTGGTGGGTCTCCCGACCCACCACGTTGCACGGCGGCCATTGCGGAAACGTCGGTTCTGTTGGCGGGTCAGGAGACCCGCCAACCGGGAAAGAGGCCCGGCCGGGGCTCAAGGGGGTACCATGCGCCGTGAGCGGGCGACGGCAGTGGCGGGGTGATGCGATCGACGGGACGCGGGTATCGCTGTCTCCGCCGCACCTGTCATCCGGCGGGGATCGGGCGGGGCGTGCCGCAGGTTTCCATCGACACGCAGTTCTTGCCTGCTTCCTTGGAGCGGTAGGTCCCGCGGTCGGCGCGGGTGATCAGCGTCTCGCTGGTGTCCTGCTCGTCGGCCATGGTCGCACCGACCGAAACGGTCACGCGGATGTCCGCGCCGTCGTGCTCGATCAGCGAGTTGGCGATCAGGATGCGCGCACGCTCGGCGATATAGTAGAGATCGCCTGCCTGGACATTGTTGATGATGACCAGAAACTCATCTCCGCCCCATCGGCCGACGGTATCCACGCTCCGGGCGCAGGTCGAGAGGGTCTTGCCGACCATCTGGATCGCCCGGTCGCCCAGCAGGTGCCCGTAGGTATCGTTGACCTGCTTGAACCGATCGATGTCCACGAACAACGCCCCGAAAGGCCAGTTGTACCGACGCAGTTCGTCCAGCTTCGCCCGCAGACGCGTCTCCAGGTATCGCCGGTTGGACAGCCCGGTCAGCGGGTCCAGCAGGGCGAGGTTGTTCAGCCGCCGGAGTTCTTCCTGGGCGCGGGCCTCGCTGAGGTTGTCGCTGAAGACCTGCACGGCCCCGACGATGCTGTTCTGCTCGTCGCGAAGGGCAGCGACGCGGAACATGATCGGCAGGCGGTGTCCTTCCTTGTGCCGGACGAAGATCTCCTGCTCCCGCGTCCTGCCGTCGGTCAGTGTCCGGGCCAGCGGGCACAGGTCGGTCCCGCACAGGGGCGAGCCGTTGTTGTCGGTGTGGATCAGGTGATTGTTCCGGCAGACCGTCTGGAGCATCTCATCGGCACCGAAGCCGGTAATCCGCTCGGCGCCACGGTTCCAGGTGGTGACTTTCATTTCTCGATCGACCAGGCAAATCCCGTCATAGACCTGCTCGAGAACAGTCTGGAACGTCTGCTGATTCATCGGTTACTGCGTTCTCTCTTTCGTGTTGGGTCAGCGCGAGCGATAGCCATTGCACGGCGCCGGCCGGGAGCGATACGAACCGGAACCTGATGCCGTTGGTGATCTTATCGGGAAGGTGAGGAGGCAGGCTTTACTAACACTCGTGCGATATTTGTCTTACATCAGAGTGCAGTGCGGAGTTAACCCCGGCCGGTGCGTTGGGATCACGCAGTCCGCTATAGATAGTGGCCGATGAACAAACGGGTTACGGGCCGGCGGGGGACTGTTGTTTCTCTGCAAGCTGCCGGACATCGGGCCGGACCGGAAGGGTGACAATAAATTCCGCTCCGTGCCCCGGAGTGCTGTTGAGCGAAAGCCTGCCGGCGATGAGAGTTATGAGTTCTCTGGATATTGCCAGTCCCAGACCGGCTCCCGACGACTGCTTGGTCAGCATCCGATCGATCTGGTAGAACTTCTCGAAGATCATCTGCTGCTCGGATTCCGGGATACCCGGCCCGGTGTCGGAAACGGCGATGGCGATCTGGCGGGGCAGGTTGTCCTCCCCGGATCTGCTGGTCACTCGGGCCGAGAGCTTGACCTCTCCGTCGACGGGCGTGTACTTGATCGCGTTGGACAGCAGGTTGAACAGCACCTGCTGGAGCTTGCTGCCGTCGGTGGTGATCAGCGGCAGTTCCTCGTCGATCTCGGTTCTCAGCTCAAGGCGTTTCTTGTCCGCCTGCGGTTTCATCAGGTCCGTCAGCAGCTGGCAGAGGTCCGAGACGTTGACCTTGTCCCAGGAAACCTCCGCCTTGCCTGCTTCGATCTTGGCCAGGTGAAGCATGTCCTCGATCATCGTCAGCAGGTTCTTGGCGGCAATGGCGATGTTCGAGCCGTAGCGGCTGACTTTCTCGTCGTCCTTCCCCGCCAGCAGGTCGGCAAAACCGATGATGCTGTTGAGCGGGGTGCGGAGTTCGTGGGAGATGTTGCCCAGGAATTCGCTCTTGACCTGGTTGGCCTGGAAGAGCGTGATATTGGCCTCGGCCAGCTCGTTGAGCTTGAGGTCCAAGGCCTTGTTGGCGCTGCGGAGCTTGTCGGTCTGCTCGGAGATGGCGCTGAGCATGTCGTTGAAGCTCTCGCCGAGTCGCTGCAGTTCGTCCCCGGTGGTCACGGAGCTGCGGACCGACAGATCGCCCTCTGCCGCCCGGTCGGAGACATCCCGCAGTTTGCGGACCGGACGGAGGATCAGTCGCTGCGTGATCGTCGTGAACATGATGAACGCGAGGATGGCTGCGAGAATCCCGCCGACCAGGAACACCCCCCGCGTCCACCAGACCAGTGAACTGGACGCCGCCGACGGAGGGAGCGTCACGTCGATCAGGCCCACCAGCTCGCCCGGCTGGAATTGCACGCGGGGCTCTGCGGTCGGGCCGTGACAGGTCATGCACGCATCTTCGATCCGCACCGCGCGGAAGCAGCGGTAGACCTCCAGCCCGCGGTCGTTCTCGGTGCGGATAATCGCCAGTTCCTGATCGCGCGACTGGATGAACGTCTTGAGGGCCTTGGTGCGGATGGGGCCCATGTCGGTTTCCGGTGCGGTCAGATCGGGCGTGAGACGGACGAACTCCGGACCGGCCCGGAGGGTGGATTCCTCGGCTCCGGTCATGTGCAACTGGACGACCTTGCTGCCGGAATCGCGGGCCGCCTGCGGGTTGGAATAGTGCTCGCGGGTCCACTCGTTGAGGCGCATGCGGGTCAGTTCCGAGCCCGGCTGGGCGACTCCCTGCTCTGCCAGCAACTCCATGAAGTACCACGGAACGATCAGCGCCACGGCGATAATGCCCGCCACGGCGAGTCCGAACAGAAGGCGAAACTTCGTCGCCAGCGAGATTTTGACCCGTCTCTTGGCCATAGGGCGATCATTCTAGCTGACAGCGAGGCAGAAGGCAAAAGGCAGAAGGCAGAAGGGCGGCTGGTTCTCGACAGCAGGACCGACACCCGACAGACTTTCCCGGTTGGCGGGTCTCCTGACCCGCCAACAGAACCGACGTGTCCGCAATGGCCGTCGTGCAACGTGGTGGGTCGGGAGACCCACCACGCGAAGGAGGTGGCCGTCGCCCCGGGCGCCGGAGGCGGACGGTCTTCCGTCTTGCACGGTGTGCAGCGGCGTTGCTTTTGCCTTCTGCCTATTGCCTCCCGTGAGAACCTTCTGTACCCTTTACGCCTGCTTTGACCCCACATGAAACCTGAAAGGCTACAGACCCGATGAAACCGACGAAATACGGCACCTTTTCCGACGACGGCAAGGAATTCATCATCTCCGAGCCGCGGCTTGACAGGCCCTGGATGAACGTGTTGAGCAACGGCGCCTGGTGCGACGTCTGCTCGCACATCGGCGGGGGGTATTCGTTCCTGGGCAACCCCACCGTTGCCCGCATTACCCGCTGGCACATCGACGGTGTCCCGCGCGACACGGTCGGCAAGTTCGTCTACCTCCGCGACGAGGAGACCGGCGAGTGGTGGAACGCCAACGCCTATCCGCCCGTCAAACCGCTGGACGACTGGAAGTGTCACGTCGGTCTCGGCTACAACAGAATCGCCAGCCGCAACAAGGGGATCGGCGCGGAGATCACCTACTTCACGCCCATGCCCGATGCGAAAACCTCCACCGGCAGCGACGTCGGCGACCCGTGTCTGCTCTGGACGGTCAAGCTGACCAACCATTCGGACAAAAAACGCACGATCAGCGCCACCAACTACGCCGAGCTGTCGCTGGGCAACTGGTTCGAGGACACCTCCTGGCGCGAGTTCTACCTGCTGTTCAACCGGCAGGAGTACAAGGACGGCGTGATCTTCACCCGCAACACCCAGTGGGTCAAGTACCTCGGCGGGTGGCAGGCAGCCAACTCCGATGCGAACAACATCCCGTTCGACAAGGCCGTCGTGTTCGCAAGCTCCGCCGACGTGACCGGCTACGAGGGCGAACGCTACGAGTTCATCGGCAGCTATCGCGACCTGGCCGACCCGCAGGTGATGGACAGCGGCACGCTCCGCAACAAGGTCGGCGTCGGACGCGATGCCTGCAGCGCGCTGCAGCACAAGTTCGAGCTGGCCCCCGGCGAGTCGGCTGAGTATGTCATCATCCTCGGCGCCGTCCCGCGGGAAGCTGCCGACGCGACGGAACTGACCGACAAGTACGGCACCGTCGAGCAGGCGAAGGCGGCCTTCGAGAACAACCAGGCCTACTGGGCCGGCGTCGTCGAAAGCCCGATGATCGAGACGCCCGACGAGGACCTGAACACGATGGTCAACACCTGGTTCAAGTACCAGGGCTCGAACCTCAGCTGGTGGAACCGCAACACCGGTTACTGCTACTCGGGCATCTACAACTTCGGCGTCCGCGACGCCTGCCAGGACACCGTCTCCCGCCTGCCGCAGGACCCGACGTGGGTCCGCGAGCACATCGTCAAGCGGATCATGATCTGGCAGTTCGAGGGCGGCGACTACGCCCACGGCGGGAACTTCGTCAGCATGCAGGGCACGCGGACGTTCCACTCCGACGACCCGCTGAACCCGCTGTTCATCCTCGCCAACTACGTCCGCGAGACCGGCGACTACTCCATTCTGGAAGAGACCACCCCCTGGGTCGACCCGGAAACCTGCATCTCCGGCCGGTCGAGCAAGCCGGATGCGTCCATCTACGAGCACGCCATCGCCGGTATCGAGTTCTTCTGGAGCCAGTTCTCCGATCGCGGTCTGCCGCTGATCCTCAAGGCCGACTGGAACGACGCGCTGGACCAGATGGGCAACCAGGGCAAGGGCGAGAGCGTCATGCTCGCCGGCTGGGCGATCATCTGCATCGAGATGTTCTACACGTGCATGGAGCACATGGAAGATTCCGAGCGGCTTGCGGAGTACAAGGAGAAGATCGCCAAACTCCGGAAGACCGTCAACGAGCTGTGCTGGGACGGCGACTGGTACTGGCGCGGCACGCACGACAGCGGCTGGGTGCTCGGCAGCAAGGACAACAAGAGCGGTGGGATGATCTTCACGAACCCCAACGCGTTCGCGATCGTCGCCGGCCTGGCCGACGAGGACCGCACCGGAAAGATCCTCGCCAGCTTCGACAAGTACATCGACAACCCGCGCGGGAGCTACTGCTTCTACCCGCCGTTCCCGGAACCGGAAAACCGCGCGGGCATCATCAGCCGCTTCGCACCGGGCACCAAGGAGAACGGCTCGCTGCAGGGACACAACTCCCGCTGGCGCATCTGGGCGGAGTTCACTGCCGGGCGCGGCGACACCGGGTACGACGTCATCAAGAAGATGCTCCCGTGCACGCGACACGAGCAAGAGCCCGAAACCTATCGGATCGAGCCGTACATCGCCCCGCAGTTCACCTACGCGGACGAATCGGACAACCCCGGCGAGGGCAGCCACGCCTGGGCGACCGGCACGGCCTGCTGGACGCTGCTGAACGTGTGGGAGCATATGCTCGGCGTCCGGCCGGAAGTCGACGGGCTGCTGATCGACCCGTGCCTGCCGGCCGACTGGACGTGGTCGAAGATGACCCGCAACTTCCGCGGCGCGACCTACGAAATCAGCATTGAGAAGGCCCAAGGCATCTGCAAGGGCGAGCTGAAGGTGGAAGTCGACGGTGCAGCCATCGACGGAAACATCATCAAGCCCCACGGCGACGGTAAGACGCACGAGGTGAAAGTCACCGTGTCCTGACGCGAAACGACGGACATCATTCCCGACGTGGAATGACGATTGGCACAGCGGCCCGGATCGCAAACAGCGCTCCGGGCCGCGTGTTTGTTTTGCAACGCGGTGGGGTCTGCCCCCGGCAGGTTACTGGGTGGTGGGTCTCCTGACCCACCACCTTGCAGGGTGTTCCCGGGAGGCTGTTGGCAGAGTTACTGGGTGGTGGGTCTCCTGACCCACCACCCAGCAGGGTGTTCCTCTGGCATCAGGTGTTTTCTGCTATCGGCGTCTTGTCCCGTTGGCGGGTC
>JBKHHV010000286.1:0-4788 GCA_046539005.1 Phycisphaerae bacterium
TTGGCGTTCAGCACTGTTGGCATGGCGAAAAGACGCTGAACGGCAAGCCCGGATTTCGCAGGTTCCACTGACGGATCACCGGCAATCCTCGCAGTGGCGGCAAGATTCCTGGAAGCACCACAGAACGGTCCCGGCAAGAAGGCTCCCCATCGCCGACCCCCGTTAAGTGCGTGGTTTCTGTCGCGGCGTCGCCTTGGCGTTCAGCGCTGTTCGATACTGCCCCCCGCTCAACTTTAGTCTTCCCGCCATGGCGTCGCCTTGGCGTTCAGCGCTGTTGGCATGGCGAAAAGACGCTGAACGGCAAGCCGGGATTCTCCCCACGCGCATAAAAGAACCGGGCCGCCCGCCATCGGACAGCCCGGCTTTGTCAGTCGATTTCTCTCGGCGATGCCGCCTAGCGGCGCCGGCGGACCAGCACGCCCAGGCCGCCGATCGCCAGCAGGGCCATCGTGGCAGGCTCCGGGACGCCGGTGACGTCCATGTAGCTCTCACCCAGACGGATCTCATCGACGTAGGTGTCGTCGCCGTCCGAGTTGGCCCCGTTGTGCCAGTTGTTCCATTCCACCGCTATGCTGTCGAACGCGACGTTACCGGTCGCACTGGCGCAGTAGGTGTGGCCGCTATCGGGCTCGGCCGTCTGGCTCAGATCCGGATCGATCCACAGTTCCACCAGGTCGGCCCCGTCGGTGTCACTGAAGCTGTACTTGACCACGAAAAGGTGCTCGCCATCGGTGGTGGCGTCCATGGGGGTTGCGTCCTGGTAGGCGATTCCGTAGTAGTCCTCGCTCCAGCCGTGTCCGAAACTCATGCCCATCTTCAACTGGGCCACGCCGTTGTCCAGGTCGCCACAGCCATGCCACAGGAAGCTGGCCCACAGCGTCGTGCCGCCCTTGCCGACCTTGCCGGCGTCGTCGCCGGACTCGATCAGGTATGGTGCGAAAGAGGCGTCCGCCGTGTCCAGGTACACACCGGGCTGGCTCCAGCCGTGGTCGCCGGGATGGGCGCTCAGACGGTTTCCTTCGGTCGCCAGGAAATCCGGATAGGACATGCTGCCGGCAACGATGGCCGGGTTGCCGTTGCTCCCGCTCCGCGGGAAAAGCGACCAGTTTCCAGCCAGCCCCTTCCCGGTGGCGGTCACGCCGGCTTCCACATCCCAACTCGACGTTTCGTCGTAGTTGAACGGTTCGTAGACGAGAACTTCGGCCCCGGCAAAAGCTGCCGACACCACAAGAACCGTAATACACGTAAGAAGATGCTTATTCATGTCTTTCTCCTTTGCCTCCAGCAGGCTTCGCTTTGCAGCGTAGTCAGTCAACATTACAAGTTGAGCAATATTCCACCATCACTATTGTACGCGGCATCCGAAAAGGCGTCAACCGGAAATCTCCCACAGTTCATCACCGCTGCGGCGGGCATCCGCCGCTGGAACCTCCCGGTCGGCCGCGGTATGATGCACCCACCATGACCGACGAATTCCAGCAACTCACGGCCGCGGCGAGGCAACTGCTCGCCATCGAGAACCTCCTGGGCGGCGACTACGTTCCCGCCGAGCGTAACCCGCTTCCGGAAATCGAGATCGCGGCGGTGTCGGCCCCGGCGGGCGCCTCCGACCTGTCGGAACTGAGCCCCGACGAAAAGGCCGCCGCCCTGGCGGAACTCAACGACAGTGAGGTCGCCATGTGCACCCGCTGCGTCCTGAGCCGCTCGCGGACGAACACCGTCTTCGGCGAAGCGAATCACAACGCCGACCTGGTGTTCGTGGGCGAAGCACCCGGGCAGGAAGAAGACCTCAGCGGACGACCGTTCGTCGGACGGGCCGGGGAACTGCTGGGCAAGATGATCGCCGCGATGGGCCTGACGCGCGAGGACGTGTTCATCTGCAACGTCGTGAAATGTCGGCCTCCCAACAACCGCACGCCGGCCCCGGAAGAGGTCGCCGCCTGCTGGAACTACCTGGTGCGACAACTGCAGATCATCCGCCCCCGGTGCATCGTCACCCTGGGCAACCCGGCCACCAAGGCCCTGCTGGACACCCGCACCGGCATTACCCGCATGCGGGGCAACTTCCATCCCCTGCCCGCCATCGGCGAGGGGCTGGAGGGCATCCCCGTGATGCCGACGTTCCACCCGGCCTACGTGCTGCGGCAGTACACCCAGCAGAACCGCCGGATGGTGTGGTCGGACCTGCAGCAGGTCATGCAACTGCTGGAACTGCCCGAACCGAAGAAACCGTAGGGAACCCCGAGCCCTTCGGCACGACAGAACGCAGACGCCACTTGCCGGAGCCGACAGAGAGAGAAGGAGACGTCCATGCGCGCCGGTGCATCCATTGCCGACATCACGCCCCCGGTGGGAATCGAACTGTCCGGCGGAGCCTTCGGGCCCGCCAGGGGAATCCTCCACCCCCTCCAGGCAAGAGCGGTCGTGTTCGAGTCAGGCCGCGTGCGGGCGATGCTGATCTCCTGCGACCTGCTGGGAATGGACGAACCCTACTGCACCGCCATCCGCCGCGACGTCGCCGGCGCCACCGGCATGCCCCTCGAGGCGGTGATGATCGCCTGCACCCACACCCACGGCGGACCGGCCACCGTGCCCCTCCGCGGCTGGGGCCGTCCCGACCCCGCCTACCGCAGCCAACTGCACCGAACGCTGGTGGACCTGTCCGGATCGGCGATGGGACGCCTGACCGACGCCGGCCTTGCCGCGGCGGTGGGCACGCTGGAAGACGTCAGCGTCAACCGCTCGCTGGGCGAGTCGGCCGGCACGTGCAATTTCCTGCCGACGATGCTGCTGCGCGACGGGCGCGGCGGGCCGATCGCCGCGGTGGTGAACTACGCCTGCCACCCCGTGAACCTGCATTCCAACGGGCAGGTCACACCTGACTTCCCCTACTACGTCGAACGCGCCCTGCAGGAATACCTGGGCGCCGAGGTGCCGGTGCTGTTCCTCAACGGTGCCAGCGGAGATGCCAACCCCCGCAACTTCGTGCCGCGGGAACCCTCCGAGCAGGCCGCCGAAACCACCGGCCGACGCATCGCCGAGAAGGCATGGGAACTGCTGGCGGCCGCCGAGCCGGTCCAAGGCGCCCCCGTCGCCTTTGCCGCCGGCACGGCCGAGTTGCCCCTCCAGCCGCTGCCTCCGGCCGAGCAGTTGCAGGAGACCATCGACGTGCGCGGCGCCAAGATGCAGCAGGAAGAGCCCTCCGGTGCCAACTGGATCTACTGCGGGCACAAGGCGGCCGTCGAGTGGGCGACCGAGGCCCTTGCGCTGCGGGAGCAGGGCCCGCCGCAAACCGCCGCCGCCCCGCTACAGGCGCTGCAGGTGGGCCCCGTCCAGATCGCGGGGATTCCCGGCGAACTCTTCAGCCGGTTCGGAAGTCGGATCATCGAGCAGGGCCCCTCGCCGGTGACCATGGTCTCCACGCTGACCGGCGGGTGCATGGGCTACTTCCCGGCCCCCGAGGCCTACGAGAAACGCACCTACGAGGCCGTCGATTGCCCCCGGTTTGTGGGCATGCAATTGTTCGAGCCGTCCGTGGGCGAGCGCATCGCCGACTCGTCGCTGGAACTGCTCCGCTCCTTGCCCGCGTGAGCCTTTTCCGCCCTGGAAAGGGTCAAAAAGAGCCGACGACGGAGGCATATCCAGAAATGGGATCGATTCTTCCCGCTCCGTGATGTCCTCGCCCCCTCGCGATGTGACCTGATTGATACCCCACCGCAACATGTTGCCGCACGGCAACACATGGGGCCCGAAGTGGGATTACCGCTTGTGATTCCATGGTTTAGTCGGTTTCCTCGCGCAGGCGGCTCCAGCAGTGTTACCGAACGGCAACAGTCAGGAATTATTCCCGCTGCAGGGCGGCTTGCCGGGCGGCGAGAGGAAGCGATGTAAGTGGCTTTAGTTACTTTCTTTACGATCTTACACCAACGTTTGTGGCTCCCTGCGTGTCTTGGCATGAAGGTTGCATTACAATAAACAGGCGAGGCCAAGGAGCCTCGGACCTGTATTATGTAACAATCAGGAAGTGAGGTACTGCCATGAACGAGGCGGACATCAAAGCCAAAGTCGAAGAAGTCAATTCCCTGTTCCAGAACGCCCCCACCGTCGGCAAGAGCCAGATGGACCTCTCCGAAGGCACCTACGTGCCCAGCAAGTCCACCGCCAGTTGTACCGCCGAAGATGCTCTGGACCATCTCCGCCTGCAGGTGAAGTACCTCGTGTTCGACCTGGAAGCCACCAAGCGCGAGAACAAATACCTGCGCCAGATGCTCCAGCGGCGGGCCGGAGGCGACAACCCCGGCGAGTAACGCTCTGGCTCCCCCGGCGGGCTCCCGAAGCCGGCGGCGACGTTCGGAACTCAACCCAAACGACGGGCAGGGCCTGCGCGCGGAAGCACGAGGGTTCGGAGGGTCGATCCCTCGCTTTCCCGGGCCTTGCCCCCCTGCACCCACACGCCGCGGCCGAGGTCTGCCCCCCTCTGTCGCGGCGATCATTTTTGCGCGATCCACGCCCCCGGCCCATCCGTTATAATCTGCGTATGACGTACCGAAAGCTCCGACGTATCTGCCTCCTCACAGCCGCACTGGCGATCGCGACGGCCTCGCTGCCATCCCCGGCGGTGGGCGGCCGCCGCTCCGACGACGTTGCCCCCACGACCGCCTCCCGGGCGAGTGCCGCCGTGAGCAAACTCACCGGCAGCCGCACGCGGATGGCGTGGGTGCGGGACGGGAACCTTGTCTTCTTCGACACGACCGACGGCAGATATGTCGAGCGGGATTACGAGCAGGA
>JBKHHV010000287.1:0-4731 GCA_046539005.1 Phycisphaerae bacterium
CCGTCGCGGCGGCCGTCACGCTGGAAGGGGCCGGTCGCGTGGCCGGGCTGCTGTCCTGCTCGCCGGACTCCGGGCAGGTCGACCCCGACGCCCTCGCCGAGACGATCCGCCGGGCGGCCGACGCGGCCCTGGCGGCCGACAATGCCCTGGTGAACATCCTCATCGAGTCCGGCGACGACCGGCGGGGCAGGCTCCTGCAACAGGCGGGGTTCCGTCACCTGGCGACGCTGGAGTTCATGGAGCGTTCGCTGCCGGCCTTACCCGAAGAGGTGCCCCCGCGGGAGGGGGTGCGCCTGCGTGCCTGCGAACTATACAGCGACGACGCCTTGGCAGAACTGGTGGCCGCGACTTACGTGGACACGCTGGACTGCCCCGGGCTCTCGGAGTTGAGGGACGTCCGGGACGCCCTGGCCGGCCATCGCGACACGGGGATCTACACGCCCGAGCACTGGCGTGTGGCGGAGCAGGACGGGCGGCTGGCGGGATTCGCGGCCGTCAACGAGACGATCGATGGCGAGGCGGAGGTCGTGTATCTGGGGGTGGTTCCGGCGTTTCGTGGAGCGGGTTTGGGCACGTGGCTGACCAGGAAGCTGTGCCAACAGGCGACGGAGGCAGGGCTTAGCGGCATTCGCCTCGCGGTGGACTCGCGCAACGAGCCGGCCAGGCGGGCGTACCGCCAGGCGGGATTTCGTTTCAGCAAGAGCCGGGAGGCATACATAAAGCACTGATATAAACTAGGTTATGTCAATGTTAAGCCGGGATGTGGACAACATGTGGAGGAAATCTTTTTTGTGAGTCCAAGGTGGTGTATTTCCAAGGCTTGGACGGTGTGGATAACTTATGGCCGGGGGCGTTAGCCCTTTTGATTTGACGACTTGGAGCCGCCGGTTTACCATTTTCCTCGCTGGACAGGGAACCCGAAGGCATGGTGGGCCGCTCGCGGTCGCCTCGGGTGGCAGTTAAGTGCAATTCACTCGCCGGACGAAGGTGGAACGCCCGGAGAGTCTCATCGGAACAGGAAAGCAAGTATGCCTCAATCGACGGAATCGGTGCGCGCTGATCGCGGCCCCATTGACGACATTTTGAGCTCGCTTCAGGGAAGGATCGGGCCTCAGAAGTACCGTGCCTGGTTCAAGAGCGGGACCTCGGTGACGCTCGACGACGGGCACCTCAAGGTCGCCGTCGCCAGCCCGTTTGCCGCCAACTGGATCGAGGGGCATTACTTGCCCGACCTCGCCCAGGCCGCACAGGAACATACCGGCAGGAACCACAACATCGTCGTCACCGTCGACCCCGAACTGTCGGGCCAGATGCGCAAACGCACCCTTGACGCCCAGGCCGACATGGTCGACAAGGCCACAACCGGCCGTTGCCGCAGCCGAAAGGACACCCCCCGGGCGGCCCTGCTGCGGTACTCGATGGACGACTTCGTGGTCGGCGAAAGCAACCGCCTGGCCTACTCGGCCGCCAAGGCCGTCAGCAAAGCCTCCACGCCCCCGTTCAACCCACTGTTTGTCCACGGTCCCTGCGGGGTCGGCAAGACCCACCTGCTGCAGGGCATCTGCAGCGACGTCCGCCGCCGGCGCCTCAGTTGGCGGTACGTCACCGCAGAGCAGTTCACCAACGAATTCATCGCCGCTCTTCGCCAGAAGAAGGTCGACGCCTTCCGCAACCGCTACCGCAGCCTGGACCTGCTGGCGATTGACGACGTGCACTTCCTCGCGGCCAAGAAGGCGACCCAGGACGAATTTCTGCACACCTACAACGCCATCGAGTCTTCCGGCAAGCAGATCGTGCTGGCCTCGGACGTGCACCCGCGGCTGGTGGGGGAACTGAACGAGCAACTCATCAGCCGGTTTGTCTCGGGCATGGTGGTGAAGGTGGATTCGCCCGACCTGACCACCCGGATGGAGATTCTGCGGCGGCGGGCAAGGGCGATGAAGCTGGACCTGGCCCCGGACGTGCTGGAGTACGTGGCAATGCACATCCGCCAGTCGGTGCGGGAACTGGAAGGAACGATGATCAAGCTGGCGGCGCTGTCGGCGCTGGGCAGCGGGAAGGTGACCCTGGCGATGGCGACCGAGGCACTCGCCGATCACCTCGCCCGGACCGACAGCGTGGTGACCCTGGGCGACATCGAGGCACTGGTGGCAGCGTATTTCGGCATCACGCCGGCCGACCTGCACTCGACGCGCCGCACGCGGACCGTCAGTGCCGCCCGCATGGTGGCGATGACCCTCGCCCGCCAGCTCACGCAGATGAGCTTCCCGGAAATCGGGCGGTGCATGGGCAAGAACCATTCGTCGGTTCTGCTGGCGGTCAAGCGGATGGAGAAGTTGCTTGCCGAGAATGGCGAAGTAAGCTGGAAGAGCCCCGGTGGGCCGCGGAGCCTGCCCGCCCGGAAGCTGCTGGAACTGCTCAACGAGCAACTGGGCTGAACCCGTATTCCCGACGCCCGAGCGATAGTGTACGCCTCGTGCCGTCTGAAGAAGAGGTGTGGAGACACCTTGCTACGATCCGGCACGGACGCCATTCCGTGTACTGCTTGCTGTGTCGTGGAGGAGGTCGGCCGATGCGACGCCGGCCTCGCGGGCAACAGGCCCGCATCCGACGGAGGTGAGTCGGAGGAACCCATCAGGAGTACGTGCCGGATGGCGCCGGCATCGGATAGCAGCACCAGGGATGGAACGTCCGGGTCCGGACGATCCCGCGGGAACCGAAACCGCGGTCGAGCGAACGGGCCCGGGCGTTTTTGTGTCAGCAGTAAGCGATAGGCGGTAAGCAATAAGCAGCAAGCAACGGGCGATTAAGCCAAGGATGTCTGTCGAACCATCGGAAGCGTCGCCTTGACAGTCTGCCCGGATGGGCCGATGATCCGGGCACCATGAGACGACCCAACATCCTGTTCCTGATGTGTGACGAGCATCGGCCCGACGTGACCGGATACGAGGGCAATCCGGTTATCCGCACGCCCACGCTGGACTGGCTCGCCGAGACCGGCACCCGCTTCGACAACGCCTACACCCCCTCGCCGATCTGCATTCCCGCCCGGCAATGCATGATGACCGGACAATTGCCCCGCACCTGCGGCGTGGAGCATTACGGCCAGGATCTGCCCCCCTTCGCCGACACCTTCGCCCGGCGCCTGGCGACGGTGGGCTACAACACCGTCTGCTGCGGCAAGCTCCATCACATGGGGCCCGACCAGATGCAAGGCTGGACGCACCGACCGGCCGGCGACGTCAGCGTCGCCGACCGCGACCGGGACATCCGCTCCGAGGCGTGGGACGATATCGTCAAGCCCGGCAGACTCAAGTGGTCCGACGCCAAGGAGATCTACCGCGCCGGGCCAGGCAGCGCCCGGCACAACCGCTTCGACCGGCGATGGACCCAGGCGGCCGAGGACTTCATCGAAAACTACTTCGGCGACCTCATGTACGACCGTCCGGACAGCCATCGGCCTTTGCTGCTGAAGCTGAGCCTCATCGAGCCGCATTACCCGTACTTCTGCGACGCCGAGAAGTTTGCCTGGTATCTCAACCGCGTCGAGCCGTTCACCGAGAGTGAGACCTTCGACCACCCGTTCCTCTCCGAGCGGCAGGTCGTGCCCGGGCGAGACGTCAGCGAGCGCGAGCTGCGCCGCGCCACGGCCGCCTATTACGGCATGATCGAGCAGGCCGACGAACACTTCGCGGCCGTGCTTGCCAAGCTGCGGCAGATGGGGCAGGACCTCGACGACTGGCTGATCATCTACACCTCCGACCACGGGGAGATGCTGGGCGAGCACGGCATCTGGGAGAAGCAGAAGTTTTTCGAGGCCAGTGCCCGCGTGCCGCTGCTGATCCGCTATCCGCGGGGTTACGAAGGCGGCCGGGTGGTCCGGCAGAATGTCAACCTGTGCGACCTGTACGCCACGCTGTGCGAGATCGGCGGAGTCGACGTGCCCGACGGGCTGGACAGCCGATCGCTCACCGGACTGCTTGCCGGCGACGCCGACGGGTGGGACAACGAGTCGGTCTCGCAGTTCGGCGGGCGGAACCTGATGATCAAGCGGGACGACCTGAAGTACCAGTGGTACGGGCCGGAGATGCCGGAGGTGCTTTTCGACCTCTCGCAGGACCCCGGCGAGCGGCAGAACGTAATCGACGAGCCTTCCTGCGCCCAGGCGGTGCAGGCGTTCCGCGCCCGCCGCGATGAACTGGGCTTCGGAGAGCAGCAGTAAGCAATAAGCAGTAAGCGATAAGCGATAAGCAGTAAGCGATAAGCGATAAGCAGTAAGCAATAAGCGGCAGGCGATGAGCCGGCGGGCAAGATGGAGATCGGCCGTTGCCGCCCTGGAGGGTTACCCAGAAGAACCTTTGACTCGCATATGGGGCGACTTATAATCGCCGCCGACGTCGAGGGCCTGCGGGGCGAGGGAGTTTGCCGCGGCAGGCACGGTGGCCACGATTCTCAACGCTTGCGAGACGGATATGGATAACCATCCCGCGCGGGGCATGCTGCGAGCGGCACTGTGGGTGCTTCTCGCCGCGGTGTCATGGACGACAGGGGCGCAGGCCCAGGAGTACCTGTCCGAGGACGTCTACCTCTCCGGCAAGCAGATCCATGGATTCGACGACGGCGGAAAGAACGTCACCGTGGTGCTGGGCGATTTCACTCTCTCGGCCGGCAAGCGGAGCGTCCGCGGCCGCGATGCCGTGCTCTGGACCGACGAGAAGAAGGTCGGGCAGA
>JBKHHV010000044.1:0-17070 GCA_046539005.1 Phycisphaerae bacterium
GGCCTCCCTCGGTGGCGATCAGTTGCGTCAGTTCGCCCGAGATACCGGCGTTGAGCTGCTCGATGCCGCCGGCCTGGGCGATGGAAAACGGAATCAGCAGGAACGACAGCACGACAATCAGCAGTCCCTGCATCACGTCGGTGGCATACGCCGCAATCACGCCGCCCATCAGCGAGTAGATGACCGTGGGCACGATGATGAACAGCATCGCCGGGACGCCATCGATCGCCCCGCCGGTCATCACCTCCACCACCACGGCCGCCGACTTGATGCCGAAGCCGATCGAAATCGGCGTGCCCACCAGGGCGATGAACTTGAAGATGCCGGCCATCAGCTTGCCGAAGCGGTGGCGAACCAGGTCGACCATGGTGACGATCCGCAGGCGCCGCAGCACCGGGGGGTACATCCAGAAGAACGGCGTGATGAGCATCCACGTCAGGCTCAGCCACATGCCCGAGAGCCCTTCGCGGTACGTCGCGGCCGCCACGCCCATGGGGTGGTTGGCGTTGGTCCCGCCGGCGAAAGTGGTCGCCATCATCATCAGCTTGCCCATCTTCCGCTTGCCCAGCAGGAAGCCGCCGCAGTCGTTGATCTTTCGGAACGCCCAGATTGCGATTCCGAACATCGCCACGCCGTACAGCGCGATAACCGCCCAGTCCGCCCAGTGAAGCTCGATCACAGAATTCGCAAGCATGCCGTGTGGTTCTCCTTTGACTGCGGTTCGGGAGATGAGACTCCGCGAGAGTTCCTTTCTCTGCCATGGCCGATCGCGAAGGTCGGCCGAGCCGCATTGTACTGATATCGAAACGCGCGCCCATCGAATTCCGAACGGTTTTGGGCCCGGCGACGGCAGGGGGCAGGGCAAGATGCCAAGGAAGGGCAGGGAGATCGGCGCAGAAATGCATCCGTGACGCCCAAGGCTACTGCCGGCCGATTGCCTACCCGGTCAGGTGCGTGTCTTCGGTATCGCCGTAATCGTGGCAGGCGTCGTTCTGGTAGCGCCGGGCGGCTTGGAGGGTCTTCTCCAGTTCGTCGATCCGCGTATCGATGCCGGAATGCCCGCTCACGATCTCGCCGTTGTCGTCCAGGGTGTGGGCGGGGTGGTCTTCCGAGCCCTTTTTCACCGCGTGCGCCAGCGGCTTGCCGGAGAGCTTCTCCCGGAGGCGTTGACAGTCGTCGCAGTCAGGATGGATGTAGAGGGTCAGCATGGTCGTTTTCCGGCGGTCCCGCCGATCCACAGGATTCTATCCTTGCCACCGTGGAGAAGGGGGAAAATCCGCAGGATTCCAACTGCAGCAGTTGACCGAAAGTTGCTGCTCAACGCCCACCGATTCCGCAGCGACGCTGTCGGGATTGATACAATTCTCCCGGCGTTGGAGGATATCACAAGCACCGACGAGGACTGACCATGTCTGCCGATATACCGGCTGGGCTATCCGACGAGAATCAGCGTGAAGAAGCCCAGCGGCGACCGGACCAACGGGACGAGTCGCCCTATCGCACGCTGGCGGCAAACCTGCCCGGCGGGGCGGTGTTCCTGGTCGATCGCGACCTGCGCTACGTCATCGCCGAGGGGAAGGCGCTGGAGGCGGCCGGCTTCACACCCCGCCAACTCGAAGGCAAGACCATCCGGGAAGCGCTCGACCCCGCCACAGCAACGCGATATGAGCCTTACTACCGGCGAGCCCTGCACGGTGAAAGCTTCGCTTACGAACACCACAGTCATGGCCGGTATTTCTTCTCCCACGGAACGCCGATTCGCAACGATGCCGGCGAAGTGACACACGTGCTGGCGGTCTCCTATGACGTCACCGAACGCCGCAGGACCGAGGAGAACCTGCGTCTCGCCCTGGAAGGCGGACAGACCGGCCTGTGGGACTACGATTTCCAGACCGAGGAGATGACCTGGAGTTCGACGCTCTACGACCTTCTCGGTCGCGAGCCCACCGGGGAGCCCAGCTTCGAGGAGTTCTTCAGCTACATCCACGAAGAAGACCGTCCACGGGTCAGCGAACATGCCGAGCGGTGGCTTGAAGAGGGCGGCGAATTTCGCGACGAATTTCGCATCCTTCGGCCCGACGGACAGGAGCGGTGGCTGGTCAGCCGTGCCCAACTCTTTCGGGATCCCGATGGTCGACGGCTGCGGGCGACCGGCGTCAATTACGACATCACAGAGCGCAAGGAGGCCGAGCAGGAATTGAGGCTGCTCAACGAGACCCTCGAACACCGCGTCGCCGAGCGAACGGCCGAAGTGGAACGGAAGTCCGACCAACTGCGTGCCCTCGCGGCCGAGTTGTCACGCGCCGAGCAACGTGAACGCCGACGGCTGGCGGCGATCCTGCACGATCACATCCAGCAACTGCTGGTGGGCGCCCGGATGCAACTGGAATGGCTGCGTTGGGAGAAGGACACCGAACGCTTCCAGACGATCATGCAGGAGATGGACGGCATCCTTCAAGAGGCGCTGGATTCCGCCCGGAACCTGACCGTCAGTATCAGCCCGCCCGTCCTGCCGGAGACCGGTCTCATCGGCGGGCTCAACTGGCTCGCCTCCCGCATGGAAGAGAAACACCAGTTCCACGTGAACCTCCGCGCCGACACCCGTGCCGAACCGCCGAGTGAAGAAACGCGGTCCCTGCTGTTCGAATGCGCGAGGGAACTGCTGTTCAACGCGATCAAACACGCCGAGGTGCAGGAGGCCGACGTCACCGTGCTGCGGAAGGAGGGGCAGGTGCGCGTCATCGTCGACGACCGGGGCGCGGGGTTCAACCCTGACCTGCTCCACAAACGCACCAACGGCGATACGACCTTCGGGCTGTTCAGCATCCAGGAACGCCTCGCCCATGTCGGAGGTTCGATGGCCCTGGATTCCTCCCCCGGGAAGGGAACCACCGTCACGCTCATCGTGCCGGTGGAGGACCAGCCTGAGCAAGCCGACGCAGCGAAGGAAAAGAACGAGCCCGCCCGGACCATCCGAACGCGGAGAAAAGACCAGCTTTGCCGCGTGCTGATCGTGGACGACCACAAGATCATGCGCGAAGGGCTCGCCGGCGTACTGCAGTTCGAGTCCGACATCGAGGTCGTGGGAGAGGCGGCCGACGGCGACCAGGCCGTGAAGCTCGCAGACGAACTGGGGCCCGACGTGGTCATCATGGACGTCAACCTCGGGCAGGTCAGCGGCGTGGAGGCCACCCGACGCATCACCTCGCGCGACCCGCAGGTACAGGTCATCGGGCTGTCCATGCACAGCGACCGCGAGGTCGCCAGCGCCATGCGGGCGGCCGGTGCGACGGCGTTCCTCGCCAAGGGGGGGCCTTCCCGGGATCTTATCCAGTCCATCCGCGTCTGCCACGGCTCAGACAGCCACGACTGACACGGCAACGAACGGTCTGTCGTCAGATCTTGCGCGATCGGCGCCCCACGCAAACCAATCCCCCGGCCAGCATCATCCCCAGCGTGAGCGGCTCGGGTACGCGGAACTGGAAGTTGTCCAGCGCCATTGAGGCCATGTAGCTGGTGTCCGGGTCCCAGGCATGGAACGAGAGCGTATCGATAAGCTTGTTCCCGTAGGTGGTGAACTCGGTGCGTCGGCCGTGGGCAGTGAAGTCGGTAGTGGAACTGAACTGCACTTCTCCCTCCAGCGTGCCGGTGACCGAAACGCGGGTTCTCTGTCCTCCGACCAGGGCCAACACGTCGCTGCCCTCGAAGTAGAAACCCTCGGCCGCAATGATGTTGTGCGGGTCGTAGCTTCGCCTCGCCACCCCGTAATCCCCGTCGAGATACGAGTCGTAGGTGGTGGTTCCCCGCGGCAGTTGCTGCCACATGCTGAAATCCAGACCATGGTAGGGGTTGGGCATGTCCTGCCCCGGCGAGGTGGCGGTGAGGTCCTCAAAGTCCAGCATCTCACCCCACACAGGCCCGGCCGCCAGGGCGCATGCGCACAGGCAGACCACGATTGCAGAAGCAGACTTCATCGCGAATCCTCCAGAAAAGGGGGCAGGTCCCTTGAAGCGTTTTCCGGGCGCAGTTCCCGGGCGCCCGGATTGAGAGAGCAGTGAAAGAACACCGTCATTCTACCCGGCTGCGACGGACTGTCAATAGACATCGGCATATCTTAATGTGTCCTCGCCGGGGCTCCGAGCCCGAAGGAGTGTGCGGAATTGGCGGCTTCTTACGGCGGTGGGCTCAGCGCGGCCCGTCGAACTCGTGGAAGCCGGGCGTCACCCGCCGGTCGTCGCGGTCGAGGGCGTCGATGCGCTGCAGGTCGTCCTCGTCCAGTTCGATCCGCAAAGCCTGGAAGTTCTGCTCGATGTGCTCGGGCGACTTGGACCGCGGGATCGTTACCATCCCTCGCTGCAGCATCCATGCCAGCGTGACCTGCACAGGCGTGGCGTCGTGTTTGCCGGCGATGTCCGAAAGCGTCTCGTCCTCGTTCACCTCGCCCTTGACGATGGGGCGATACGCCACCACCGCGATCCCGTGACGGCCGCAGTATTCCCGAAGCTGCGGCTGCTGCAGGTAAGGGTGCAACTCCACCTGGTTGGCGGCGATGGGTTGCCTGGAGGCATTCGCGGCCTTCTCCAGGTGAGCCTCGGTGAAATTGCTGACGCCCACCGTGCGGACCTTGCCGGCCTTGACCAGCTCGTCGGTCGCCGCGAAGGTCTCCTCCATGGGGATGTCGCTGTTGGGCCAGTGCAGCAGAAGCTGGTCGACGTAATCGGTCCGCAACTCCCGCAGCGATCGCTCGGCGTCGGCCTGCAGGTCGTCGTGACGCAGCCGGTCGTGCCAGATCTTCGTCACCAGGAAAACCTCTTCCCGGGCGACGCCGGATTCCTTGATCGCCTTGCCGACGCCCTCGTGGTTGCCGTACATGTCGGCCGTGTCGATGTGACGGTAGCCCACCTTCAGCGCGTGGGCGACCGCGTCGTGGGCGACGGTTTCCTTCAGCTCAAAGGTTCCGAACCCCAGTGCGGGCATAGGAATATCGCCGGGAAGCGTAACAACGGGCCGGTCCGGTTGCGAAGATCGGTCGGCGGTCATGGTCTCTCCTGCGGTTGACTGTGGCTCGTCTCGGCCGCACCGGACGGCCGATGGTTCCACCACGGAAGTCTACCGGCGAGGTCCGCCGATGGCGGCTTTTGGTGTCATGGCTTTGCCTCCCTGCCGAGCCATCGAAGCGGCCGCGGTTGTATTGCGGCTTTTCCGTCCGGAGAACCCCGGCGCCCCATGAAAAAGGCCCGCACGATTCGCTCGCACGGGCCTTGAAGTTACTGTCGGGGGTGGATCTCGCCGGCGGATCACGGCGCCCAGCCCGCCCAGCATCATCAGCCCCAGCGTGGCCGGCTCGGGCACGATCAGCAGATCCCAGGCGGTCGCCTCGCCGTCCCCGCCGAAGTAGACGCTCGCGGCGTCGCCCGTCTGCCACAGCCCGCTGACGTCGACCGGTGCGGTGGTCAGGTCCGCGGTAAAGGGCCCGCCGGTGTAATCGTAGTCGATCCCAAAGGTAATCGACCCGGCCGTGGCGTCGTAGTCCATCATCAGGCGGTGGGTTTCGGTGCTTACCGACGCCGGATACGCCCCCTCGTCGACGCCATCACCGAAGCCGGAGTCGGAGTTCATTTCGATTCCCCAGTTCCGCATGTTGCCGTCGTCCTGGAAGTTGATCTGGAACGTGATGGTGTCGTTGGGTTCGTCGCGGTCCGGTACGCCGTACTGGCCGATCGCACCGGTGCCGAGCCCGAAGAAGAAATTCGCCGTATTGGACCACTCCGTCCCGATCTGGGCGTTGACCGTGACGTAAGCCTGGAAGTCGACGGTGTCGTAGTCGGTATCGTCGGTGCGCAGGTAGTTTCGGCCATCGTCCTGATTGTCGGAAGGGTCAAACACCACGCCCGAGGTCGTATAGGACGGGGCACGGTCCGAACTGCTGCTGGCAAGATTGAAGCCGGCCGGGATCATGGTTTCCTGCAGCGATTCGCTAAGCGGAATCAGGGCCGCCTGGGAAGACGCCGTCGCTGCGAGCAGAATCACCGCCGCCAGAGAGCAGAAAAAGCAGATGTTCCTCATCGACAAATCCTCCATACGGCGGATCCATGTCCGCCGATCTGCAAACTCCCCGCAGGGACCTCCCTGGGTCACCCTCGCGGTACCGCCCCTCGCGGGCCGCACAGTCTGATTATACGCCGATCCCGCTGGCGCCCAGCAGGAACCTGCGGAGAAAGATAACTTTTGTGTGCCGAATGCCTCCCTCAGCCCTCGTGCCAAACCCGGTAGACCACCCCTGTGGCGTCGTCGCCGACCAGCAGCGAACCGTCGGCGTCCACCACCAGGCCGGCCGGGCGGCCGAACGTGAAGGGTTTGATGGCACCCTTCTGCAGAAAACCGGTCAGGAAGGGCTCGAACTGCTGCGGCCGACCCTTGTCGTCGAAGCGGACCCGCACCACCTCGTATCCCACCGGCTGATTGCGGTTCCACGATCCGTGAAACGCCACGAATGCATCATTGCGATACTCGCTGGGGAACTGATCGGCCGTGTAAAACGCCATCTGGATCGGCGAGCTGTGGGCCTGGTAGCCGATCACCGGCGGGGTGGTCTTCTCGGCGAACTCCTTCAGGGAACCGATGGCCTTGTGCTTCTCAATGCCGATGGTGTTGCGGTCGCCGTACACCCAAGGCCACCCGTAGTGGTGCCCCTTGCGGATTTGGTTGAGTTCCTCGGGGGGCGTGTCGGGCCCGAGCCAGTCGATCCCGTGGTCCATGCCCCACAGCTCGCCCGTTTCGGGGTGCCAGCCGAAGCCGATGGTATTGCGCAGCCCGCGTGCAAATACCTCGCGATCCCTGCCGTCGGCGTCGGCGACCAGCATTGTGGCGTTCTCCAGGTTCTTCTCCCAGCAGCAGTTGCAGGTGGAGCCGACGGTTATGTACAGCTTGCCGTCCGGTCCGATCGCCAGCGTGCGGTTGTGGTGTCCCCGGGCGGTGGGCATGCCCGTGACGATTCGCCGGGGTTCGCTCCAGGTTCCGTCGCTGGCGATGTCGCAGGTGAAGACCTCGCCCACCGTTGCCAGGTACGCCTTGCTGCCCTCGTGGATGTAAATGCCGTGCACGTCTTCCAATTCGACGACGGTTCTGCCGCGGCCGTCGGCGCTGCCGTCGCCGTCGGCGTCGCGCAGGGCGATCACGTCGTCCTGCGAGGGGCGGGTGATGTAGACCGTCCCGTCGGCCCCCAGCGCCATCATGCGAGGCCGACCGAGCCCGCGTGCCCAGATGCCCACCTTGAACCCCTCGGGCAGTTTCAGCTTCGCCACGAGCTGGTCGGTGGGTTTATGCACGGGTGTGAAATAGCGCCCGCCTTCGCGCTTGGGCAACAGCGACTCGCCGCTGCCGGCGAGGAAACCGTCGGCATTGAAGGCTTCCCATGCCTCGTCGTCGGCTGTGGTCGGTTGCGTGGAAGGGACGTTGGCGTCGTTTTCGGGGTCGTTGGAGCAGCCAACCGTGGCAGCCAGGGCGGCCGCCATCGCAAACAGGAAGGTCAACGGGGAGATGCGCATGGGTATTCCTTTCGGTTCCAGTGAAGCGTGTCGCAGAATTGTATCCGCGTGCAACCCGCCGTTTCCTCACACCTCCACGTAGCCGGCCGGTGCAAGGCTGGTAGCCAGCATCACCGCGTTGATGTCCTGGTGGCGGGTCCAGGTCTGCACGCTGCGGCTGGCGGGCGTGGACCAGAACTGCTCGATTTGCTCGGCGAGCGGACGGTACTCCAGGATTGCCTCCAGCGGCTCTTCCTGGTCGATCTGCCCATTGACGGCCGCCCGGGCGCGCTCGATGGCGTGCAGCCCGATCGACAGCCCCAACTCGCGAAACGCCAGCCGATACTGTGGCGAATCGCCAGGCCGATAGACGCGGGCATAGTGCTCCAGGCTCATCAGCGATTCGTCCAGCAGTGTCTCCAGCAGCATGGGGTGTGCGGGCGGGGCTTCCGTGCCGAGATGGATCAGCCGGGCTACGTCGGTCAGCAGTCCGCCGATGCCCAGGGGGTCGTCGGTGGCAAAGGTGCAGCCCTCGACGATGGCCTCGAAGTCGCCGACGGCGCCGGCGAGGTCGGCCGACTGGGGATCCGCCACGGACGCCGCCTGCAGTTCAAGGCAGGTAATGAGCCCGTCCAGCGGGTCGTGCTGTCCCATGGACGGCACGAGGGGGCGGGTGAGGTCGATGCTCATCTTCCAGACCATCGACCGCTGCCCGGCGGGGTTCTCGATAACGAATGCCCGGCACGCCGCGGCCGCCAGTTCGCACGCCCAGCGATGGAAGTGCGACCGGCCGGTACGCTCGGCCGTCCGGTTCAGCGCGTGCATCCACTTGGTGAGGTAGTGGAAGTACTGCCCGTCGCGGTCCCATTCTTCCCGCGGGTTGAGCGGCGTGCCCGGTTTGCGCTCGGGCAGTGTTTTGCCGATGCGCAACCCCCCGGCCGTGGGGCGGTGGCGGGCCTCGTCGTCGTCCAGTCCGCTGATCCAGCCGCTGCGTTCGTCGTCGTCCCGATGTCGACCCAGGACGGAATGGACCTGTTCGGTCAGTTCCAGGGCAAGCTGAAGATGCTCCTCTTTTCCGGTCTGGTCGTGAAGCCCGAGAAAGTTGCACACCGCGAAGGCGTCGGTCCACAGGTACCGTCGCGGCGGGGCGTCGCCGGTCAATCCGGTATCGGCCGCGAATTCGGACATCAGTCGCTCAGAAATTTGCTCGCTCATGTGGGGCACTCCGAATGGGTTGGCAGGTTCGATGCCCTTGGTCTGCATACCCACACGAATAGTAGACGTCATGGCCGATCCCCGCCGGATTCCCGGACAGCGGCCGCCCAGGTCGGGAGTTCATAATCGCTTCACCAGGTGCTCTTTCAGCCACGTGTTCCAGTCCAGGAAGCGATGATCCCTTATGCTTCGAGGCGGCGTGCCGTTCAGCGCTGTTCGCGGCCTTGGGATGCTTCAAGAAGCACTGAACGCCAAGGCCACCGGGCTGCGGCGATGGAAGTCAAAACGCTGCCCCCTCTCCTCATGAGCCGACGGCGTGGGAGTGCACTGTCTTGCCGACGGATTCAGTGAACGCCCCCACGGTCGAGAATGGCAAGGAGATGATGTGTCGGGTCTCGGCGATTTTGCCCAGAAGGCGGTACTTGCCGTCCTGCTTGTGGTAGAGATACTGCATCTCCGAGACGCCTACATCCACCACGCCGGTGCGGGGCCGAGCCTGGTTTCTCATGCGTGCCGGCCAGTTGGACGCAGCTTGTTCCGGATCCGTCCGGCAGATCAGCTTCACGAAGCCGCCTTCATAGAAGATGAACTCCACCGGGCGAATCGGTTTTCTGCGGTGTTCGGGTTGAAGAGTACTGAAGCGGTAGGGGTCGTCGATATGGGTTGCGAAATCCTTCTCGGCCTGCTCCTGCTGGGCTTCGGTCAACAGGCGGCGGGCGGGGGCACTGTCGAGCATCTTCGCAATGGTTTCGGCGCGGGGAGCCCCCTTGGCGGTCAGGTCCAATCCCTCGATCGCCCTGAGGTAGGCAGGCGCTCTGTTGGGAAGCGGGAAGGCCTCTTCGACCAACTCGGAGTGAGGTCCCAGAATCCGGGCGACCGCCCGATCGGTCTGGGGAATGCTGCAGCGCGCGAGTATCGCACACACCTCGGACGGCGCGGAACTGCTGATGTTCTGTTCGATGTACTCCACCAGCAAACCGGGCAGGCGATTGGACTTCATCTGCTGGAGGCCGCCAATAGCTGCCAAGGCAAGCTTGGGATCTTCGTTGAGGGCGTACTTGGCGAGCGTTGCTTCGGCCTCTTGCCCGCCGGTGTGGCCCAGTGCGTGCAGCACCTCACGGCGGAGGTTGACGGTCCAGTCGTCCTCCAGGGCCTCAATGAGCAACTCGCTCGCCTTGGGATGGGCGGGCATGCTCCGAAGGACCATCCTGCGCATCTTGTGGTCCTTGGCGTGTCGCATCGGCCAAAGCTCTTTGGCCGCCTCTGCGGTTCCCAGCACGGCAAGGGCATTCGCCGCCCGGAGTGACGCCGCGTAGGATGAACTGCCCAGCATCTTCTTCACCAGTTGGAAGCCGGTATCGGTTCTCGCCGCCAATGCAAGCAACGTCACCGACTTGGTGTTTTGAATGCCCCGAGTCTGCAATGCCCGGAGCGATTCTGCGGGAGCATCCTTGCCCGCGAGCTTCTCAAATGCTTCGGCCGCGGGGTTGAGAACCGGCGAATCGGGCGTAAACAGGATGTCCAGCAACGCATCGGCGGTGTTGGCGTCGGTGGTTTCCTGGCGATTGGGGTCTCCGGCGATCAGGAGCCAACAGGCCGAGCGTTGCACGTCGGGCTGCTCTCGGTGCAGCAGGTCGGTAATCGGTTTGACCGCGCCGGCCGTCGGGTCGGGGTATCTATGCAGCAGATCGCAAAAAGTGTCGACAAGCTTCGGGTCTTCGACCGCCAGTGCCTCAATCAGCAAGGTTCTATCCGGGGAAACGTCCGTCTTTCGCTCAAGCGTGTGCATCAGGGACAGCCGTTGTTTCAGCGAGGCCTTGTCTGCGAGCACGTACCGCGCAATGGCGTTGGCGAGCGTCTTCTTGTGATCGGTGGCAAGGGTCTTGTTGCGAAGGAAGTCGTCGGCGAGCCCCGCCAGCCGCTGGGCCGGCTTGCCGGTGGAGGTCGGCAGTTGCTCTGCGATCATTGGCACTATTGTGTCGGCGAGTGCATGCGCGTTGTCCCGAACCCAGCGGGGGACACGCGGCCAGGTCCGATCGGCCTCGGTTTCGGTCGCTTTGGCAACGGCGGCTGCGGCGTCGGCGGGGTGCTTCAGCAGGTAGGAGGCGGCATACTGTCTCGTAGTGGCCGGGTAGCTTAAGTCGATGGCTGCCTGGAGGGCTTTGGATGCGTAGTCGGTTTCGCCGCGAGCGGCGGCCAGCAGGACGGCGACGGCTGCGAAGGTCACGGGAATGCGGCGGTCGAACATGTCGGATCTCCCTTGGGTTGCGGGTCTGAAGAGAGGACGCGGCGGAAGTGGGGTTGTTCGGACCCGATCAGGCGACAGGCAGTTGTTGATGCGATCCGGCAGGGTTGGGGCTTGGCGAGCGGCGGGGCGATCTGGTAAGCTTACAAGACTATGTTCGAAGCACTCACCGAGAAATTCAGCGACGTATTCCGCAAGATGTCCGGCCGCGGGCGGTTGACCGAGGCGAACGTGCGCGAGTCCATGCGCGAGGTTCGCACGGCCCTGCTGGAGGCCGACGTCCATTACCAGGTCGTCAAGGAATTCTGCAACGACGTCGTCGAGAAGGCGATGGGGCAGGAGGTCATCCAGTCGCTCCACCCGGGCGAGCTGATGGTCAAGATCGTCCACGACGAGCTGGTGAACCTCATGGGCCCGGTGGACACGAAGATCTACTTCGTCTCCCCGCCGCCGACGATCATCATGATGGCCGGTCTGCAGGGCTCGGGTAAGACCACCCACTGCGGCAAGCTCGCCAAGCACCTCATCAAGAAGGGCAAGAAGCCCCTGCTGGTGGCGTGCGACCTGCAGCGACCGGCGGCCGTCGACCAGTTGGAGATCGTCGCCGACCAGGCCGGGGCCGAGTGCTTCCGGATCGAGGGCGAGAAGAACCCCGTCAAGGTCGCCCGCAAGGGCGTTACCCACGCCCAGAGCACCGGGCGGGACGTGGTGATCATCGACACGGCCGGGCGGCTTCACATCGACGAAGAGATGATGAAGCAGGCCCACGACATTGCCGCCACCACCAAGCCCCACCAGATCTTCCTGGTCTGCGATGCGATGACCGGCCAGGACGCCGTGAACTCGGCCAAGGAGTTCAACGAGCGGCTGGAACTGGACGGGGTGATCCTCACGAAGTTCGACTCCGACGCCCGCGGCGGTGCGGCCCTGAGCGTCAAGAAGGTCACCGGCAAGCCGATCAAGTTCATCGGCGTCGGAGAGAAGCTCGACGACCTGGAGGAATTCCACGCCGACCGCATGGCCGGGCGCATCTTGGGCATGGGCGACGTGGTTACGCTGGTGGAGAAGGCCCAGGAGCAGTTCGACGCCGAACAGGCCGAGAAGCTCCAGGAGAAGATGGCCAAGGGCATCTTCACGCTGGACGACTTCCTGACGCAGATGCGCCAGATGCAGAAGATGGGCCCGATGAAGCAGGTCCTCAAGCTGATCCCGGGGATGGGCTCGGCGATCGACTCCATGCAGATGGACGACGGGGAGATCAAGCGCATGGAGGCGATCATCCAGTCGATGAATCGCAAGGAGCGCGAGAACCCCGACGTCATCGAGGCCTCCAGGCGACGGCGGATCGCGCGCGGCTCCGGCACCCAGCCGCAGGACGTCTCCGGACTGGTCAAGAGCTTCAACATGGCGGCCAACATGATGAAGCAGATGTCCGGCATGGGGATGCGCGACCGCATGAAGTTTGCCCAGAACATGGGGCAGATGGGCATGACTGGCGGAATGCCCGGCAAGGTCAAACAACGCTCCAGCCGCAAGAAGACACGCGTGAGCAAGAAGGAACGCCGCAAACGCCGTAAGCAGCGGAAGAAGTAGACGGCCGGGGTGTGCCACGGGCGAGCCCGTGTCTAGAACCCCCGCAGATGAAGGCAGAAGTCAGGCCCTGGGTCAGGGGGTCTTGAGGGTGCTGTAACGAGTTGCGGCATTTCCAGGGGTGTCAACAGAAGGAAGCGCGGCCGGGTGGCTGGCCGTTTCGCGCTGTCGGGTCGCCAATCGTTGGTCTCTCCAGGTGCGGAAAAACGGGCGAGTCGGCCGCCCGAAGACGGCCGACTCACCACCACGATAGCGTCGGGTGCGAAACTGCACCCAGCGCCAGCACCTGCCTACCCTATCGGAGGCGCCCGAGCGACATTTTACGCAAACGCCCCGGTTTCTTCGCAGGTTTCTACCAGGCGCGATGGGTGTAAACACCCAGCCCTCGTCCGCACTTGCGATAAGTCATTCCCGAGGAAGGGAATAGGGATTGGCGATGGTCTCATTCCCTTAACGCCGGTGCTATTTCGAGAGCCGGTTTGCCTTGGCTTTTCGACGCTCGGCGGCCGGGTCGAGCTTGGGGTGGCATCGGCAGATCAGCCTTCGCCACGCCGAGGGCAGGTGGTGGAACAGGTCGGTGCGGTGGATCAGGAAATATGCCACGTCTTCGCTGTTCATCTCGTAGGGGGTACGCCCGCGACCGGCTGTGGGTACCGGATCGCGCAAAATCTGCATAAGCTTGCGGTTACGGGCCCTGGAGGGGGTGGGCGCGGTCAGGTCCAGCTTCAGCAGCACCGAGGGCGAGTCCAGCACCGACGGGTAGGGGCGCGGGCTGCCGACCCGCTCGAAACCCACGAGTTTGCGGTAGAACGCCTCGTGTTGCTGGGGGCAGGTGATGATCAGCGCATCGACCTCGCCGGTGCGGGCTTCTTCGTACACCAGCGGCATGATGCGAAGGACGGCCGGCATCGTACGCATGTGCGAGGTACGTCGGTCGGCGAGCATGCCGGCCTCGGCGATCCGCCTGCCCTGCGAGCGCAGCTTCTCCAGCGCCTTGCCGAAGGGGGCATCGCCTGGCAGGCCCAGCGGGGTGTCGGGGAACATCGAGACCGTGGAGACCGGCACGTCTTCCACCTGCAGCACCCACGTGCGGGTGCCGGGCAGGGCGAAATGCGGCAGGATGCGGATTCCCGAGGGGTGGGAATGCATCTGTCCGCGGCGGACGCAGCAGTCGTGGACCAGTTCCAGGGCCGATACCAGCTCGTCGCGCGTGATCACCGCCCTCGCCACCATCGACGAGGGGGCGAGTTCTTCGGCGATGGGCTCGTGGACCCTCCGTGACAACATCCTTGTGTCGTTACCCATTAAGACGGACTCCTCCACGAGGGGGTATCGGCCGACCGGGCAGGGGGCTTTACTTGCGCAACTTCTGCCGCGCCGGACTTTGCGCGGCGATGACGGGTGAAAAGCACCCCCTCGTGTTGGTATACTGGGGCTTCGCTGGCCGCGGCGGCACAGGCGGAAAATGCAACCTGCAGCGAAACAGGACGCCCCGGGCAACGTCGTAGTATGGGAAGGCGGGCTTCGTGCGCCCGTCCGGCGAGCTTAGCTCCATGCAGAAAGGGCAGTACCATGACGAGATCGGCCAACCGGGGACGGATTCTTTTCGCGGCCGGTTTGTGCGTGGCGGGGGGGCTGGCGATGGCGGCGTTCTTCGCAGGAGGCCCCGTGTCGCTGCAGTCGGTCGCCTGGGCCGACTCCGGCGGGGGCGGCAAGATCAAAGGTCTCCACCTGCCCCGCAAGAAGAGCATCAGTTTCCGCAGTAGCGGATACGCCCTGACCGACGGCGACGGATACCTCTGGCAGTTCCAGTACTGCGGGAACGTCTACCAGGGCACCAACTGGGCGTATTCCTACGGCCTGTACAGCCAGATTTTCGGCAACAACATTCACGCCAACAATCACAGCGGCTGGTCCGGCAAGAACGAGAACGAATTCGAGATCGGTCCCTGCCAGATCAACCAGTTGCAGTGCTACCGGCGGATCAAGGTCTACAAGGACCGGGGTCTGTGCCGGTGGCTGGATATCCTGCACAACACTTCCGCCCAGCCCATTACCACGCAGGTGCAGGTGTATTCGTCGTTCAATTACGGCATCGGCAGCCTCAAGACCAACACCGGCGGCTCGAGCATCGGCCAGAAGGACTACGGGTTCGTGACCACGCCGCGCCACAACAACAACACCGTCCCCTCGGTGATGCACATCACCAACGGCCTCAAGAGCAAGCTGCGCCCCAGCGTGCAGAACCAGGGCAATTCGCTCTACGTCCGGTACGACGTCACCATCCCCGCCGGCGAAACGATCATCCTCTGCTACTTCGAGGCCCAGAACCGATCGACGCAGGAACTGACCAAGCGGCTGGAGAAGTTCGACCACCGCAAACTGCTCAAGGACCTGCCCATGAGCGTCCGCAAGCTGATCGTCAACTTCGACGCCGGCTGGGGCTTCGAAGGCATGTCGCTGGAGCGGTCGGACATCGACGATACCGGGATGCTGGTCAACGGCGACGAACTGCACGGGAGGGTGACCAACGAGCAGTTCACGATCCGCACCTTCTTCGGCGACGTGGTACTCCCGGCCGAGCAGGTGGTCGGCATGCAGGCGGTGGGCTCCGAGGAAAGTTCCATGCTCACCCAACTGGTGGACGGGCAGGTGCTCTGCGGCACGGTGCCGGACCAGAAGCTGGAGATGACCATCGCCGGGGGCGGGAGGCTGGATATCCCCTTCGACCGGATGAAGCAGTGGTCGTTCCAGGTGACCAAGGACCGTCCCGACGAGATCCCGTTCCAAGGCCCGTTCCTGGCCCTGCGCAGCGGGGATCGGCTGGCGTTTGACGCCAAGTCGGTCGATCTGTCGTTCCGCACGCGCTATGGGCTGATGCAACTCGTGCCCGAGGACCTGCTGTACGTGCAACTGGACAACAGCGGGAACACGATCCACCGGGTGGCCTACCTGAACGGCTCGTCGCTGGGCGGTTTCCTGCAGCCCCAGAAGATCGGCGCCACCCTTCGGCTGTGCGACAACAAGCGGATCAACGTGTCCCGTGACCTGATATCGCACATCGAGTTCGCCGACGAGGAGAAGGAAGACCCCTCGCTCAGTCACGCCTTGCTGACCAACGGCGACGAACTGTACGGCGAGATGGACGCGTCGGGGGTGATACTCAGGACCGACTACGGCGACGTTCCGCTCAAGCCCAGCAACATCAAGATCATCGGCTTCTCGCCTCGGCACCTGGGGCGCACGGTGGTCGTGCTGTGGAACCGCACGGTCCTGCGGGGGCAACTCGGCCAGGACAGCGTAAACTTCCGCATCGCCGGCGGGCCGAAGATCAACCTCTATCCCAACCAGTGCCTGAGCATCGTCCGCAGCCACACGCTTCCCCAGGCGAAGATCGTCAAGCGGGTGGAGCAACTGGTGGCGCAGCTCGGCGGGGAGGCGTATCTCGACCGCGAGGCCGCCACCGAGGAACTCAAAAAGCTCGGTCCCGGCGCCCGGCCGCTGGTGGAGAAGTTCTACAAACACTCCCGCGACCCGGAGATCCGCCAGCGGCTCGAAGACGTCCTGGAGACGCTGCAGGGCAAGGAAGCGACCGTGGAGAACAGCACCCCCGACGTGCACCAGGTCGAAGAGCTGATGATTCGCGGGGCGGTTCACGGGCTGGGCGGCTGATACGGGCATCCGGGGCGGCGCTGCCGCCACCTTCGGCCTTGGGAAAAGTTAATCCGCCTGGGCGATGTTCAGCTTGGCGACGTCTTTCCGCAGGACCGTCTTAATGTAGCGATGCAGCCGCCCGCCGGGGCAGCAGGTGGCGGCGTTGGGTGCGTCCTGGTGACCGATGACGTTCTGAGCGGGGATGTCGTACTTCGCCGCCAGCCAGGTCACCAGTTCCCGCAGGGCGTTCAACTGCGATCGGCTCGGCAGCGAGTCCTGGAAAGAGCCGACCACGCAGATGCCGATCCCGACGTTGTTGTACTCGTTGTCGGGGGTTCCGCCGGTGTGGGCGCCCCACTTCTGTTTTCGCCAGCGGCTGCCCACTTCCACCTTGCCGCAGTCCCCGCCGTTTCCGTTGCAGATGACGAAGTGGTACCCCAGCTCGTCCCAGCCCCGGCCGCGGTGGGCGCGGTCGAAGACCTTGGCGTTTCCGCCGTCGGTGGCGCTGTGGTGGATGACGATGTACTTCCAGCGATTGGCGGGTCCGCGATGGACCCATTCGGGGTGGCTTTCCACCGGCTCCTGGCGGACCTGCGGGCGGTCGATCACCGTGGGGGTCACCACCTTGGGAGCCGGCTCGAGGCTGTACTGTGCCAACTGCGGCTGGGGCAGGTTCATATACGTCTGGGCGGGCTGGCTCTCACAGCCGACGGCCACGACCGACAGCAACGCCACTGCGAGTATGGACGCCGACCTCCATGTCATTCGGTGCATGTTTGCCTCCCCGGGCGTTTGGACGTCAGAATCGTAGAGGGCATCCTACTGATCTATCGCCGCCGA
>JBKHHV010000288.1:0-4665 GCA_046539005.1 Phycisphaerae bacterium
ACTACCTCCACCCCGGGCACTGCATGTTCTTCTCACTGGCACACACCGAGGAAGACGTCGCCCGGACCGTCCAGGCCGTCGAGGAAGCCGTCGCCGAACTGGGCTGAACGAGCCGTCTCAGCTTCAAGGAGATAAGAAGATGACGCGCAGCACTATCCCCGCTGTCTGCTGCCTGTTGGTGGCGGCGATCGCGTCGGCGGACGACGGCGCCTGGCCGGGCTTCCACGGGCCCGGACGCAACGGCGTGGCCCGATCGGCCCCCGAACTGGTCGACGCACTGCCCAAGGAAATGAAGCCCGCCTGGGAGGTCCTCACCATCGCCGACGGAAAGCCCGCAACCCACACCAGCCCGGTCTGTTCCGACAGCGTGGCGGTTCTTCACACCTGTGTCGAGAAGCGACAGAAGCAGGACAACGGCAAAATGCGGAAGTTCAACGAGGAGGTCCTCGTGGGCGTCTCGCTCGCCGACGGCAAGCAGCTTTGGCGCATCGAGCATCCGGGAAAGTCCTACAACACCCCGGTCCTCGCCGGCGGCAAGCTCTACTACGTCCGCGGCGACGGGCACCTGGCGTGCATCGACGCCGCCAAGGGAACCGAACTGTGGACCTGCCGGGTCCAGAAGGGCGGCACCAACAGCTCGCCCGCAATTGCCGCAGGAGTGGTGATCGTGAACGCCGGGCGCGACCTGGTCGCCGTCGACCTCGACACCCGCAAAGTCCGCTGGAAGGTCGAAGTGAAGAACTGGAACAACTCCCCGGCCGTCTGGACCCACGACGGCAAGCAGTACGTCCTTACCGGAAACGAGGAAATCGTCTGCGTCGACGCCAAAGAAGGCACCAAGCTCTGGACCATGCCCGGCACGAAGCTGAAGAAGGATCCGGCGTCGGTGGCGATTCACGGCGACCGCATGGCCGTCCTGTGGGAAGGCATGGGCCTGCACGTATTCGAACTGAGCCTCAAGGGTGCCAAGAAGATCGCCACCTGTGAGGCGTTTGTGCCCAATACCGGCGGGGCCCACCAGGCCACCACCCCGGTTTTCGACGGCCGCCATGTCTACGCGGTGGACAAGAAGAAGACGTTCTGCTTCGACGCCGAGAAGGACGAGGTCGTCTGGGAGGGTCCCAAGGGCGACCCGCACCCCTCGCCGATCCTCGCCGACGGCAAGCTGATCGTCAACAACAAGCGATCGCTGATGCTGCTGGACGCCAAAACCGGCAAGCAACTCGGCGAAGAGCCGCGGATCGACTCGGCCGGCTGTTCGTCCTGTGCCTTCAGCGGCGGGAAACTGCTGGTCAACGAAGGCCGGTCGTTCCGCTGTTACGACTTCTCGAAGGATTCGAACTGACCTGCCGCCGCGGCAGCGATGGAGTGAAACGCTGGACGAGGAGATGAAGGTCGTGGCGACCAACCGCCTGGGCGAGCGGGAATACAAGAAGTACGACTTCTTCAACGAAGGCTCGCAGCCGTTCTTCAGCGGGAATCGAATCTTCATTCGCAGCTACACCGACGTCTACTGCATCGGCGATCCCCAGCAGACAACGCGGTTGTCCGAAGCGCACAGGTAGAACGTCCGAATCGGTCACGGGAGGCAACATGAACGTTTCAGGACGGAACGGCAGATACGGACCGCGGGTGCTGGCGGGACTGGCAGGGGTGTTGATGGTCCTGGCGGTTGCCTCGGCCGAGGGTCCCGAGAAGAAGCCTTACTCCGGGGGGTACCGGGGACCGGAGCGGACGGGTATCTACCCCGCCGAGGGGCTGCTGAAGAAGTGGCCCAAGGAGGGGCCGAAGCTGCTGTGGACCTGGGACAAGCTGACCGTCTCCTGGTCCAGCGTGACGGTGTGGGACGGCAACGCCTACTGCCTTGGCGGGCAGCAGCCCGGCAGGCTCTACTGTCTGCGCGTCTCCGACGGCAAGCTGCTGTTTGCCGAGCCTTACGGCCCCGACCGCCGCGAGGGACGCTTCCCCGGTTCGCGCAGCACGGTCGAGATCCACGACGGCCGGGCGTACTTCGCCTCCGGCGACGGGGTCATCCACTGCGTGAATGCAGCCAACGGTAAGCCGGTCTGGTCGGTGGACACCGTTAAGAAGTTCGGTAACCGCGTACCGGGCCATGGCTACAACAACACCCCGCTGATTTACAAGGACCGGCTGATCTGTCCGATCCGCCGCGGCAAGCACACCCACGTGGCGCTGGACCTCAAGACCGGCAAGACGGTCTGGGCGAGCGAGCCGTCCACCCTGGCGATCGGGGACAGTTCCCCGGTGCTGGTGAACCACGGGAAACGCCCCCTGGTAGTCGACAGCCTCTGGCACGCCCTGGTCGCGATCGACCCCGACAACGGGCGGATCGTCTGGCGGCACAAGGAAGGCCGGATGGGCACCATGATGACGCCGGTGGTGCATGAAGATCAGTTCTTTGCCGACATGGGAGGCCACCGTGCGGCGCTGTTCGAGCGGACCGACGACCCGAACCAGCCTTTCCGCAAAGTCTGGCGGATCGACCATGGCCTGGACGACATCAGCCAGGCCCTGATCCTCGACGAGAAGGTATTCTACCTTTACCGCGCGTCTCGGGAAGTCGAGCGGACCGAGGTCAAAAAGGGAAAGGAACGCAAACGCACCGTTCGGCATCGTTACATGTCGATGGCCGCCCGCGACCTCAAGACCGGCAAGCTCCTCCAGAGCGGGGAAGTCCCGGCCAGCGGGTCTCTGTCGGCCGCGGGTGGGATGATCTACCTCGTCACCGGCGGAGAGAAGAACTGGAAGGGCTCCGGCGGGATCGTCGCCGAGATTTCGCTGATTCGGCCTACCGAAACGGGCTTCGAGATCGTAAGCGAGTTCCGCCCCGTGCGGGCGAAGAAGGAAGTATGGATCAACGCGGCCGTCGCCGACGGCAGGCTGTTCTTCCGGCAGGGGCGGCGGATCAGTTGCTACGACCTGCGGCCCGAGAGCTACAGAGACTGACAGACCAACCGGCAGGAGAGACCAATGGATAAGGTGCGAGTGGCAATTCTGGGTTGCGGCATGATGGCCGGCGGGCACGCCCGACGGCTGAAGGCGATCGACGAGGTGGAGATTGTCGCGTTGTGCGACACGAATCCCGACGCGATCGAAAGCCTTGTGCAGCGGAGGCTAAGCGAGGTCAGCCCCGCCCCGCAACGATTCACCGACGCCGCCGAGATGTACGCCCAGGCAAAGCCTGACGCCGTGGTCATCGTGACGCCGCATGCACTGCATTACCGCCAGGCCTGCGAGGCGCTGGAGAATGGCAGTCACGTGCTGCTGGAGAAGCCCATGGTCACCCGCACCGAGGAGGCGAAGGATCTCGCCGCCCGCGTCGAGCAGACCGGCAAGGTGCTGGTGGTCTGCTACAATACCTCCTTCACCCCGCCCATGGTGCACCTGCGGGAGGCGGTGTCCGGCGGCCTGTACGGGAAACTGGAAATCGTCACCGGCTACCTCGCCCAGAACTGGAAGAACCTCACCGCCGGCAGTTGGCGGCACGACCCGGCCGTCTCCGGCGGCGGACAGGCCTTCGACAGCGGTGCCCACCTGCTCAACAGCCTTTGCTGGACGCTGCAGACGCCCGTCGAGCAGGTCTTCGCGCTGCAGGACACCCAGGACACGGCCGTGGACATCAACACCGTGCTGACCGCCCGCTTTGCAAACGGCGTGCTGGCGAACATCGCCATCGGCGGCGACAGCCTGCCCGACGGCAGCCACCTGGCACTGGTATTCGACCAGGCTCGGGTGGAAGTGGACGGCTGGCGGGGCGAGTGGATTCGCGCCTTCGGGGGCGAGGGAGAAATCGACGGGTTGCCTCAGGGCGGCGACGAAGCCGACCCGGACGCCAACTTCATCGACGCCATCGTCGGCCGTGACGAACCGCGGGTGACCGCCCGCGACGGGGTGATCCAGTGCGAGCTGATGGACGCCGTGTACGAGTCGGCCCGCACCGGCAAGCCGGTCAGCCCCGCTCGGTAGAGCAGGCTACTTTCCGTCCCTCAACTGGGCGGCGGTCTTCGCGCCGTGGGCCTGCAGGTACAGGGCAATTTCCCCGCCGGGGACCGCCCGGTCCAGCGGGGTCTTGCCGTCGCCCGTGCGTTTGTTCACGTCCGCTTCGGCCGCGAACAGCAACTTCACGATCTCCAGGCTTCGCGCCTCGATGGCGGTATGCAGCGGCGTCCATCCGCCCCAGCCGGTCGATCCGACCTTCGCCCCGTGTTTCAGCAACAGTTTCACCGCCTCGGGCTGATTTCGCCAGACGGCTTCGTGCAGGGGGCGGCTGCCCCAGCGGGCGGCGGCTTCCAGGTCGGCCCCCCGGGCGATCAGCAGCTCCATGGTCTCGGTGGCGCCCAGTTCGCAGGCGACGTATAGCGGCGTAAGGCGATTGCGGTCGCGGGCGTTTACCCCCGCACCGCCTTCCAGAAGAGCCGCGGCGATTGCCGGTTCGTCGTACAGGGCGGCGATGTGCAGCGGCGTGCTCCCGCGGCCGTCGGCGGCGTTGGGGTCGGCCCCGCGGGCAAGCAGGTCCGAGACCACCTTCGGCCGATCCCGCAGAATCGCCGTATGCAGCGGCGTCCGTTTCGCCTGGGTGCTCACGGCGTCGATGTCAGCGCCGCGCTCCACCAGCAGCGCGACCATGGCCGGATCGCCCGCCAG
>JBKHHV010000289.1:0-4650 GCA_046539005.1 Phycisphaerae bacterium
CTCGCAACCGAGACATTCATCCATGTTCGTTGCCACGGCCTTGCCGTCCTTGAGATCGAAGGTGATGTAGGTCTGGTGGCTGTGCGTGCACCCGCCGCACCATTCGCGGCGGATCTCCAGCGAGACCTTCCCGTCGGCCGTCGCCGCCGGAGACGCCTGCCCGGAGACGCTGCCTTTCATGTCCTTCCCGCAGGTGGGGTCTTCCCAGATTCCCGTCAGCGTTCGGCCGTCCACTTCCAGGTCCATCTCCAGCGGGTAGACGCGACCCAGCGACTCGATGCGGACGTTCCCGCTGAGTCGGCCATCCTTGAGCGCCAGTTCGGGGTAGACGCGTTCGGGCACGTTGTGGGCGGGCCCGTAGGTGACGTAGCTCTGCACGATCTTCCCTTCGCGGGTCCGCAGGTGCAGCATCAGGTCCTCGGCTTGGGTGGTTTCGCCCGAGGCGCCGCGCTGAAAAGCCATCCGCAGGTCCTCCTCGTAGATGCGGGCGCACTGCAGGTCGATCTCGATGCGGCTGTTGGCCGGGTCGGGCTCGCGCTTGGGGGCTTCCTTCTTCGGCGGCGTGGCCCGCATGTTCCAGGCGTTGACCAGGTATTCGGCACCCCGCACGAACAGCTTGCCCTCGGCGTAGGTGGGCGTGGTGGAATACAGATTGCCGGGGTATATCTTCCCCAGGTCGCGCGGGTTGTCGGGGTCGGCCGAGATCATCTGCACCGAGTTGCCGCCCATGAAGATGAGCCTGCCGTCGCCGCCGACGATCGACGAGCAGCCCAGTTGCCCGGTCACCACCGCCCCGGAGACCTTGCCCGTCTCCAGGTTGACCGCGGCGATCATGTTTCGCAGGTTGTGGCTCTTGCGATGCTTGTCGGTAAAGGCGTGGGGGGCCTGCTCCTGCAACCAGTCCCACTGCTCGTCGGTCCAGCGGCGCGGCTCGCGGAGGACCGTCCACAGGTGCCCGCGATAGATCACCGGGCTCTCGTAGGTGCAGCGGAACGGCTTTCGCAATCGCCAGAGGCGCTGGGGCCCTTCCAGCGTCAGCCGGAACGCCGCCCAGGACCCTCGCTTGGTGTCGCCTTCGTCGTCGGCACCCAGGCAGACCAGGATGTCACCCCGGATCGGCGGGGTATATCCGGCATAGGCACCGGAGCCGCCCAGGCGGCTGCCCCACAGTTGCTTGCCGGTGTCGGCCTCGGTGCAGGAGATGCCCTCGCCGCCCACGCCGATCACGTACGCCTTGCCCTTGTGCTTCCACACGGCCGGCGCGGTGGTGGCGGTGGCTGCGTTGCGGCGGTACCAGCGACGCTCGCCCGTGCGGGCATCAAACGCCACCAGCGCCCGCCCGGGGGTGTTGGTCACCACGACTTCCCCGGCCGCGATGACCGGGCTGTCCCAGCCCCAGCCGCGGCTGCCCTCCAGGCCGATTTCCCTGCGCATGGAGACGGCGTCGGGTTGCATTTCCTCGCAGGCGTCCTCGATCGCCCGCCACCCCCCGCGGGGGTACTGCTTCTTCTCCAGGCAGCGTCTGCGATACTGCTGGGCCTGCTTGGCCCCGCCGTCCAGCGGCACGTGCCACAGTTTCTTGCCTGTGCGGGCGTCCACGCAGTAGAGTTGCCCGATGGTGCCGACCCAGTACGCCCGCCCGTTGTGAATGCTGGGAATGTAGTGCCCGCTGTGGGTGTGGCCTGCCATGTTCATCCCGTAGGGAAAGCTGGCTTTCCACAGCAGCGTGCCGTCCTGGGCGTCCAGGCAATAGAGCACGTCGTCGGCGCTGATGCGCTTGCAGATGTCCGGTGCGTCGGACCGCACGCGGGCGGCAAGCGTTTCGGCGATGGGGCCGTTTGGCTCGTAGGCGGCCACGTACACGCGCCCGTCGTGGTAGATCGGTGCCCCGAAGCCGCCGTTGCCCACCAGCCGCCGGGGGTTCAGGGTGCTGCGGGACCAGGTGACCGGCAGGGGATTGCGCTGCTCGGAGGCCCACATCAGCCGGGCCTTGTCCCAGGAGTCCACCAGCTTTACCCCGCAGTCGATGGAGGTGCCGCTGCCCTCGGGGCCGCGCCACTGCGGGTAGCCCGGCGTGGTATTGGCGTCTTCGGCGAAGGCGGCTGCGACGACAGTGTACAGGACGGCAATGCAGAGACCGTATCGCATGATACTCTCCCTCGGCCCATCGCGCGTTGGGCCGTCGGTACTCCGGTATCGGGGTTCTCGACGTGTCGGCAAGTGGTGCTGCCTGTTGTATAACGTCACCGGGCGATATGAATACCGAAGGAAATCCAAAGCTCGCTGCGTTGGCCTTCGCGAGGCGGCGGGGGCTACTTCGCCAGGGTGGCGTTGGCGTCCAGCGGTTCCCCGCGGGCGAGGGTGCGGAGCTTCCCGGCGTCCAGTGAGCGGAGGAAGGCCGGGATTTCCTCGTAGATTCCGTGGAAGCCGAACCCGCCGCGGGTCATCTCGGCCAAGGCCTGCTCGACGGTCCAGCCCTGGAAGGCGATGCGGTATATCGCCGTCTGGAGGCCGGTGCGGTCGGCCCCGTAGTGACAGTGGACCAGCAGGGGCTTGTCGGCGTCGCGCACCGCGTCGATGAACTGCCGCACGTCCTGGTGGTTGGGCTCGGTGGTGACCATGGGGATATGGATCAACTCCATGCCGGTCCCCGCCATCTGCTCGGTGTCGCGGTGATCGTCCCGCACGTTGATGACGGTTCGCACGCCGAGGTCGGCCAGCCGCCGGAACCCGCCGCGGTTGGGCTGGGCGCTGCGCCAGAAGTCGGCCGAGACGATGTAGAGTTTCGGCACGCCGGGCAGTTCCACCGGGGCGGCCCAGGTGTGCTTGTGCTCCTTGGGCGCCGGCTCGCGCCACAGGTCGCCGGAGAAGTAGTACCACGTAAGCCCCCCGCCGGCCATCATGCCCAGCATGAAGATCCCCAGGACGAGCAGGCCTTTCTTGATGACGGATTTCGCGTTGGCGGGCATAGGTTCCTTCCGGCTGCGGGGTTCCAGACGTCATGGAAGAGTAGACACCCCGCCGGATAAACCAAAGCCAAAGTCAGTAGATACAGGCCGAATGATCCCCAGGTGGCGCTCCCTACGACCACCCATCATCCGGCTGGGTGGTGGGCTTCCTGGTCGGCTTGGGGTCGTCGGTCTTCTTCTCGTCGGCCGCCGGCTGTGTGGTGGGGGCGGGGGTGAGCTTCTTCATCTCCTCCAGCACCTCGTCGGTCAGGTCCACCGCCTTGACCTCCTGCTCGCTGTAGGCGACCTGGACGATGCCCGATAGCGCCAGGGAGATGCCCTTGCGCTTGCAGACCGTCTTGAGGGCCTTGTCGAAGAGCTTGTCGAAGGTGGGTTCCAGCTCGGCCGTCGCCTTGGCGTAGGCCTTGCGGATCTCGCCGGCCCGCTCCCGGTCGCCGGCCTGGTGGGCGGCGTCCAGTTGCTTCTGCCATGCGTCCACGTCGCGGTTGAACTGCGCCACCAGCGCAGACTTGTTGAACACGTCCACGCGATTGAGCACGCCGATGGTTCGGACGTCGGACTTGGCGGTCGTGGCGGTCTTTTCGGACTGGGCGTGCACGAGCGCGGCCGCGCATCCGGCGGCGAGCACGACGACAATTCCGAGATAGTGCATGTTTCGCATGAGGCTTCCTTTCCGACGTTTCGAATGAAGTGCTTCTTTTTGGACACCGCCCCGGGCGCAAAGTTCCGCATCAACCCTCGCCCACGCCGCTTGGGGCATTCTGCGACCTGCCGCACCGGCGTCTTAGCGCAGGACCCGCTGTCTTAACGTACATTGCGTAAAGTCTGAATGAATACAATATCTGGTAGGTATAGGATGAGCATAGACAAGGGGTAGGACAAACAGCCCCGCCCAGCGGCGGGCGAACACGGAGGTGAATCATGTATTCCATCCGGGCCTGTACCCCAAGCCGATGCGGGATCGACCCGCGAACCGTCGAAGAGGCCATCGAAGCCAAAGAACTGGCGATCCGCCTGTATTCCCGGCTCGCCGAGCAGGGACTGCCCCTGTTCGACGACGAGCCGGACTCCCCGGCCGACCGGGCCTTGGCAAAGGGCTCGCCGCGGCGCGAACCGGTGTGCGTCTAGATCGTACAAAAACCCATGTCCGGGTTTTTGCGGCGGCAATGTGGCTTGCGTCGCTTGCCCGCCAACGATATAATGCCCGGTCTTTGCACCCCCTAGCGAAAGGAACGGTGACATGGGTCAGCGTAGAGAACGACTGGACAGCCGGCTTGAGAAGCAGGCCGAAACTCGCCGTAAGAACGCTCCGCGCAAGGCCAAGGAACGTGCCCGCCGCGCCAAGCGCGAAGAGGCCCGCCAAGCCGTGCGTAACGATAAGTAAGCCCCATCGCGGGCAATGACACAACCGGGACCTTCCCTCCCCGCCGGGGGAAGGTCCTTGGCATGCGCTCCACCTCCGAGTTGAACCTTCCCCCCCGGCGGTCCTAGAATTCTGCGGCCTCTTGGTAAACCCAGCGGAAAAGGACCCCTCGCATGACATTTCACGGCTTGAATGGCCGACTCGATATCAAAGTTCAGTGGTTGCCTTTCCTTGCCGTGTTCGTGCTGGTAGCGGTGGCGTCGCAGGTGTTCGCCGCGTTCAGCTCGCTGCGGGAAGCGGCAACCATCATCCTGTTCA
>JBKHHV010000045.1:0-16971 GCA_046539005.1 Phycisphaerae bacterium
AAAGAAATGCGCGGCAGGTCGTTCCGCCACGACGTAAAGGATAGCACGTTTCACGAATAGGACCAGTGGCATTTTGCGCACCTTTGCATGGCATTCTTTGCCTGCAGGGGGTATGCTTCTTATCGCGGTCCGGGGTTTACGTTTGGGCAAAGGAGATCCGAAAGGAAGCCGATCCCATGACCTGGCAGCCTCAAGAAACGGTCCTGCTGATGCTGTGGACCACCCACCAGCACCCCATGCGCGCCGCCCGTGGCGCTCACCGGTTTCTCCAGGAACACGGAAGGTTCGGTTCGCTGCTGCTGCGGGCTGAACTCGGCGGTCTTTCCCGCCTGCTCGAAGCCAAGGACCGCACCTTCGCCGGGATTATCGGATTCCTGCCCACCGAGAACGCCGAGCGACTCGTCCTCGACTCCGCCCTGCCGGCGGTCAACGTCTCGGCACGTCTGCCCGAACACGGCCGCCCCATCCCCCGCGTGATCCCCGACAACGAGGCCGTCGGCAAACTGGCGGCCGAGCACTTGCTGAAACTGGGATTCCGGCACTTCGGCTTCGCCGGGGTGGGCAACTGGTACAGCCAGGAACGCGGGGCCGGCTTCGCCGAGACGTTACGATCAGAGGGGTTCGACCCCATTTGCGACCCAAACCTCGGCAAAGCCGAGATTGCCGATTGGCTCATAAGCCTGCCTCGCCCGCTGGCGGTTCTGGCGGGGACCGACTTCCAAGCCCTTCGCATCGTACACGAGGCGCTCGTATTGGGGTTCGATGTTCCGGGCGACGTGGCCGTGGTGGGCGTGGACAACACCGAGCTGGTCTGCGACCTGGCCGACGTTCCGCTCTCCAGCGTGGACACCGCCGGCGAAGAGGTGGGCTATCGGGCGGCCGAACTGCTGACGGAGATGATCGACGGGACCCCACCGCCGCACAGGTCGATCCAGGTGCCGCCGTCACGACTGGTCACGCGGGCCTCCACGGCGACCATCGGCATCGACGACCCCCTGCTGCAGCGGGCGGTGCACTACATCCGCGATCACGCATGCGATCCCATCGACGTCGCTGCGGTGGTGGAAGCTGTCGGCATTCCCCGCCGCACGCTGGAACGCCAGATGCGATCGCTGCTGGGACACTCCCCCCATCAGGAGATCCGTCGTCTCCAGTTCGCCCGGGCCGAGAAGTTGCTCTGCGAGACGCGCCTGGGGCTGGACACCGTGTCCGCCCGGTGCGGCTTCGGCGACGTCCGGCATTTCCTGCGGGCATTTCGGCAGAGTTACGGCCAGACGCCCAGCGAGTTCCGTGCCCGCCAAGGCGGCTACTGATTGCCGGGAAACTCCCACGTCTGCAGGTCGGTGCCGCGGGCATGAGCCATCGCCGTCCGTGCCGGGCGATCGCCGGGTCGATGGCGCGTTCGCCGACGTTGAGGTTCCGCGCCACCTCGATGCGGGGCTCCCGGTTCACCAGGTCAGCCGACCGGGAAAGCCACAGTTTCACGTGGGTGCGGTCGTGCCCCGGCCGCGGGTCCCGGCTCTGGTAGGTCACATGCGCCTTCCGCAAGCACCTGCGGATGGGGGCAGCAGGACTTCTCAGAACCGGATATAGGCAAACCCGGCCGACTGCAGGTCGATCACTCGCGGATACGCTCCAACCACGATCAGTACCCCTTCCATCACGTCCCTTTTCTTCCATCCGTGGGCCTGCATCGTCTGGGCGCAGATCTCCAGGTGCACGTTGCGGCGGAGCAGTTCGGTAATGATCTGCTTGTTGGGGTTAACCTGCTCACCGTCAGCGACCGCCGAATAGGGCTCGTCGCGAAGCAGCCAGTAGGCGGCGTCGCCATGGAAGACGGCGCGGACCTCGGCGGCGCTGTCCGGGATGCCGATCTGGTTGTAGGTGTCCAGCAGTTTCTCCACGTAATGCAGCCCGGCGCCCACGCCGTCCTTTCGGCCGTCGGTCTTGATCTGGTAGACCACGCGGATGTTCTCGGTCTGCCGCAACCCGACGGCCCGGGTGCCGTTGGTGGTAACCGTCGGGGCCTTTGGCCCGCAACCCGACAGCAAGACCAGCCCGGTGATCAGTGCGAAGCCTGCGGTTCTCATCGTGGGTCTCCCTTCATCTGCATCGAATGCCCCTTGCCTTCTCCGTGGTGTCCTCGACGGCTATTACGGTACAGCCTCATCGTATCGTGCGAAATCGGCTTCACCTCGATATCGTCGGCCTGCAGTTCTTCCCCGGTGGCGGGTCGGGCGACGGTACCCTCCGGAAATCGATAGGGTCCGGGGTCTTCATAGCTGTCGATGTTCTCACGAACCTTGAGCACATTGGCCATCGAGCCCATGACGGTCCGCCCGAACTGCCCCTTGTGCCCGCGCATGGGGATGGAGTTTCTCGGCAGCGGCATGCCGGTCCTTGTCATGTCTCGCATGCCGGTGGTGCCCATGGTCATGTAACCGGGAATGAGTTTACGGACCTTCTCATCGAACCCTTCGGTATCCATGCCGACCATGTTGGGGAAGTCGTGCCCCATCTGGGTCATGGTGTGGTGGGTCATGTGACAGTGGAACAGCCAATCGCCGGGGTTGTCGGCGACGAATTCGATCACCTTCGCCGACCCGACCTGGACCAGGACGGTCGTCTCCGGAAGCAGCTTGCTCCGGTCGGGCGCCCATCCGCCGTCGGTCCCGATGATCTTGAAGGCGTACCCGTGCAGGTGGATGGGGTGATGGTCCATGGCGCTGAGATTGCCGTAGCGTATCCAGACCCGGTCGCCCAGCTTCGCCACCAGCGGTTCGGTGGAGGGCATGGCTTTCCCGTTCATGGTCAGCACGTTGAAGTCGGTCATCTCCAGTGTATTGGGTCGGTAAGCACCGGCGGCCACCTTCCATTCGTGCAGCATGATCGCGAAGTCGCGGTCGGGTCGCTCTTCGCGGTCGCTCTGGCGGTCGTGCACCAGGATCATCCCCGTAAGCCCCATGCCTTCCTGAGTCATCGAGTCGAAGTGCGGGTGATACATGAACGTCCCGGAGTCGGGAAAGATGAACTCGTAGCGGTAGGTCTCGCCCGGCTGAATCGCCGGCTGCGTGAGCCCGGACACGCCGTCCTGCCCGCAGGGAAGCAGTACCCCGTGCCAGTGAACGCTGGTGGGAGCCGGGAGGTTGTTGGTCACGTAGATCCGCACGCGGTCTCCTTCGGCGAGTTCGATCAGCGGGCCCGGAACGGTGCCGTTGTATCCCCACGTCCGCACGGTGAGCCCCTCGGCCACCTCCCATACGATCGGCTCGGCCGTCAGGTGAAACACCTTGACCCCGTCGATCACCCTGTACTTCGCCTTCGTCCCGTTGGGCGCCACGGCCGGGGTGTAATCATCTCCGGGTTCGCCGGGGGGCAAGGGGTCGTTGGCATCCTCGGCCCAGGGGCGCGGGGGGTTGGCCTCCTTGGGGGGCGCAAGCGTGGGCGAGTCGTACCGGTAGTCCTGCCGGCGCGTCGCCTGGGCGACCACCAGCCCCCCTGCCGTCGCCGAAGCCAGCACCACAATCGCCAGCGATAGTCGCTTCCACATGGTTGCTTCTCCGTGTTCTGCATTGGATGGAATCAATGCCCACCTCCCCCTTCGTCCATGCCACCTCCACCGCCGGGCAAGGACACCTGCACCTGCGAGCGGCGAAGCATGCGGCCGGCGAGGATCTGCTCCAGTTCGGTCCGGGCGATCCAGTAATCGCGGCGGGCGTCGATGTACTGCCGCCGCAGGTCGATCTCGTTCCGCTTGGCTGCCAGCAGTTGGAACACGCCCAATTGCATGGCGTTGTACTGCAGTTGCGTCTCGGAGGTGACCCTCTCGGCCAACGGCAGCAGGACCCGACGGTAATACTCGCTCTGGCGGCGGGCATTGCGCAGGCGCACCGTCGCGCTGCGAACCGCCGACCGCAGTTCGATGGCCGTCGCGGCGTACTGTTGCCACAGTGCCCGCAGGCGGTGGCGTCCCTGGGCGGTGCGGGCCTGCCCCCAGTCGAATACCGGAATCGCCACCGAAACGGCCGGTCCGGCGTTCCACTTGTCTTCAGGCCCTTCGTACTCGGCGGCGGCCCCGGCCATGAGTTCCGGGAACACCAGTTCGGTCGCCTCGATGCCCGTCCGGGCGGCCACCACCCGCATGCGGTCCCGGAGTACCTCCAGGTCCACGCTGGCGGCGACGGCCTTGCTCTCCAGCCCGTTGGCGTCGAAGGGCTCGGCGGGAACGTTTGGGAGGTCCGGCGAGATTGCCCACGTCGTCCGCCCGCCCCAGAGCCCCAACACCCGGTTCATCCGCTCGCGGGCCTCCACCAGCGACGTCTCGGCCGAGGCGACCGCCAGCTTCGACCGCTCATACAGCGCCCGCTCGTTCGCCAGTTCCAGGTCGGTGATGTTGCCGGCCTTGCTGAGCCGACGGGCCGCGTCGTACGAGGCGTCGGTCGCCTGGAGATTCTGCCTGAGCGTGGCGAGGGTATGCTCGGAGGCCTGGACGCTGACAAACGCGATGCGGACCTCGGCGACCACGTCCAGCACCTTCCCGATCACCTGCGATCGCACGGCGTCAAGCTGCGCCCGGGCCAGCCGACGACGAAGCGGGACCATCAGCACGTCCAAAAAGTCCTGGACCACGGCCATCTCGACGATTGCCCTGGTGCCTGAGACATTGTCCAGGAACTTGACTTCCGCGTCGAAGATGGGGTTCTTGAGCAGCCCTGCCTGCACGAGGTTCGCCTGGGCGATCCCCAGCCGTTCGTAAGTCGCCTGGAGGTGGGGGTTGTTGAGCATCGCCACCTGGATGGCCTCGTCGAGAGTAAGGCGGTCCTGCAGCAACTGCGCCACCCGCGCCTGGGCGGCGGCATCTTCGTCACTGCCGGTGTTCCATTGCACAAGCTGCCCTGTCCGCTCGGCTATGTCGCGCTTCACCTGCCCGAAGACCGGGCGGGCGTCCAGCGAGTCGCAACCGGCCAGCATCGACAGCATCGACACCACCGCAATCCGAGCCCATCGGGGCGACTTACTCATGGCTGTCCTCCTTCACCCGGATCAGTTCCATTCCACACGTGGGGCATCTGCCGGGCTGATCGGTCACGACCTCCGGATGCATCGAGCAGGTGAACGTTGTTGCCGAATCGTTTTCCGGATGCATTGGCTTCTTCATGTTCTCATGGTCGGCGCTCTTGCGGCCGGTCCGCATTTCGGACGGCTCTCGCGGAAGATCGCCCTCCTCGATGGCCAACACGTCCGAAAGCCGATACTCCGGAGCCTGGGAGGAGCCCGGAGACGCCGGGTGCCCGGCGCGGGGCTGGGGGGGGGTCGATGGGGCTGCAACATATTCCTGTCACAGCGATTGCGACAAGGCAGATCAATGGATTCTTCATGTGCTTCTCCCGGTTTCCGGCGGCTTGGGGGTAGGCCGACAGTACTGCGACGCCTGTGCGGAAATTGTATCGGCCCGGATCGGGCCAGATCGGCCGAACGGCCGTGAACGGGGAGCAGACCGGGATTCGACCCTTCCTGTGCGAGAACTCTGTAACGTGGGAATTCTCTTCCCTTTGCGAGGGTTCAAGGGTAGGATTCCAGAAAACAGGGTCAGACATTTGAGGCCATACTTCCGTTTGCAGGGAGGGCTGCCGCATGCCGGACAAGTCTGGCTCCTCACAAGGGGCCGATTCAGAAGATATCCGCAAGATCGAGACCCGGGTCCGTGGTCTGGACGAAATCCTCCACGGGGGGCTTCCTGCAGGCCGAACTACGATCATCAGTGGGGGGCCGGGTGCAGGGAAGACCGTACTGGCGATGGAGACCATGTGTCGTGGGGCGTCAGAGGCCGAGCCCTGGGTTTTCGTCGGTTTTGAGGAGTCGGCGGAGCAGCTTCGTGCCAATGCCGCCTCGACGGGAATGGACGTAGCCGCACTGGAGCGCGACGGTAAGCTGCGGATCATCTCGGCCCAGATCCCCCACAAAGCGGTACGTTCCGGAGATTTCGACATTCACGGCCTGCTGGCGGTGCTGGAAGGCCACTGCCGCCAACTCGGCGCCACCCGAGTGGTGCTTGACGGGATCGACGTGCTGATGCGCATCTTCGCCAACCCCCAGCGGGAGCGGGAGGAACTCTACAAGCTGCACGACTGGCTGACCGACCACCACATGACCAGTATCCTGACCGTCAAAGCTCAATCTTCCGAGTGCCGGCCCTACCCGTTCCTGGACTACATGGGCGACTGCGTTCTGTCGCTGGACCAGCGGACCTCCAACCAGGTGCGAACCTGGCGCTTGCAGGTCAAGAAGTACCGAGGCTCCAGCTTCCTCGCCAACGAGCACCCCTATGTCATCACCTCGCGGGGTATCGTGCTGATGCCCGTGTCTTTGACCGCCCTGACCAGCCGAGCCCGTGACGCATGTGTCTCTACCGGAAATGAGCAGTTCGACGCCATTCTGAATGGAGGCTACGGCGAGGGGACCAGCATTCTCATCGCCGGCCCCAGTGGAGTGGGCAAGACCGCACTGACCTCCACCTTCGCCGCCAGCGCCGCCCGCAACGGCAGGAAGGTTCTGTACGTCAGCTTCGAAGAGTCGGCCGCGGGACTGGTTGCCGAGGGCACTGCGATCGGGCTGGACCTGCAGGGCAGCGTGGATGATGGGGCCGTGAGCATCCTTGACGTGATGCCGGAGTCGACCGGTGTCGAGGCTCACCTTTTGTCGATCCTGGTGTCGCTGGACGAATATAAGCCCGACCACCTGGTTGTCGATCCGGTCTCGGCCGTGGAACGCATGGGTTCGCCCCGGGCGGGGTTCGACCTTCTGGTGCGTCTGCTGGCGGTTTGCAAGGCCAGGGGGATCACCTGCCTGCTGACCCGCCAGGCGACGGAGTCGGACCCGATCGAACAGGTCTGTTCCTCACCGGAAGCGTCGCTGGTAGACTGCTTCCTCTCCCTGCGATACGAAGACGACGGCCGGCGGCTGCGACGCAAGCTGGTGGTCGTCAAGGCCCGCGGAAGAACCCACTCGATGGATCACTACGAGTTCAGGATCACCGCCGAGGGGCTGCGGTTCGATGGTGCTCCCGGGGCAGAGGCGGCAGAGGGGGCAGAGCGATGACCGATCCCCAGCAGAGCGCAGTCTTCCAGGCGGAAGGCTCGCAACTGAACCTGACGTTGTACGTGGCCGGCGATCGCCCCAACTCGCTGAAGGCGCAGGCGAACCTGCGGGCGATCTGCGAGGAAGCCATACCCGGGGGCGCCGAGGTCGAAGTGGTCAACGTGCTGGCCGATTTCGCCCGGGCGGCCGAGCATGGAATCGTGGTGACACCCACGTTGATCGTAGACCGGGGCAATACCTCGACAGTTGTCATCGGCACGCTGAGCGACCGGGATAAGGTGCTGGCGGCGATAGGCATCGAGAGCGACCAATGACCGAGAAGAACGCCAAACGGCGAGCGAGACTGAACCAGGCCGAGGCCGTGCTCCGCGCGCTGGAGAACGACGAGGTGGACGTCGTCCTGGGCAAGCGCGGCATCTCGCTACTGCGCGTCCAGGAGATGCAGGACCAACTCTCCCGCCAGCAGGAGCTGTTCCAGGGCATCATCGACAACATCCCCGTACTGCTGTGTATCTGGGACCCGGACCTGGAGCAGTTCCAGTTCAACCAGGCGATGGAGGATACCCTCGGATGGACCGTGGAGGACACCCTGGACGGGAAGTTCATGAGCAAGGTCTATCCCGACCCCGCCTACCGCCAGGAAGTCAGCGAGTTCATGCTGTCTTTCACCCCCGGCTGGAAGGACCTGCGTACCACCGCCAAAAACGGGGAGGTGGTGGACGTCTCCTGGGCGAACGTCCGGCTCAAGGACGGCCGATCGATCGGGATCGGAATCGACGTCCGCCAGCGAAAGCAGTTCGAGCGGGAGTTGAAGAGCAGCCGCGATGAACTGGACCTCCGCGTGAAGGAGCGGACGGCCGAACTGGAGCAGACGGTGAACCAGTTGCAGACCGAGGTATCCCGCCGGGAACTGGCTGAGAAGGTGCTCTTCGAACGTTCCGAACGTCTGGAAGAGGCCAACAAGGAACTCAAGCGACGTGCCCGGCAACTGCAGAAACTGGCCATGCAACTCTCGACGGCCGAGGATCGCGAGCGACACCGTATCGCGGAGGTCCTGCACGACGACCTTCAGCAGATCCTGGTGGGGGCGAGGTTCCACCTGGATTCCCTGGCCCACAAGCTGCCCGAGGGCGAGGACGACCCGCTCCTGCAGGAAGTGGTTTCCCTGCTGGGCGAGTCGATCGAGAAATCCCGCACGCTGTCGCACGAACTGAGCCCCCCTGCGCTGAAACGAAGTGGCCTGGTGGCCGCGTTGGAGGGTCTGCGGGAGCAGAAGAAGCAGCGTTACGACCTGGACGTTGAGGTGTCGCTGGACCCGGACGCCGAGCCGGCCAGCGAGGCGCTGAAGTTCTTCCTTTTCAAGGCCGCCCGGGAGATGCTGTTCAACGTCGTCAAACATTCCGGCGTCCACAAAGCGCATCTTTCGTTGGCGAAAGATGACGGCACGCTGCGGCTGGCCGTCCGCGACGAAGGCAAGGGCGTGGACGTTCAGGACCTCTCGAGCGATAGTGGTTTGCGCGGGCTGGGGCTGTTCAGCATCCGGGAGAGGCTCGAGCTGATGGGCGGCAGGCTGGAGGTGGAGAGTATTCCCGGCGACGGCAGCCGCTTCACCGTCATCGTGCCGGATACGCCCGAACCCCGGTAGAGTCAAGGCACAGACTGACCGTCATTCAGTCGTCGACCGGCGATCGGCGCGGCTTCGGACATACCTGCCGGGAACATGACCAAGCGGGGAATCGCTCCATCAGTCCCTCGCTGACGACGTACAGTATCGCCACCTGTGCCGCGGGTCGCTGGGTGTCGCGTTCGTCCTGTCATTTGCCCTCCGCCTTGGCGACGTGACGGCGAACCTCCAGCACGCTGTCGGGGTTCACGGAGATCGAGTCGATTCCCGCATCGACGAGGAACTCGGCGAACTCGGGGTGGTCGCTGGGCGCCTGCCCACAGAGCCCGACCGGTATGTCGTGCTCGTGGGCCCGCTCGATAAGCTGCCGCACCATCCGCTTGACGGCGTCATTGCGGGCGTCGAACAGGTGGGACAGCTCGGCGCTGTCGCGGTCCACCCCCAGCACGAGCTGGGTCAGGTCGTTGGTGCCGATGGAGAAGCCGTCGAACCGCTCGGCGAACTCTTCGGCAAGGATCACGTTGGAGGGAATCTCGGCCATGCCGTAAATCTGGAAGCCGTTCTCGCCGCGGCGCAGGCCGTTGTCGGCCATCACCTCCAGCACGCGGTCTGCCTCTTCGGGGGTGCGGCAGAAGGGAATCATCCCCACGACGTTATCGGTGCCTATTTCCTGGCGGGCGCGCTGGATGGCGGCGCACTCCAGGGCGAACCCGTCGCGGTAGCGGTCGGAGTAGTAACGACTGGCTCCGCGGAAGCCGAGCATCGGGTTCGCCTCGCCGGGCTCGAACTGCGAACCGCCGATCAGGTCGGCGTATTCGTTGGTCTTGAAATCGCTCAGCCGCACGATCGCCTTGGACGGATACTGGGAGGCGGCGATGCGGGCGATTCCCCGGGCGAGGTGGTCCACGAAGTACTCGGCCTTGTTGTCGTACCCGGCGGTCATCTGCTCGATCTGCCGGCGGGCCTCGTCGTCTTCGAGGTCGTCGAAGCGCACCAGCGCCAGCGGATGGATCTTGATGATGTTGTTGATGATGAACTCCATCCGCGCCAGGCCGATCCCGTCGCATGGCAGGTTCCACCAGCGGAAGGCGGCGTTGGGGCTGGCGAGGTTCATCATGATGGCGGTGTCGGTCTCGGGCACGTCGGTGGGGTCCAGTTCCTCCTCGTCGTAGTCGAGCTGCCCCTCGTAGACACGGCCCTGCTCGCCCTCGGCACAGGAAACGGTCACGTCGCTGCCGTCGTCGATTGCAGAGGTGGCTTCACCGGTGCCGACCACCGCGGGGATTCCCAACTCTCGGCTGACGATGGCGGCATGGCTGGTGCGCCCGCCGTGGTCGGTCACGACGGCCGAGGCGTTGTCGAGAATCGGACCCCAGTCGGGGTCGGTCATGCCGGTAACGAGGATGCCCCCCTTCTCGAAGCGGTCGGCCTCGTCGGGGTCTCCCAGGACGAACGCCTTGCCGACACCGACGGCATTTCCGATGGCGGTGCCCTCGACGATCGGCTTGCCCTTCTCCTTGAGGGTGTAGGTCTTGAGCGTGGCGGCCGCCTTCTGCGACTGGACGGTCTCGGGACGGGCCTGCACGATGTAGAGTTGGCCGCTCTCGGCGTCTTTGGCCCATTCGATGTCCATCGGCCTGTCGTAATGCTTCTCGATGACTACGGCCCACCGCGCCAACTGCAGGATTTCCTCCTCGTTGAGCACAAACCGGTTGCGTTTTTCGCCCGGCGTCTCTCGCTGTTCGGTTGTCTCTTCTCCGCCGGTGGCGGCGATGAGCTTCCGCTTGGCCCCGAGCCTGCGCAGGAGCACCGGCTTGAGCCCTTCCTTCTCCAGCAGCGGCTTGAAGACGCGGTACTCGTCGGGGTTGACCGTGCCGGCGACGACCGTTTCTCCCAGCCCCCAGGCGGCGTTGATGACCACCACGTCCGGGAAGCCGGTCTCGGTGTCGATGGTGAACATCACGCCCGCCCCGGCGTCGCTGGCGTGGACCATTTTCTGCACGCCGACCGACAGGGCGACCTTCATGTGGTCGAAGTCCTGTTCCTGGCGGTAGCTGATGGCACGGTCGGTGAACAGCGAGGCGTAACAGCGGCGGCAGGCGTCCAGCAGGTCATCGTCGCCGGTGACGTTCAGGAATGTCTCCTGCTGTCCGGCGAAGCTCGCCTCCGGCAGGTCCTCGGCGGTGGCACTGGAGCGGACGGCCACGTCGACCTGGTCGGTGTCGTAGCGGTCGGAGAGTTCCTTGTACGCCTGGCGGATGGCGTCTACCTGGTCATCAGGGAATTCCCCCTGGCGGATCATCTCCCGCACGGCCGAGCCGACTTCCGCAAGCTGCTTGCCGCTTTCATCCAGCTTCGAAAGTTGCTCACGGATGCGATCGGTGAGGTCGTTGTGGTCCAGGTACGCTCGATACGCGGCCGCGGTGGTGGCAAAGCCGTGCGGCACACGGACACCCTCGGACTGCAGTTCGCTGATCATCTCCCCCAGCGAGGCGTTCTTGCCCCCGACGGTGGGGGTGTCATCAGAATCGACGTCGTCGAAGCGTCGAACCAGTTTGTCGTTCTGTTGGGGCATGGTCGGCGACCTCTGTGACAACAGTCTGCGGAAAAGGCCGACCACGCGGACACCGCCCTGCAGTCGGCCGACGGTCTCTACCGGAAGTGTATCGGTGAGCCCTGCATCACTCATGATTTGCGCCATCCGGGGAGTAGCGCGTAAAGACAGCGCGACGGAAGCCGGGAACCGCCGCGCTGGCAGGGCCGTTGAAACGAACCCGTTGCTCTTTGGAGTTACGTCCTTGCGTGAGCTGCGATGGAGCTGAATATCTCGCGGGAGAAGGCCGGCAGGTCGGACGGGCAACGACTGGTGATCAGCGAACCGTCCACGACGACTTCCCGGTCAGCATATTCGGCACCGGCCGCGATCAGGTCATCCTTTACACCCTGCCAGCAGGTCGCCTGGCGTCCTTCCACCACGCCGGCGGAGATCAGAACCTGCGCCCCGTGGCAGATGGCGGCGACGGTCTTGTCGGCCTGGACCATCTGGCGGGTGAGCCGGATGGCGTTTTCGTTGAGGCGGACCTTCTCGGGGCCCGTTCCGCCGGGAATCACCAGCAGGTCGTACTCATCGGGCTGTACGTCGTTGAGGTCGGCATTGACCTCCACCGAATACCCGTGCTTGCCGGTGACGTTTTCTCCATCGGGGGCGGCGACGGTGACCTCGATTCCTTCTTCCTTGAGCCGGTAGTACGGGTAGAAGAACTCGCTGTCTTCCACACCGTCGGCGGTGATGATGATGGCTTTCATGGCAGTCCTCTGCTTCCGTTCCTGTTGCTTGCCCGGGCAGGATCCGTCTGTTCTGGCGGGTTAACTGCTTGGGCGTCACTCGGTCGGTCGTGGTTCTCCTTCCCGGCGAAGGGCGATGTTACTCGTTGAGCAGGAATGTGACCTTCATGTCCACGCGATAGGCGCTGACTTTCCCGTCCTTGACGTCGACTTTCTGTTCCTTGATCCACGCCGACTGGACGTTGTCGACCTTCTTGGCAGCGCGGCCGATGCCTTGGTTGATGGCATCTTCGAAGCTCTGATCGGACTGGGCCGTGATCTCAATAACCTTGGCTACGGACATGGGATGTCTCCTTTCCTGGGGTTCTCAGCGTTTCAGCCGGCGAGTGTCTCGTCCGGCTCCGGTGGCATTGTAGTGGAGGGCCGATTCGCTCCCCCTCGCAGCGACTCCTATTCTGAAGTGGGAAGATGTATCAGAAAGCGTGGGAGATTCCCCGAAATATCGCCGACCGACCAGTTGTCTGCATTGCGGCGTTGGCCAGGAAATAGAATGAGGCGCGAGCCGGATTGAGACACATCGGAACGTGACGCATCGCACCAACCCAACTGGAAGGAGACACCCATGGGGCAACTGAGACCTTTGCAGGCAAGCACACAAAAAGCGCACGAGTGGCTTTCGGAGTTCATGGAGCACACCGGCCGCCAGGACGAGGGAAAGGCCTGGCAGATGGTACGGGCCGTCCTGCACGTCCTGCGGGACCGCATGCCCGTGGATAAGAGTGCCCACATCAGCGCACAGTTGCCGCTGGTAATCCGCGGACTCTACTTCGACGGCTGGAAACCCTCCTACCAGCCAAGCAGGATCCGCAGTCGCGACGAGTTCGTCCAGGCCGTCGCCGACGAGCTGTCGGGACACCCGGAGATCGACCCCAACCAGGCGATCGAGGGAACGCTGTTCCTGCTCAGCCGGCACCTCAGCAACGGCGAGGTGGAGAAAATCAAGCAGTCGCTGCAACCGGAGCTGGCAAGCCTCTGGCCGGAGGCGTAGTTTGACCGCCGCCGAATGCCCGGCGTGAATGCGAACCCCGCCGTTCCCCTCGGCCCGGCACCGACTGCCCGCTAGCATTCGGTAGAACCATGGCCGAGACATCAAGATTCCGTGCCCTGGCGTATGCTGTCCGTGGCCGCGTGATGGCACGCTACCTCGGGCAGTTGTGCCTGATCCAGGCGGTCCTCATGCTGCCCCCGGTCTTCGTGGGCGCGGTAACGGGCAGCTACGCCTTCGTCCTGCGGTCGGTACTTACGGTGGTCGTACTGACGATGGCGGGCTGGCTGCTGATGCGGATTCCTGCACCGCGGGAGTTACAGCGAAACGAAGCCATCACGCTCTCGGCGCTGGCGTTCCTGCTTTCGCCGCTGGTGATGACCTGGCCGATGACAGCGTTCGGACTGGCCCCGGTCGATGCACTGTTCGAGACCGTCTCGGGTGTGACCACCACCGGGTTGACCACGCTGGCAGTCGTGGCGGATCGGCCGGCGGCGTTCTACTTCCTGCGGGCCTGGATGCAATGGTACGGCGGGCTGGGTATCGTCGTGCTGAGCTTGGCGATTCTCACCCGCCACCAGGTCACCATGCGACGGTTGGCGGCCGGCGAGATCCGCGACGAGGACATCATTGGCGGCATCCGTGCCCACGCCCGAGGGGTCCTGTTGATCTATCTTGCCCTGACCGCAGCGGGAATGGCACTGATCCTGCTGAGCGGGACCGGGACGTGGACCGCTCTGCTGCATACTTTCACGGCCGTCTCCACGGGCGGCTTCTCCAGCCTGCAGATGAGTCTCTGCGGGCTGAACACCTGGCTGCAGCGAATGGTCGTGATCGGGGTGAGTTTCTCCGGTGCCATCTGCCTTACGCTCTACTACTACCTCGCCCACGGCCGATGGCGGAAATGGCTGGGCGACCATGAGTCCCACATGCTTCTTGTTCTGTCGGTGGTGTCCTCGGCGGCGCTGGTGGCCGCCCTGCTGGCATCCGGCGGGCATCGCTGGCAGGAGGCGGTCGGTCACGGGGTACTGACCGGCTTTTCCGCGCAGACGACCACCGGCTTCTCATCACTGCCGATGGTGTCTCTGCCGTCGGTTGCCAAGCTGGTGGTCATCGTCAGCATGTTCATCGGTGCGAGCCTCGGCTCCACCGGTGGCGGGGTGAAGATCCTCCGCGCGGTGATCTTGTTCCGACTCCTGCAGTCACTTCTGCGCCGCACCCTGACGCCTCGCCATGCGGTGATCCACACCCGAGTGCAGGGCAGCCGCCTCGAAAGCAGGACGGCCGTCGACGCAATGCTGGTGATAGCCCTGTTTGTGGTCTGCAACGCGGTTGGGTGGGGGGCGATGCTGGCGTATGGGCAGCCTCCGCTGGACAGCCTGTTCGACGTGGTATCCGCCACCGGGACGGTGGGGCTTTCCACCGGAGTCGTTTCGCCGGATCTCCCGGCCGTCCTGAAAGTAATGCTGTGCGTGAACATGCTGGCGGGTCGGCTGGAGGTGTTGGCTCTGCTGGTCTTGGTATATCCGCGAACCTGGGTGGGACGACGAAGGGAGATGCAATGAGAATCGCAATCATCGGCGCCGGGGAGTTGGGGCTCACTACGGCCCAGTTTCTTCTGGACCGCAACCACGAGGTCATCATGGTGGAGAAGGACCGCAGCGTCATCGACGAGCTGTCGGAGGACATCTCCTGCAGTCTTCTGCACGGCGACGGCAGCCGCCCCAGCATCCTGGAGGAACTGGGACCTCGCGAGACCGACGTGCTGATGTGCCTGACCAATGAGGACCTGGTGAACATCCTGGCCTCGGTAACGGGAAAAACACTCGGGTTCGCCCGGGTGGTCACGAAGATCAAGAACTCCGAGTACACCGATGTCTGCGCCAAGCTGGAACTGGACCAGATCATCGTTCCCAACCAAACCATCGGCCGATACCTCGCGGACATGGTGGAAGGCCAGGACATCCTGGAACTGTCCACGATCATCAAAGGGGGGGCGAGGTTCTTCTCGTTCATTGTCTCGAAGGAGGAGGCCGGAAGCCGGATCGGCGATCTCGGCCTGCCGGAGAAGACCCGGGCAATATTCTTGTACCGTGAGGACGAATTCCATCTTGCCGAGGACAGAGACAAGCTGAAGAAGGGCGACGACGTGGTGATTCTCACCGATCGCTCCCATCTGCAGGAACTGATCGAACGTTGGCGGCCGCAGAGTACCGGAGAGGCGGGGACCTCCGGCGGCGAGTCCTGAGCAGAAGTCCCCTTCGGGGGCGTCCGCAACGGGGTGGCTTTCTTCGGCGTTTCGCGAGGAGGACGTGTTCGCCTCCTTCGCCGTCCTGGAAGATGACGACTTCGCCCGGGCGACCATCTCCGCGGCCCGAGCGCTGGAAGGCGCGTTCTTCCGGCCGAACGTGATGTTCCTCTCGGCCGGCGAGCCAAGCCCGGATGACGAGAAGCTGCTGGCGATTGCCCATCATGCCCGGAAGCATCACAGCATGGGGCCGGTGGTCTACGGCCAAGGCGCTGGTGTAGCGAGGCGTTCTACACCGTCGCGCCGATCAGTCGGCGATGCGGCAGGTACCCCGAGCCCTCGAATCGAAGGTGCCCGAAGGCCGCACCGTGGTACTGCTCTTCGCTCATGCCCTGCAACGGCCGAAAGTTCACCGACTCGCTGAGCAGCCAGTGCGGGGCGAACGTGCGGAAGGTCTCCTCGTTCACCGGACCGCGAACCACCAGTGCCGCGGCGATCTCGGCTGCGTGCTCCATGCCCGAGGCGTCTCGGCCGCTGACTTTCAGGGCGAACACGCCGCGGTCCAACTGCTCGCCTAATTCGTATTGGAATACGTAGCCCTGCCGCGACGGGTCGCCCTCGACCGTCCGCGGGTGCGACAGCAGGGTCCACGCCAGAAGTTCGGCCTCCAGGTCGTCTTCGGGCACGACGATCTGCAGCCGCTCGGCCGTCTCGGCGTCCTGGTTCTCGAAATATCCGCTGAACTGAAGTTCTCTGAGATGCATTGGGATGCTTCCTTTCTGCTGTATTGACTGGCTTGCGGGCTTCGGCGCCGGTCAGCCGTGCTGGGCCTCGGCGTGCTTCAGGCAGTACCGTGCCCAGGGCTTGGCCTCCAGGCGTCGTGGGGAGATCGGTTCCTGGTCCATCAGGCACAGACCGTAATTGCCTTCGCGTATCCGCTCCAACGCCTCGTCGATCGCCTGCACCATGTCCCGCTCGTGCTCGCCGAGCCGGAGGGGTTTCTTCTTGGAGCGTTCGTCGGTGGCCGCCTCGGCGGTGTGCGTGGGCAGGTCCGAGGACGCCGCGCCCGGCGGCGGGGCTTTGATGCCCTGGGCGGACTCCTCGGCGAGCCCTTCCAGGTCGCTTGTGATCTCGTTGCGGCGTTCCAGCAACTTCCGACGGAAGTGCTCAATCTGGTCCGAAGACAGAGATTCCTCGGAGGACATTGCTTGCTCCTTTCTACGTCTCGCTGTTACCTCTCAGGCCTTGCAGTCTGCAGCCTGCTTCCAGGCGGTCATGCCTCGCCCTGCGATGCTCCCGAGCCTTTCTTTGCGGCATTCTTCCTGCCCAAGGCATAGCCGACAGCACCGACTACCACGATGGCGACCACATGGATAATCCACCATCCGAGGTTGAGGAAATGCAGAGTCTCAGGCAACATGTCCCGACTGGCCAGTAAAGCGTTCATGGTCACTCCTTTTGCACTGGTGTGCGTCTGGACATCAGTATATTGCTCTGCCGTCACGGGGATCGGGTTTTGGCCGCTCAGGGCCGGACCGCGGGGCCGCAGAAAATGCGTGACACCTTCAGCCCCGCTCGTGTTAATAGACAGTACGCGGTACCGCCTACCCGATTGCCAAGGAGAAGCTATGAAGTGAGCCATCCCGGCTCGGGTAGTCTTTGGATTTAGCA
>JBKHHV010000290.1:0-4637 GCA_046539005.1 Phycisphaerae bacterium
GGCGGGATCGGCTTACTGCTGATCCTGGTCGACCCCGAGCACCGCGCCCTGCACGACTTCCTTGCCCAGACCCGGGTGATCCGCAAGGAGGAGCGCATTGCCTGAACATCCGCTGCTGACATGTCCCAACTGCCGGGCCGAAGTGCCCCCGACTCACTGGCTCAACGGCCGAGCCGTGCGATGCGGCCGATGCGGGCAGACGATGCTCACCTGGGTGCTGCCGGCGCTGGTCGAGGGCACCGAACCCGGCGACCGCGGACAGCCGCTGGTGGACTCCGACAGTGCCGGCTGCTTCTACCACCCCGACCGACGGGCCGAACGCCCCTGCGAGCATTGCGGGCGTTTCGTCTGTCGGCTGTGCGACCTGGAAGTGGACGGCGGGCACCTGTGTCCGGCCTGCCTGGAAGGAGCCCGCAGCGGCCAGAACGACGTGGTCGACCTGGAGTCCCAGCGCCTGCTCTACGAGGACATCGCGTTCCTGATGGCCGGTGCACCGTTGCTGCTGGGGTTCTGCTTCTGGTACATGTGGATCGTCACGGCCCCGGCGGCGTTGTTCGTGGCGGTATGGACCTGGCGGAAGCCCGGTAAGGCGTTCGGCAGCCCGGGGCTCAAGCGGGTGGTGACGATTCTGCTGGCACTGCTCCAGATTCTCCTGTGGCTTTTCGTGATGCGGGGCGAGCGGTGGTGGATGGACAACCTGATCTTCCGGGACATACACCTCGACTGAGATGAGCATCGATCCGGAACAATACGAGAAGCTGCCCGCCCGGCGTTGGTTCACCCTCGCCGAGCACAGCTCGCTGTACCTCGGCGTAAACCACCTGCTGGTCGTCAGCCGCGAGTACTGCTTCGAGCGGTACCGCCGGGTGCGCTACGCCGACATCCAGTCGCTGCAGATGACCCGTTCGCCGCTGGGGCTGGGGTTCTCGGTGCTGATGGCCGGGCTTCTGGCGCTGCTGGCGGTCAACTGGCTGGTACTGGACATGTCGGTCGTTTCGGTGGCCGTTCTGGGAACGTTGCTGGGGCTGATCTGGCTGGTGTGGGGCCTGGATGGGCGATCGTGCATGGTAATGCTTCGCACCGCGGTGGAGGATATTCCCCTCCGCTCGCTGGCGCACGAGAGGGCGGCCCTGCGGGCGCTGGAACTCATCGAGGCCAGGGCACGCCGCGCGCAGGACACCTCCCCTGCCCCCGAGGAGATCCCCGACCATGCCCCCGAAGCCTACGCCGCCAACGACCGGATCGCTTCGCTGGATCTGCGACAGCAGAGGGCGGTAAGTCCTGCCGTTTACGACCCCGGCATGCACGCCGTCACCTTGGGTGGGACCGCGACGGCCGGCATGCTGTGCCTGCTGCTGGCGTGGACCGGCGAGAAGACTTTGACCCTGCCGGTCGTGGTGATCTGCTGCGGAATCGCCGTGCTGACGGGTCTGTTCGGCGGTGGCGCCAACCGAAAGGCGACCATCCCGGTCAGCATCCGCACCTCGGTGAGACTGTCCATCGTGCTGTGCCTGATGCTGGGCACCACCTCGACGCTGTGGCTGATGGCGGGTTCGCTCCTGGAAGTATCGCTGCTCATGCGCAACCTGTTCGCCTGCCTGGCGGTGGTGGCTTTTGCGGTAAGCGTGCCCGGACTGGTGGGGCTGACAACCTACCGCCGACATTACATCCCGCCCCTGCGGCCGGGCGCGAACACCGTCGAGGCATCCACGCAGGAGACGCCCCGCGAATCCGGAGAAGAAACCGCTTCGTTCCCGCCCCCGCCGGAGGAGGCCTGAGCCATGGCCGAAACCTGGCAGACACGCTGTCACAACCACCCCCAGCGCGAGGCGGCCGCGCGCTGTCCGGAGTGCGGCCGGTTCTTCTGCCGCGAATGTGTTACCGAGCACGAAGGACGGGTCATCTGCTCGGCGTGCCTTCGGGCGATCACCGAGCCGGCCGAGCCGGAAACCGCCCCCTCCGGAAGCGTCGTCCAAGCCCCGGCGGCGCTGCTGCAATTGCTGCTGGGACTTCTGGGTCTGTGGGTCCTGATGTACTACGCCGGAGTCGGGCTTACGCGGATGGTCGGCTTCTGGTTGCGGAACTTCGCGGAAAGGGGCGGCTGAGATGCGGGCCGTCAGCCGATGGGCCTCCGAAGCGGTCACCCAGGCCGAGGACGCCGTAGCGCTGCTGCGGTCGACGGGGGTGGCCCCGCTGGCGAAGTACTACATCGGCACGCTGCCGATGGTGCTGGGGGCGATGACCTTCTGGACCTTCTTCGCCTACGCGAGCATATCCGGCGGCGACCGGGCGGCCGGCTCGCTGCTGCTGGCGTTGGCGATGGTGTGGATGAAGCTTTGGCAGGGCGCCTTCATGCGCGACCTTCGCCTGGCGTTGGGCGATGCCCAACCGGCCGAGACGCCCCCGGGCAGGTCGCTGCGCTGGCTCGGGCAGACGGCGCTGGGACACCTGCTGGCGACGTGCCTGCTGCTGGTCGGGGCCGTGTTTGTCCTGCCGCTGATCGTCATCTACCCGTTCTGCCAGTACCTCACCGGCAGGCTGGACGGCCGACGGTCGCTGCGAAGCGCCCTGCGGGACGCCGCCCGCCTGGCGTGGGCCCGGAAGGGCTCGGTAGCGGTGCTGACAGGAATGATCCTGCCCCTGCTGTGGGGCGTGGTGATGCTGAACCTGCAGATGATGGGGGCGGTGCTGCCGTGGCTGCTGAGGCTGATGCTGGGCGTGGACACCGTGCTTTCCCGCACCCCCTGGGAATCCTCCGCAACCTGGCTGGGGTTCTCCGCGGCGATCGCCTTCCTGCTGGTGGATCCGCTGAGCAAGGCGGTGTTCGCCCTGCGAGGGTTCGACAGCGACGCCCAAAGCTCCGGGGCCGACCTGCTGGCCGCCCTTCGGCGAGTCGCCAACCGGCGGACGGTCTCCGCCGCGGCCGTCCTGCTGGGCGTGCTGCTGGCGATCGGCTCGCCCTCGCCCTGCCCCGCCCAGGCACAACCCACCGATGCCGAAACCCGCCGCCTGGAGAAGGCCCTGGACGAGGTGCTCCAGCAACGAAAGTACGGTTGGCGCGTCCCACCCCAGGAAGACGGGGAGCGGACGTTCATGGACGATGTCGATGACTGGCTGAACCAGAAGAAACGAGACTTCCAGAAATGGTGGGACGAGTTCTGGGAAAGAGACGACAACGACGACCTGGTGGACCCGCAGCCTGCATCCGACAACCAGGCGCGGACAGCGAAGGAGACCGGCGATACGGTCACGGGGTTGCTGACAATCCTCACCTATGTGCTGGCGACGCTGGCGGTGGCCGGCGCGATTGTCTTTGCCGTCAAGTCAATGCGCCGCCAGGAGGCGGCCGAGCCGGAAGCCCCGTCGGCCGATGAACCGGTCAACGTGTCGGACGAAAGTGTACAGGCCGATGCGCTGCCCGAGGACGAATGGCTGGAAATGGCCGAGCGACTCCGCGGCGAAGGCGAACTGCGTCTGGCGCTGCGGGCGGTGTTTCTTGCCGAGCTGGCCCACCTGGCCAAACAGGAACTGATCGTGCTGGCGAGGCATAAGTCCAACCGCGAGTATCATCGCGAGCTTCTCCGCCGTGGGCGGCCGCTTACGAACGTGCACGACGCCCTGGATTGGAGCATCGCCACCTTCGAGCGAAGCTGGTACGGGCACCACGAGGTCACTCTCGGGACGCTGGACCAAATGCACCTCCGGTGCGGGGAGGTACGCAGGGCATGAACGGACGACGGGGCATCCTGATCGTCTCGGCGGTGATGCTGGGGGGCGTGTTCGTGGCCGGGACGCTGTGGCTGGCGATTCTGGGCATCCAGGGCGGGAAGGTGTACCCGGCCTACTCCTCGCTGCGGTCGGACCCCAACGGTACGCGGGCACTCGCCGAGGCGCTGGAACGCACCGGCGTGCAGGTCGGCCGTCACTATGAACCGTTGACCGACGAACTGCCCACCGAGGGCACCACGCTTGTGTACGCCGGCGGACCGGGCCAACTGATAGAGTCGCTGGCGATATTGGACCCCAACGAGATACTGAAGAGAAGGGACGCCCTGGGCCGATTCGTCCGAGAGGGCGGACGGCTGCTGGTGGCGCTGGACACCCGTTCACCGGTCGAGATCTACGGCATAGACACCCGTGGCTCGGACGAACCGATCGTCAGCAGGAACGAACTGCCGACCCGTGGGCTGGAATGGCTGCCTGGCGACCCGCCGGCCGCCCGCTATCGCAATCGCGTGGAGTTCTGGTACCACCACAGGCAACAGTCGCCGACCGAACCGGCCTTCTCACACCCCGGGCAAGGACACTACGTGTTTGACCCCAACGGCCGGTGGCAGGCGATTTCAGGCCGGCCGAACGAAGCCTACGCCGTGCGCCGCCCGCTGGGCAAGGGGCAGATCGTGCTGGTCGGGTCGAGCCACTTCCTGACCAACCGGGCCCTGGCCGATCGGCCGGATGTCGGGCAGATCGCCGAGCTTCTGGGCGCCCCTCGCCGCGTGGTGTTCGACGAATACCACCTCGGGCTGACCGACCGGCGGGGCATCGCCTCGATGGCGCGGGAGTATGGCCTGGCCGGCACCATGGGCGTATTGGGTGTGCTGGCGGGGCTGTTCATCTGGCGAAGCGCGACGCGCATC
>JBKHHV010000046.1:0-16863 GCA_046539005.1 Phycisphaerae bacterium
TCGTTCGCACGCCCGAAGGTGTCCTGCGGTCCGCCCAGGCAGGCGGCGCAGCTCGCCGGACCGATCCGGCAGCCGGCGTCGGCAAAGACCTCCCGCAGCGTCTTGCCCCCGACCCGCAGCACGTCCAGGTTCGCGTCGATCTCCGGCGTGGCCGGAACCACGAAGGTGTCGACCTTCACGGTCTGGCCGTGGAGGACCTTGGCGGCCGCGAGGAAATCGGTGGTCTTTCCGCCGGTGCAGGAGCCGATGTACGCGCGGTCGATCTGCACGTTGGCGATTTCCCGGGCGGTGGCGCGGTTACCGGGGTCGTGCGGTTGCGCGACGGTAGGTTCGAGCTTCGAGGCGTCGAACTCGCGGTACATCTCGTAATCGGCGTTGTCGTCGGAACGGATGATGTGGTAGCCCGGGGCGCCCTGGCGGGCGTGCTCGCGGACGTAGGCTTCGGTGATCTGGTCGGCAGGGATCACGCCGTTCTTCCCGCCGGCCTCGATGGCCATGTTGCAGATCGTGCAACGCTCGTCCATGCCCAGCGAGAAGATCGCCTCGCCGTCCCATTCCATCGCCTTGTAGGTGGCCCCGTCGAAGCCGATCTCGCCGATCACGTGCAGGATGATGTCCTTGGCGGTGCAGTAGGAGGGCAGTTGCCCGTTCCACACGAACTTCAGCGTGGGCGGCACCTTGAGCCACAGCTTGCCGGTGCCCATCACGAACCCGGCGTCGGTGTTGCCGATGCCCGAGGCGAACTGCCCGAAGGCCCCGGCGGTGCAGGTATGGCTGTCGGTGCCCAGCAGCAATTCGCCGGGGCGGGTGTGGCCTTTCTCCGGCAGGGCGGCATGGCAGACGCCTGCGTAGCTGGTGCTGCGGGGGTCGTCGTAGGGCGAGGGAATCTCCTCGCCGAGCCCGGGGGGAATGAACTCCGGGTCGTAGAAGAAGCGGATGCCCTGGCGTTTCGCGAAGTCACGGAGAATGTCGATGTTGCGGTGAGCCTTGACGTCGGCGGTGAAGATGTAGTGATCCGGCATGATCACGACGCGGTCGGGATCCCAGACCTTCGCGTCCTTGCCGAAGTGCTCCTCGAAGACGCCGATGGAGCCGGGTCCGCACACGTCGTGGGTCATCAGCACGTCCACGTCGCACCAGATATTCTCGCCCGGAGCCACACTCGACTTGCCGGCGTGACTGGCCAGCAGCTTCTCGGTAATCGTCATGCCCATGGTGATCTTCCGCTTCCTGCAGGGGTTCGCGTCGATCCGCCCCCAACGTCACGTGGGGCGGGAAAACGCGTATCCTAGCCGCCCGGGGCGCGGGAATCAACGCCCTGGCCGGTGGCGTTGACCAAGGCCGCCACCAGCCCCTCGATGGTGTGACTGGAGGCGATGAGCGTGGCCTCCAGGCCCACCCGGTGCAGAGTCTGGGCGGTGACCGGGCCGATCGCGGCGATGGATACCTCATGGAGGTCCACCTCGGCCTCGCGGGCGAGAGCGACGAAATTCTCCGCCGAGGAGCCCGAGCACAGCGTCAGCCAGTCCACGCTTCCCTCGCGCAGGGCATCGACTGCCTCGGCGGGCATCCGGCGGGGGCGCATCGTGCGGTAGATGGTTACGTCATCGACCACGGCGCCGGCCTGGAGGAGAATCTTCGGCAGCGCCGGTGAGGCCAGGTCCGCCCGCAGCAGCAGCACGCGGTCCCCCGGCTCGACGTCCTCACAGACCATCGCCCGCCCCAACGCCTCGGTGGTGTAGGTTTCGGGGACCAGGTCGGGGGTGAGCATTCGCTGGTGGAGGGCGTCGGCAGTGCTGGGCCCCACCGCGGCGATCCGGCAGCGCCCCAGGCAGCGGGCATCGAGCCCGATGTCGGTCAGCCGGCGGGCGAAGTGGCGAACCCCGTTGGCGGAGGTGAACACCATCCAGTCGTACCGGTCGAGATTGCACAAAGCTTCGTCGACCTCGTCCCACTCGGCGGGCGGCTCGATGCGAATCGCCGGCGCCTCGATGACCCTCGCCCCGGCCTGCTGGAGCATGACCGTCATCACCGTCGCCTGCTCCGTCGACCGGGTCACCAGCACCGTTCGGCCGGTCAGCGGCAACTGCGAGCGCCAGTCCAGTTTCGGCTGAAGCGAGGCGACCTGCCCGACGATCACCACGGCCGGCGGACGAACGCCCGCGCGGGCGGCTTCTTCGGCGACGGTGCCCAGCGTCGCCGCGATGCTCCGCTGCGTCGGCAGGGCGACGTCCTGCACGACCACGGCCGGCGTGGACGGGTCGCGACCGGCGGCGATCAGTTTCTCCGCGATACCGGGCAGCTTGCCCACCCCCATGTAGAACACCAGCGTATCGAGGGCGGCGAGTGCCTGGAAGTTCAGCGAGCTTTCCTCCTTGGCGGGGTCTTCGTGCCCGGTCACGAACGCTGCACTGGAGGCGAGTCCGCGGTGGGTCAGCGGCACGCCCGCCAGCGAGGCCGCCGCGACCGCGGCGGTAATGCCCGGGACGATGCGGAAATCCACGCCGGCTTCACTGAGGGCCAGCGCCTCTTCGCCCCCGCGGCCGAACACCAGCGGGTCGCCGCCCTTGAGACGGACTACCAGCTTGCCGTTGCGGGCGAGGTCGATCAGGAGGGCGTTGATCTGCTCCTGCTCCATGGAATGCTCGCCCGGCAGTTTGCCCACGTAGATCCGCTGAGCGTCTTCGTCGAGCAGTTGGAGCACTTCGTCCCCGGCGAGGCGGTCGTAAACCACCGCGTCGGCGATACTGAGCCACCGTGCGCCTTCCAGGGTCATCAGTCCGCCGTCTCCGGGGCCTGCGCCTACCAGTATGACAAGTCCGTCGTTGGGGGCCGGGTCGGTCATGGGAGACATTGTACGCCGGGACCGCCCGGGCGGGCAAAAATTCGCCCGATACTCAAGAGCCCGTAAGTCCCGTCCGATGTGAGGGTGACGACGGTTCGGGAGATGTGAAATGCAATCACACCATCAGAGTATGGAGCGACGCCGGCACCCGCGGACGCGTCTGGAAATGACGCTGCAGGGGATCCGCCTGGATCCCGACGGGGGAGACGTGGTGGATTCGCTCCGCATGTGCGACATCTCACGGAGCGGGATGGGCGTGTACACCGAACGCTCCTTCTACCCCGGCCAGCGGGTGGTGCTCTGCCTGCCTCTCAGCGACCATAGCGGAAGACGGAACATCTACGCCACCGTGGTTCGCTGCTTCAAAGACAAGAGCAGGTTCCGCGTCGGGATGGAATTCGACACACAGTCCGTCGGGACCTTCCGGGACTCGGCGGGATCGGTTGCGGCTGCGTAAGCCTTTTCGACTGCAGGAGCCTTGCTGAAAAGCTGCATCGGGCCCGGCCTTCCGGGCCCTTTTTTTCGACCCGAACGCCGGCTTGTCCAAAAGGCTTGACTTGACTGCGGCGATCTGTAAACTGATTTGCGAACCGGGCAACGAGTCCCGGATCCCCACTGGGGATTAGTGTAACGGCAGCACGACTGACTCTGGATCAGTTAGTCAAGGTTCGAATCCTTGATCCCCAGTCCAGCGCCCCGCCCGGGGCTTCCCCGGCGGGGCTTTTTCTATGCCCGCGTCCGGTCGTAAGCCCCGATAATGCAACGCAGTAAGAGGGGTTAAGAAAGCTGCTACTGCGAGGGCGGTTCCATGGCCGCACGCAGGCGGTCGTGGAGTTGGTCGAGGTGGTAGGGCTTCTGGATGAAGCCCGCCAGGCCTTTGCCCACGAACCGCTGGGTTACCTCATGTTCGTTGTACCCGCTGGACATCAGCACCGGCACGGCCGCCTTGAGTCTCCGCAGTTCGCGGAAGGCTTCCTCGCCGGTGAGCCCCGGCATGGTGAGGTCCAGGATGATCGCGTCCATTTCTTCGCGTCGCCGACGGAAGACGTCCACCGCCTCGCGTCCGTTGCCTGCGGTGATGACGTCGAAACCCAACTTCTCCAGCATGCGACGCCCGACCGCGCGAACCGTCTCCTCGTCATCGGCCAACAGGACCGTTCCGCCCGGCCGCCAGGTATCGCAGGCTGGCTTGTGGTCGGCCGGCGCGGGGGCCGGTTCTTCCACCGCCGGCAGCAGCACCTTGAACGTGGTCCCCTTATCAGGCTCGGAGTAAACCTTCACCGCTCCGTGGTGGCTTCGGACGATTCCCAGCACGGCCGCCAGTCCCAGCCCGCGACCGGTGAACTTGGTGCTGAAGAACGGGTCGAAGACCCTCGCCACCGTCTCGGCGTTCATCCCGCAGCCGGTGTCGGAGACTTCCAGCGTCACATAGAGCCCCGGCGCCAGTTCCAGGTCCGAGAAGGTGGTCTCCAGGTACTCGCGATCGCAGTACATCGCGCCGGTCGCCAGCGAGACCACCCCGCTGCGGTCCTTGATCGCCTCCGAGGCGTTGGTGATCAGGTTCATGACGATCTGGCGTATCTGCGTGGCGTCGGCCCGCACGGCCGGCAGGGCCGTGGCGAAGTCGTACCGCAGCACGGCATTCTTGGTGATGGAGACTTCCAGCATGTGGGCCATCTCGTGCACCAGTTCCGAGAGGTCGATCGGTTCGATCACGAACTGCCCGCGCCCGGAGTAGGCGAGCATCTGTCGGCACAGATCGGCGGCGTGGCGCGAGGCTTTCTCAATTTCCTCCACGCTCTGCCGTGCCGGCGACAGCGGCGACAACTCGGCCATCGCCAGATCGGCGTTGCCCAATATGCCCATCAGCAGGTTGTTGAAATCGTGGGCGATTCCCCCCGCCAGTACGCCAAGGCTCTCCAGTTTCTGGGCGTGCTGCACCTGGGCTTCGAGCTTGTGGCGTTCCTCCTCGGCGGCCTTGCGGGCCGAGATGTCCCGCGTGACGCCCTGGAACCGCAGGGGCTCCCCGTGCTGGTCGAGGATGAGCCGCCCGGTAACCTCCACGGGAACGGGCGTTCCGTCCTTGTGGTGAAGGACGGTCTCGAAGTCGAACGGCTCGGTGTTGCGCTCCTCCAGCAGTTTCTGCGCGAACCGGCGCACCCGTGCAAGCTCCCCGGGCTGGTAGTGGTCTTCCATGCGGGTCTGCATGTACTCCCGGGTCGTATAGCCGAAAATCCGCTCGCAGGCGGGGTTGATGTACAGGTAGGTCTCGTCCAGGCGCATCTGCCAGATGCAGTCTGTGGTGTTCTCGGCGACCAGGCGGTACTTCTCTTCACCGGCGGCCAGGGCCTCCTGCTGGCGGCGCCGGTCGGTGACGTCGAACAGCAGCCCCACCAGGAAATGCGGGTGGCCGTCCTTGTCGCGCACCAGCCGGGCGGCCGAGTGCACCCAGCGCCATCCGTTGGCGTCGTCGCCCACGCGGTAGTCCACTTCGTACGGTTGGCCAGTCTCCAGCGTTTCCCAGCCCCGGCTCTGGGCGGAATCGCGGTCGTCGGGGTGCAGCCGATTGGACCAGCGGGAGTAATACTCGTCGAACGGCATGTTGGACTGGCTGTCTTCGAGCCCCAGAATCTGCCATGCGCGGGCGTCGACCTGGGCGAACCGCCTCTGCACGTCGCACACCCAAAGCCCCGCTCCGGCTGCGTCGAGGGCAATCTGCAGCCGCTGGCGGCTGCGCTCCAGGGCCTTCTCCGACTGCTTCTGGGCGGTGATGTCGCTGAAACTGACCAGCACCTCCTGCACCGCGCCGGTCGAGTCATCCATCAGCGGCTCGGTGTGGATGAGCAGCCAGCGCGTCCCGTTCTCCGAGCTGTCCAGAAGCCCGCGCACCACGCCGCGGACCGGCTCGCCTGTGCGCAGCGTGACCATCGAGGGGTGCTCCTCCGTGCCCACAGGGCGGCCGTTCTCATCCACCATCTGCCACCTGGAGTCATGCGATGTCGCCCCGAGCAGTTCTTCCAGCGATCGGCCCATGATCCGGCAGGCGACGTGGTTGGCGTGGCGAATTCGCCCGCTGCGGTCCTGGATGAGCACGCCCATGTGGATCCGCTCGTAGTACCTGCGGAACTGCTCGGCGTTCAGATGCCGGTCAGAACCTGTGGGGCGGGGTTCGGCTTCCACGGCCCGGAGGCGGGCAATGAGTTCGTCGCGCGAAAGATCACTGAAGTCCTGCGTCAATTTCCTGCTCCCTCCCCCATGCTGAGCACCATCATACATTCCGGAACGCGGCAACGGAACGACTTGTTCGGTTTCGTCCGGTGAGTACGATGATACCGGAACGGAAAGGAAGCATCATGAAAGCGATGCAACTGCAGGAAATCGCAGATATCGACACCTCGCCGCTGGAATTCGTGGACGTACCCACCCCCGAGCCGGGCCCCGGCGAGTTGCGCCTGCGCGTCAAGGCCTGCGGGCTCTGCCGCACCGACCTGCACGTAATCGAGGGTGAATTGCCCAGCCAGAAGCTTCCGTTGATCCCCGGCCACCAGGTCGTCGGCGTGGTGGACAAGCTCGGCCCGGGCTGTTCGCGCATCGCCGAAGGCACCCGCGTGGGCGTGGCATGGCTGCGGCATACCTGCGGGGAGTGCCGCTTCTGCAAGAGCGGCCGCGAGAATCTCTGCGAAAGCCAGCGGTTCACCGGTTACCACGCCGACGGGGGCTTTGCCGAGTATGCGGTGGCCCCGGAGGACTTCGTGTATGAGTTGCCCGAGACCTTCAGCGACGTGGAGGCCACGCCGCTGCTGTGCGCGGGGATCGTGGGGTACCGGTCGTTCAAGCGAAGCAGGCCGCGCGACGGCGGGACGCTGGGCATATACGGTTTTGGCTCCAGTGCCCACGTGATCATGCAGATCGCCCGGCACCGGGACATGAGGGTATACGTGGTGACCCGAGGGGAGTCTCACCAGCAGCTCGCCCGCGAGATGGGCGCCGAATGGGCCGGTGACGACGCAGCCGACATGCCTGTGGACGTGGAGTCGGCGATTATCTTCGCGCCGGTCGGCAAGCTGGTGCCCCCGGCGATGAAACGTCTCGCCAAGGGCGGTACGCTGTCGCTGGCGGGTATCTACATGACCCCCGTGCCCGAGATGGACTACGAGGAATGCCTGTTCTATGAGCGCGAACTGCGGTCGGTGACCGCCAACACGCGCGAGGACGGGCGGGAACTGCTCGCCGAGGCGGCCGAGATTCCCATCCGCCCGCGGACGACCACCTACCCGCTGGAGGAAGCCAACCGGGGGTTGCAGGACATCAAGCACGACCGCGTGGACGGAACGGCCGTGCTGGAAATCGGCTGAAGCCCGACTGCCTGCCCGGCTCAGGGAGCAGTCGGGGCCCAACGTCCACTCGCCGCGAAAGGGCTTGTTCTGGTCGTCGGGAGATGGTTGTCCCCAGGTCCCTAGCCCCCGGGACGGTACACGCAGGCCGGCTCTTCGGAGAGGTAATCGCCGGTGGCCGCGTACGCCCGGGCACGGCAGCCGCCGCAGAGGGTCCGATATCCGCAGCGTCCGCACTTGCCGGTCAGCCGGTCCGGGTCGCGCAGGTCGGCAAAGACGGTCGACTCCCGCCAGACATCCGCCAGCGTCTGTTCCCGCACCGATCCGCATCGCACCGGCAGGTACCCGCAGGGGAAGACCTCCCCGGTGTGAGACACGAATGCCACCGCCACGCCCCCCAGACAGCCGCGGGAGCGGGTCACGTCGCGCCCCCGCCGCGCCGCCAGCCGGTAGTAATGCGGTGCACAGGTCGCCCGCACCTCGATGTCCGTCTGCGCCTGGCGGTCGAGCACCCACTCCAGGACGGCCTCGTACCGCTCGGGCGGCAACTGGTGGGTCGGGCCGATCTTCACGCCACACCCGACCGGCACCAGCAGGAACAGGTGCAGCGCCACCGCCCCCAGCGACCGGGTAAGAGCCAGCAGATCATCCAACTGCCCGTCGTTGTGGGCGGCGATGGTGGCGTTGACCTGCGTGGGGACCGAGGCGGCGCGAAGGTGCAGCGCCCCGGTTCGGGCGGCGTCGAAGGCGCCCTCCACGCCGCGGAAGGCGTCGTGGGTGGCGGGATCGGCCCCGTCGAAACTGACCGAAACCCGCCGGAAACCGGCCGCGGCGATCCGTCCGGCCATGTCGGCGTCGACCATCGTTCCGTTGGTCGCCAAGGCGGTTGGCAGGGCTTTCTGCGTTGCGTGGGCTGCCAGGGCTTCCCAGTCATCGCGCATCAGCGGCTCGCCGCCGGAGAAGATGAAGATCGGTTTGCCCAGCTCGGCCGCCGAGTCGATGACGCTGCGGACCTCGTCGGTGGTCAGTTCGTCGGGCGATCGGGAGCCGTCTTCCAATCGACGGCAGTGGACACAGGAGAGATTGCAGCGGGTGGTGCTCTCCCAGAAGACGATCCGCAGCGGCGGGGGGGCTGTCGGGTGCGAAGCGGTCACGAGGGCGCCTCCTCGCCGGCGGGCTCGCCTGCGGGCAGGGCAATTTCGGCATCGGTCAGGTAGCAGGCGGGGTCTTCGCCCCAGGGGTCGCCGGTGGCGGCCTCGGCGCGGGCCCGGAAGTTGCCGTTGCAGACATCCAGGAACCGGCACCGCAGACAGCGGCATCGCAGGTGCTGCTTGCGGTTGCGGAGCTTGCGCAGCAGCGGCTGCTGCGGGTCGCTCCAGATTTCGCTGAAGCGGCAGTTCCGCACGTTGCCCAGCACCCGCCATCGCCAGAACTGATCGGGCAGGACGTCGCCGTTCCAGCTCACGCAGCCGATCCCGATGCCGGTGGAGTTGCCCGCGTTCATCTTCAGCAGTTCCATCGCCTCGGCCGCCCGGGCAGGGTCCTCCTGCAGCAGGCGCAGGTAGACGTACGGGCCGTCGGCGTGGTTGTCTACTGTAAGCACCTCAACCTGTCGGCCTCGCGCCAGCAGGTCGGCGGTGCGGTCCATCATCAGGTCCAGCGCCGCGCGGGTCCGGGCGTGGGGCAGGTGATCCCCGCCGAGGTCTTCGGCCCGGCCGGTGCCGACCAGGTGGTAGAAACACACGCGCGGAATCTCCTCGGCCTCGATCAGGTCGAAAATCGCCGGAAGCTCGGCGACGTTGCGGCGGTTGAGCGTGAGCCGCAGCCCGGTCTTCACGCCCATCTCGCGGCAGCGGCGGATTCCCTGCAGCGTCCGGGCGAAGGCCCCGGGGACTCCGCGGAAGGCGTCGTTGGTGGCTTCCAGCCCGTCCAGCGAGATGCCCGCATAGTGGAGCCCCACGTCGGCGAGCCGCGCTGCGACGTGGGCATCGATCAACGTTCCGTTGCTGCTGAGCACGGTCCGGAGGCCCGTAGACCGCGCGTGGGAGATCAGTTCCATGATGTCCGGCCGCATGAGGGGCTCTCCGCCGGAGAACAGCAGCACCGGGACGCCGAAGGCCGCCAAGTCGTCGATCATTGCCTTGGCTTCGCCGGTAGACATCTCGTCGTCGGCCGGCTCCGCGCAGGCGGCGCTGTAGCAATGGCGGCAGCGGAGGTTGCACATCCGGGTGCAGTTCCACACGACGATGGGCTTCTTCTCGGGGGCGAACTGCAGCAGCTTGCTGGGGAGTTTCCGCGGCCCGCGGCCGTATCGCAACACGTCGCTGGGGTGCACGGTTCCGCAGTAGAGCTTTGTGATGCCGATCATTCGGGCCTCGCGTCAGTGGGATGGACTGTCGATCCCATTGTAACGAGTGCCCCGTGCCGGTTCGAGGACGGCGTGCAGAGGAGCGCTCAACTGCCGATTTCGGGGGCGGTCACCTTCGGCGAGAACTCGCGGATCAGGCGGATGAGCTTGGGCTGGCGGTCGTCGATCTCCAGAGATCGATGCCATGCCTTCAGGGCCCGGTCCCGCAGGGCCGTGTCCTTGGTCTTGACGTACAGGCTCATTAGCGCCACGCCCACTCCGCGATGGGCGGCCGCGCTGTTCGGGTCGCGCTTCAGGGCGCGCTCGTAGGCGGCGAGGCTCTTGTCGTAGTCCCGCAGGTAGAAGTAGCTCAGGCCCATCAACTCGTGCGGGGCGGCGTCCCGCGGGTTGCGGTCCGCGGCCTCGCCGAACAGATCGATCGCCGTGTTCAGCGACTTGGCGGTGCCCTGGCGCATGTAGGTGGAGCCGAGGTTCAACCGCAGACGGGGGATGCTGCTGTCGGTTTCCAGTGCGGTCTTGTAGGCGCTGATCGCCTTGTAGGGGCGTCCCTGGGCGTCGTAGATGGTGCCGAGGTTGCTGTAGGCCGACGCCGAACCGGGCTTCAGTTCCAGGGCTCGCTTGCAGTACTGCTCGGCCTGGGCGTAACGACCAAGCTGGTAGTAGCAGGCGCTGAGGTTGATGTTCGCATCGAAGTCACTGGGGTCGATGGTGATCGCCCGCAGGTAGACGTCCACGGCCTTGCGGATGTTGGCCTGCATTTCCTTGAGCGACTCGGCGGCGTCGGCGAGATACTGGTAGGTCACCCCCAGGTTGTAATGCTGGCGGAACCCGTAGGGGTTGATGCGGCAGGACTCTTCGTAGCTGCGGGCGGCGAGCTTGTAGCTTTCGCGCTTGCGGTAGATGTCGCCCATGCTCTCGTGGGCGACCGCCAGGGTCGGGTCGTCGCGGATCGCCTTGCCCAGAGCGTCCAGCGCCGCGTCGGAGTTGTCCCGCTCGCGGTGAATCTGGGCCTGCACGTAATGGTCGATCGCCGCGTCGGTGTTCACGCCTGTGCCGGCCGTTCCCATCCCGTCGCAGCCGCACGCCATCATCCAGCCGGCCAGGACCAGAATGCCCGTTACTGCTCGCTTCGACATGCGCCTCTCCCTGCTAAGCCTTCAAATAAGGTAGGTATGTATGTACCTATCGGACCGCGGCGGGTCAAGGCATTGACCTTTCCGGTGGCATGCGGCGCCGCCGGGCGTAGAATACGCCCGATGGACAAGCCCTCGCCACAGAAGAAATACCGTCTGAACCGTCGCCTGCGGCTGCGCCGGCGGCCGGAGATCTCGCGCGCGTTCGAACAGGGCGCCCGCGTGGTCGACAATCGCATCAGCCTCCAGGGCGTCCGGCGCGAGACCGGGCAGCCCACCCGTTGCGGCGTGGCCGTCTCCAAACGCCACGGGAACGCGGTGAAACGCAACCGGCTCAAACGCATCTGCCGCGAGGCCTTCCGACTGGCGCGCCCGGACCTTTCCGACGGGTGGGACCTGGTCATTCTTCCCCGCGCGGGCCGGGAAATCACCGTCGACGGCGTGGGGCAAAGCCTCCGCAAGCTGCTCCCGCGGCTCGAACACCGGCTGCCGCGCCAGGAAGAGCCCGAACAATGAACGCCGCGAAGACAACGTGGCGAAGAGTCCGCGGCGTCCCGGCGCGGGTGCTGATCCTGCTGGTGCGTCTCTACCAGGTAACGCTGTCGCCTATCGTCGGCCGTCATTGCCGCTTTCAGCCGACTTGCAGCCGCTACTTCATCGAGGCGGTGAAAACCCACGGGGCGGTTCGTGGCGGGGGGCTGGGGCTGTGGCGGATTCTGCGGTGCAACCCGCTGTGCAAAGGGGGGTACGACCCGGTGCCTCCGGGGAAGGACACACGCGAGAAGGGCCTGCAACGGGGCAAGTAGTGCCCGCAGTTGGGGAGGGGCGCTTCAGCCTCGGCCGTCCGGGCGAAAGCTCTCCCACGCCTCCATCACCAGGGCGCGGAATTTCTCCCGCCAGGGAGCGATGTCGAATCTCTCGGCTTGGGCGCGGACGTCGGCCGGCCGGAACCGGTCGCGCTGCCGTTGGAATTCCTCGACCGCGGCGATCAGCGATTCGGGCGTCTGCTGGTCGTAGAGTACGCCGGTCTTGCCGGGCAAGACCGTCTCGCGCGTGCCCCCGGCGTTGAGGGCGATTACCGGGGTGCCGGTGGCCATCGCCTCCAGGGGCATAAGCCCGAAGTCCTCCACCGCGGCGAAGACGAAGCCGCCGGCCTGTCCCATTTCCTCCGCGAGTCGTTCGTCGGACAGCACGCCGAGAAACTCGATGTTTGCGGCGCCCTTCGCCTCGCGGCGCACGGCAGGGGCGTGGGGTCCGTCCCCGGCCACTCGCAGGTGCAGGTGGGGCATCTGCCGGAACGCCCGCACGATCATGTCCATGCGTTTGTAGGGCACCATCCGCGAGGCCGCGAGGTAGTGGGAGCCTTTGCGGGTCTGCAGGGGGAACTTCGCAACCTCGATGGGCGAGGGCAGAAGCGTTGATTCCCGTCGGTAGGCTTTGGCGATGCGCCCGGCGACGAACTGGGATATGGCGATGAAGCGGTCGACGCCGTTGGCAGTGCGGGCATCCCACTGGCGGATGTAGTGCAGCATGGTCTTGGCGAGCATGCCCTTGATTCCACGGTCGAGCCCGGCCCCGCGCAGGTACTGGTGCTGCAGGTCCCATGCGTAGCGGATGGGCGAATGGCACAGGCAGACGTGAAGTTGGTGCGGGGCGGTCAACACCCCCTTGGCGACGGCGTGGGAGTTGCTGATGACCAGGTCGTAGCCGGTAACGTCGAGCTGTTCGATCGCCAGGGGCATCAGCGGCAGGTAGCTGCGGTACTTCGCCCGGGCGCGGGGCAACTTCTGGATGAAGGTGGTGCGGGCGTGTTTGCCGCCCAGCAGGGGGCGCTGGTCGTCGGGCAGGAAGTCGACCACGGCGAACAGGTCAGCGTCGGGAAAGACCTTGAGCATCTCGGCGAGTACTTTCTCCGAGCCTGCAAAGAAGGTCAGCCATTCGTGTACGATCGCCACGCGCATGATATGAAATGTCCTGAATGCCGAGGGTTAGCGGTCCGATTACGGTGCCGGGGAGCGTACGTTTCCCGGAATGTTCATGTCAAGTTCAAACGTGCTGAACACGACTGCGGGAGGTTGACGGACCCGCAGCGGATTTCTATCCTGATAGTTTCAGTTCGCCTGGGCGCGGAGATCGGCACATCGGCGAAGGATTTCCCGCCTCCCAGGCCCCGACACCAAGGGCTCCCGCGAGGAGCCCGACAAGCAGCGAGTGCGATTATGACGGGTGTAGAGCGGTTCGACGACGACAACAGGTTCAGACCCGAACAGAAACTCGATGAGGAACTCCAGAAGGAACTCGACGCCGCCCTCGGAGACGAGAGCATCATGGACATGGTCGAGAAGGCCGAGCAGGAAAATGCCTCCGAGCAGGCTAGCACCAGCATGCGGGTCGGGCCCGACGGCGTCCGCCGCGGTACGGTGGTAGCCGTCCAGGGCGACGACATCTTCGTAGACCTTGGCGGCAAGAGCCAGGGGCTGCTGCCGGCGGCGCAGTTCGAGGATGAGCCGCTGCCGGAGGTAGGAAGCCCGGTGGAGTTCACCGTCGAAGGATACGACCAGGGCGAAGGGCTCGTGCTGCTCAGCCGCAAGGGCGCGGTGTTGGCCGCCAGTTGGGACAGCCTCGAGAAGGGCGCCATCGTGGAAGGCCGTGTCACCGGGCTCAACAAGGGCGGGCTGGAACTGTCGGTCAACGGCATCAAGGCGTTCATGCCTTTCAGCATGATCGAGACCTTCCGCGTGGACGACCTGACCCCGTACCTCAACCGCAAGCTCAAGTGCGAGGTGATGGAGGTCAACCGCGGCGAGAAGCGGGTGATCGTCTCCCAGCGGGCCGTGCAGGAACGCGAAGCCGCCGAGAAGGCCGAGCAGACCTTCGAGACCCTCCAGGAAGGCGACGTGGTGGAGGGCACGGTCAAGAGCATCATGCCCTACGGCGCGTTCGTGGACATCGGCGGCATCGACGGGCTGCTGCACGTCAAGGAGATGTCGCATGGGCACGTCGACAGCCCCAAGGACGTCGTCAGCGAAGGGCAGAACATCCGCGTGGCGGTGACGTCCATCGACCGCGAGAACAACAAGATCGGGCTCTCGCTGAAGCAGATCATGGCCGACCCGTGGGAAGGCGTGGAACTGAAGTACCCCGTCGACAGCGTGATCGCCGGGCGCGTGACGCGCCTGGCCGACTTCGGCGCCTTCGTGGAACTGGAGGAAGGGGTCGAGGGGCTGGTGCCCATCGGCGAGTTGACCTTCGAACGACACATCAAGCATCCCTCGGAGATCGTCAAGGAAGGCGACACCATCAAGGTCCGGGTGATGCGCGTGGAACCCGGGCGACGGCGCATCAGCCTGTCGCTCAAGAAGGTCGAGGGCGACCCGTGGACGGGCGCGTCGGTCCGTTGGCCGGAGAACAGCGTCGTGGAAGGCAACGTGGTTCGCATCGCCGATTTCGGGGCGTTCGTGCAACTGGCGCCCGGCGTCGACGGGCTGGTGCACATCAGCGAACTGAGCCCCATGCACGTGCAGTCCGTGCGCGACGTCGTCCGCGAGGGCGAACTGGTCAAGGCCAAGGTCCTCAGCGTGGACGAAGACGCCCGGCGGATCGCACTGTCCATCAAGCAGCTCTCCGAGGCCGGCCAGGCCGAGGTGCCGCGCGATCTCGGTAGCCTCTCCAAACCCAAGAATCGCAAGCGCCCCCTCAAGGGCGGGCTCGACTGAGAGAGTTGGGAACAGCCTGCGGGAAAGCCGCCCGGTTTTACGCCGGGTGTTGCCCCGCGCGCACCACGGTATTGCCGGCGTCGATGACCCCATAGACCGCATCGCGGCCGGGCTGAAGGCCGGCTTGGCTCAACGCTTCTTCTACGCTGTGTGCCCGCAGGAAGCCCAGCCGTCTCAGGTCGGCGTCGTCGAGCCCGGGACAGACCGCCCACACCCGCACGCCGCGCTCGGCCGGGTCGGTCAGTTGTCGCAGTTTCACGGCCTTGTGGTCGCCCAGCCGGTACCTCCGCCGGGCCACCAGGGCCTTCGCCCCGGCACAGGTCGGCGCGTCCTGCAGCAACCGCACGAACTGGTCCTGCCCGATTCCGTCCTCGCACGCCGCGACCAGCACCATGGCCCCGCCATCGGTCACCGCCTGCTCACTGTTCTTGATGCCCTTGTCGGCCTGGTAGAACGTCCGCGACAGCGGGCCCTCCACGCTCAGCACCAATCCATCGACCGGTGCGGGAATGGAGTGGATAAACGCCCGGCGCGCGCAGTCGGCCGCGGTTTCCAGCGTCTCCAGAACGCCACCGCCTGCCGCTGCCAGCACCACCGGCCCGGCCTGGACAAGGTTCACGCATGCCAGAGGGGCTGCCTGCTCCAGGGCGATGACGGCCGCGGCGATACCCTCGTGCACGGGGTTGCCGCCCAGTCGTCCCGGGCCGGCCTCGGTCGAGAGGGCAAAAGCGTGGTTGGCTTCGATGTCCGCCCGCGAGGCGACGCCGATGGTGCAGGTCTTGTGGGCACCGGTGAAGCCGGCGAAGTAGTGTGGCTCCACGCTGCCGATCGCCAGCAGCTTCCCGCCCCCGATCAACCACGGGTGAACCCGCCAGCGGCTTTCGGCCGAAGGGGTCGCGGCGCTGCGGCAGGGGCCCAGCGGCTTGAGACCGTCGGCCGACGCGTCGTGCCAGGCGATCTGGCGGTAACTCCGGTGGCCTGCAATCGTCCGCTCGAAGCCGGCCCGGTCGCCCGACTCGAAGCGGTGCGTACCGGTCGCCACGAGAATGCGCGTCCGCGCGGGGGCGACGCTCCCGGCCAGTGCGGCCAGCACGGTGCCGGTGGCGGTGTGTCGCTGGGGGTCGTTGACCAGGACGGTCAGTTCCTCCCCGGGGTTCAGGGCGAGTGATGCCAGGGCGTCGCTCAACGCGGCCGGGACGTCGGCCGGCGGGAAGCCGTCGGTCTGGGGAGCGAGGCGGGGCAGATCGTCGAAGCCGGCGAAGGGGATGTTCACGATTCTTCGGCCAGGGGCAGGGCGATGGTGAACTTGGTGCCGCAGCGGGGCTCGGTTTCCAGGTGCAGCTTGCCGTTGTGCTCGTGGATGATCCGCCGCGTGGTGGGCAGGCCCAACCCGCTGCCGCCTTTCTTGGTGGAGTAGTAGATGTCGAACACCTTCTCCCGTACGTTCGGAGGCATGCCCGGGCCGGTGTCGACGACCTCAATGATCCCGCTGGAGCCCTCGCGACGGATGTGGACCATCAGTTCGCCGCCCTCGGCCATCGCCTGCACGGCGTTGATCAGCAGGTTCAGCACCGCCTGCTTGATGAGGTTGGCATCCACGCGGCAGGGCACCGGCTCATCGGGGAAGGAGGTCCGCAGCACCACGCGTGCGGCGTCGGCCTGGGGGGAGAAAAAGTCGACCAGTTCGCTCACCAGGTCGCGCATGTCCACGCGGTGCAGTTGCAGTTCGACCTTCCCGGCGAATCGCAGGAAGTCGTCCAGAATGCTCCGCAGGCGGTCGACCTCCTCGCCGACGCGCAGCAGTCGCCGCCGCAGCCGCACGTGGTCTTCGTCTTCATGGTCGGCGAGATCCTCTGTGAGCAGCTTGAGGTTCAGGTTGATGGTGGAGAGCGGGTTCTTGATTTCGTGGGCCAACCCGCCGACCAGCTTGCCGATCTCCGCCAGGTGCTCCTGTCCGTGGGCGCGACGGCGCAGGCGCTGGGCGTCCCGGAACACCCGCCGGGTGATCCGCGAAGCCACCAATGCCGCCAGGGCCGCTCCCCCAGCAGCCCCCAGAATGAGCCAGCCGCACCATCCCATCCTGCCAGGAGTACCACAAAGCCGGCATCTCTACAAGCCGTTGGCGCAGGGCAATTGCAAAGTCCTTCTTTGGCTGTCGCGTCTTACATATTCGCAGAAAAAGATACTTGCGCCAGCTTCTGATTGTGGATAGTTTCGTGTCTGGAACGCTGCGTGGCCGCGCAGAGACAATCTTGAGTCTCTGAGAGGAAAGGATGTCGGCATGGATGCCAATATCTCGCGGGGCGCACTGCGCTTTTTCAACGACATGGAAGACCCTCGGAAAGCTCGCGGCAAGCGTCACAAGCTTGCGGACATGATCGCCATTGCCATCTGCGCCAGTGTCTGCGGCGAAGAGGGCTGGGTGGACATCGCGTTGTTCGGGAAGGTTCGGGAGAAGTGGTTCCGC
>JBKHHV010000291.1:0-4592 GCA_046539005.1 Phycisphaerae bacterium
GTGACCATCGAAACCACCGGGACCATGCTGGTCGGGGCAGACATCGCCGCGGCGGTGGCCACGCTGGAACCCTTCGACCTGTTCTCGCTGGGGCTTAACTGCGCCACCGGACCGGAGCGGATGGCGTCCTACGTACACTACCTCAGCCGCAACTGGCCCGGGCGCATCTCCGCGATCCCCAACGCCGGCATGCCCGAAGTGGTCAACGGTCGGACCTGCTACCCCCTTGGCCCGGAGCGCTTCGCCAAGGCCGCCCGGTCCTTCGTGCAGGAGCAGGGCGTCAGCATCGTCGGCGGCTGCTGCGGAACCCTGCCAGAGCACATCCGCATGCTCGCCGAGGAACTCCGCGACGTCCGCCCGGCCGCACGGCAGGCGGAGTTCGCCCCCAGCCTCTCCTCGGGCTACCAGGCCGTCGAAATCCGCCAGGAAATCCCCCCGCTGATGATCGGCGAGCGGGCCAATACCAACGGGTCGAGGAAGTACCGCGAGCTTCTGCTGGCCGACGACTACCAGAGCTGCCTCCGCATCGGCATGGACCAGGTGACGGCCGGTGCCCACGCGGTGGACCTGTGCTGCGCCTACGCCGGGCGCGACGAACTGGAAGACATGTCCACCATGATCGCCCTGTTCGCCGAGCAGGTCACCGCCCCCACGGTGATCGACTCGACCACCCCCGAAGTCATCGAAGCCTGCCTGCGGCGCCACCCCGGACGATGCCTGGTCAACTCCATCAACCTCGAGGACGGCGGGAAGAACCTCGGGCGGATCTGCACCGCCGCCAGGAAATACGGCGCCGGCGTGGTCGCCCTGACCATCCACGAGAAGGGCATGGCCATGACCGCCGAGGAGAAGCTCCAAACCGCCAGGCAGATCCACGACCTGGCGGTGGGCACGTATGGCCTGCGGCCGAGCGACATCCTCTTCGACCCGCTGACGTTTACCATCGCCTCGGGCGACGAGAGCCTGCGCACCGCGGGCATGGAGACCTTGGAAGGCATTCGCCGCATCAAGAAGGAACTGCCCGGCGTGCACACTGTGCTGGGGCTCAGCAACATCTCTTTCGGGCTCAAACCGGCTGCCCGACGGGTGCTCAACAGCGTGTTCCTGCACGAGGCGGTCGAAGCCGGGCTGGATGCCGCCATCGTCGACGTCGCCAAGATCATGCCGCTGTCGTCCATCGACACCGTCGATCGCGAGATGGCGCTGCACCTGATCTACAATCAGCCTCGCGAGGACGGGCAGAGCCCGCTGATGGCACTGATCGACCACTTCGCCGACAAGAGCGACACCGAGCAGGACGACACCGGCGGACCCCAGGGCGTCGCCGAGCAGCAACTCACGCGGAAGGTCGTCACCGGCGACAAGGAAGACCTCGACGACCTGGTCCACATCCTGCTGCAGCGGCACACCGCCACCGGAATCATCAACGAAGTGCTGGTACCCGCGATGCGACACGTGGGCGAACTGTTCGGCCGCGGGGACATGCTGCTGCCGTTCGTGCTGCAGTCGGCGGAGGTGATGAAGAAAACCGTCGACCTGCTGGAGCCCTACATGGACCGCTCCGAGGACACCCGCGGAACCCGGGTGCTGCTGGCGACGGTGCAGGGCGACGTGCACGATATCGGCAAGAACCTCGTGGACATCATCCTCTCCAACAACGGCTACCAGGTATACAACATCGGCACCAAGGTCCCCGCCGAGACCATCGTCGAGAAGGCACGCGAGCACGCGGTGGACGTGATCGGGCTCTCGGGCCTGCTGGTGAAATCGGCGATCATCATGAAGGAGAACATGGACCAGTTCCGCTCGGCCGGGCTGACCCAGCCGATCCTGCTGGGCGGTGCGGCGCTGACGCAGAAGTTCGTCGCCCAGGACTGTGTGCCGGGCTATGACAGGCCGGTGGTGTACTGTCCCGACGCTTTCGCCGGGCTGCGGGCGATGAACGAATTCGACGAGGGCACGCTGGAAGCCACCACCTACGACACCTCGGCCGAGGTCGCCCGCAACAAGCCCGGGCGCAAGGACCTGGAAGTCTCCCACGAGGGCGACGTGCCCGCCCTGCCCTTCGAAGGCGCCCGCCACGTGACCGACATCGACCCGCGGGACGTGTTCCCCTACGTCAACGAGCAGGCGCTGTTCCGCGGCCAGTGGGGCTATCGCCGGGGCAAGATGTCGCGCGAGGAGTACGAGGAGTTGATCTCCACGAAGGTCTACCCGATCTACGAGGAACTCAAACGCCGCACCATCGAGGAGAACCTGCTGACCCCCAAGGTGGCGTACGGCTACTTCCGCTGCAACGCGCGGGGCGATTCGGTGATCGTCAAACACGACGGCCGCGAGCATGAATTCGCCTTCCCCCGCCAGGCCGACCCGCCGCATCTGTGCATCGCCGATTTCTATCGTCCGGAAGAGAAGGGTGAGGATCTGTGCGCCCTGTTCGTGGTCAGCGTGGGCGACCGCATCTCCGAGGCGACGCGCGAGCTGTTCGAGGGCGACGAATACCACGATTACGTCATGATGCACGCCTTCAGCGTCGAGGTAACCGACGCCCTGGCCGAGTACTGGCACGAGGTGATCCGCAAGGAACTCCGCATCGCCGAGGAAACGCCCGGGGACATCCTGGGCTATGCCGCCCAGCAGTACACAGGCTCGCGCTACGGCTTCGGGTACCCCGCCTGTCCGGACCTCGACGCCCACAAGATCGTCTTCGAACTGCTCAAGCCCGAGCAGATCGGCGTGACGCTGACCGAGACGATGGAGATGGTTCCCGAGCAATCGACCTCGGCGATCATCGCCCACCACCCCCAGGCCAAGTACTTCGCGGTCTAGGCCGTGCCTGACATATCGCTCTCGGGCCCCCAAGCAGGCCCAGAACGCGGAAACACCGGCCCGGTGGGAGCGTCGCGCTCCTGCCGGGTCGGAGTGTTCTCCCCACCCCACCTGCCTCCGTCTGTCCTTTCTCCTCCCCGAGCCGTCTCCCTATAGAATGGACGTGAAGCAGAACTCAACTCATGCGGAGTGGAAGACATGGAACAGTTCTGGCAGTTGTACGGCGAGTCGGCCAAGACGGCTGCGGGTTTCTTCTGGAAGGCCGGGTGGGCGTTCGTGCTGGGCTATGCGATCAGCGCGATGATCCAGACGTTCGTACCCAAGGCGAGGCTGACTAGGCACATGGGCGGAGCCGACGCGAAGACCATCGGACTGAGCACGCTGTTCGGCAGCATCTCCAGCAGTTGTTCCTTTGCGGCGCTGGCGACCGCGCGGGCCCTGGTGCTCAAGGGGGCCCATTTCGTGGCGGCCGTCGCGTTCATGTTCGCTTCCACCAACCTCGTGATCGAGTTGGGGATCCTGATCCTGGTGTTCCTGGGCTGGCAGTATCTCGCAGCCGAGATCGTGGGGGGGCTGGTGCTGATCGCCATTTCTTCCACGCTGATCCGCCTGACCTACCCCAAGAAGTGGATGGACGCCGCCCGCGAGCGTGTGGAACAGCAGGCGTCGGCCGAGCAGGATGACTTCGATCCCTGGAAGCGCATGAAGTCAAAGAAGGGCTGGTGCATGGTGGCGTGTACCTTCGTGGACGAGTGGAAGATGGTCTGGAAGGATATCGTCATCGGCTTCACCATCGCCGGGTTCATGGCCGTTCTGGTTCCGGCGGAGTTCTGGCAGAGCCTGTTTCTTGCCGAGTATGGCCAGGACGGCGGAACGTGGGTGAGCATCTTGGTCGCGGTGGAAAACGCGCTGGTCGCCCCGTTCGTGGCGGCCGCGACGTTCATCGGCTCGATGGGCAACATTCCGCTGGCGACGGTGCTCAACGCCGGGGGCGTGCTGTTCGCGGGCATCATGGGCTTCATCTACTCCGACCTCATGGTCCCGCCGCTGGTACACATCAACGCCAAGTACTACGGCTGGCGGGTGGCGCTGTACATTGCGGGGATCATGTACGTCAGCATCGTCATCACCGCGCTGCTGCTGAACCTCGTGTTTGCCCTCACCGGCCTGACGCCCGAGTCGTCCCGCAAGGTCCAGGAGGTCGCCCACTTCAAGATCGACTACACGTTCTGGATGAACCTGCTCTTCGCGACCCTGGCAGCCACCCTGACGATCATCGCCATCCGCTGGCGGAGTAAGGAGAAAGAACAGCAGAAGAAAGGAAAAGGCGGCATCAACATCCGCAGCGTCATCGCCCTGCTGTTCGCCACCGTCGTGGCCGTGGGCTGCGTGACCTACCTGCTCCAGACACTCGGATAGGCTCAGCCCCACGGAAAGCGGATCGTGCGGGTAACCCTTCCCGCGCCTCTACTCGGTGCCACGGGTGCCTCCGACACCCGTGCGGCCTCGAACAGCGCTGAACGCCAAGGCGACCCGGTGGCATTTGGCGGAATCCGTAACGGGTCTGGAATTGGCGAGGGCGTTGAGGGTTGGTGGATTCCCCCCGATGGCCGATGCGGCGATAGGCGGCGTGGATCACCGCCTGACACTCGGGGCATTCCTTCGCGGGCGCTTCGCCACCACCGGGCGCTCGGTCCTGAATCTGCAGTGCATCGACCGGGCCGTGCCGCAGGATGTTGCCGCCGAAGTCCAGGACCAGGCAG
>JBKHHV010000292.1:0-4586 GCA_046539005.1 Phycisphaerae bacterium
AAGCGGTTCAGCCCCGACAGCGCCGAAGACGCCCTGGCCGTCGCCCGGGCGGTGGGGCTGGTAGTGGACGACGAGCAGCGCACCGAAGACCCCAAGGGCAAAGGACCGGCGAAAAACCTGGTCAACATCGTCGGACACGTAGCCGGCCGCCTGGCGGACGACAGCAGCACCCCGCCGGACTACACGGTGGAGAACCTTCGCCAGCGGGAGAGCAAGTCGCGTCCGCCGGCCCCGTTGATTACCTCCACGCTGCAGCAGGCCGCCTCGGTCCGACTGCGTTTCAGCGCCTCGCGGACCATGCGGGTCGCCCAGCAACTCTACGAGGGCATCGAGATCCCCGGTGAGGGACAGGTGGGCCTCATTACCTACATGCGAACCGACAGCCGACACCTTTCCGGCGATGCGATCAAGATGGCCCGCGGCTTCATCGGCGAGAAGTACGGCGATCCCTACGTGCCCGAGAAACCCAACGTCTACACCTCCGGCAAACGGGCGCAGGAAGCCCACGAGGCCGTCCGGCCCACCGACGTCTCCCGCCGCCCGGAAGACCTGCAGAAGGCACTCAGCAGCGACCAGTTCAAGCTGTATCAACTGATCTGGAAGCAGTTTGTCGCCTGCCAGATGAGCCCGGCGATCTGGAACGTCACCGAGGCCGACATCGTGGTCCGCGGCGAGGCCGGCGAGGCCCGATTCAAGGCAATGGGGCGGCAGATCAAGTTCGACGGCTACCTGCGCGTTGCGGGCATGCCCCGCAGCGGCGACCAGATTCTGCCCGATCTCAACGAGTCGCAGCCGGTGGCCCCGGTGCAGCTCAACCCGACGCAGCATTTCACGCAGCCGCCGCCGCGGTACACCGAGGCGTCGCTCGTCAAGGCGCTGGAAGCCGAGAACATCGGCCGACCCAGCACTTACGCCAGCATCATCAAGACCATCCAGGACCGCAAGTACGTCGAGCAGATCAACCGCTCGTTCATGCCGACCGATCTGGGCATCGTGGTGACCGACAAACTGGTGAAGCATTTCCCCAACATCTTCGACCGGCGCTTCACCGCGCGGATGGAAGACGAGCTGGACCGCATCGAAGACCATGACGCCGACTGGGTGGCGGTGCTGGAGGAGTTCTACGGGCCCTTCCACGAAAAACTGGAGAAGGCCAAGGAAGAGATGGTCCACGCCAAGGCGGAGACCGAACCCTCCGACTACACCTGCGAGAAATGCGGCAAGGAGATGGTCTACCGCTTCAGCAAGAACGGGCGATACCTGGCGTGTACCGGTTACCCCGACTGCAAGCAGACCTACCCCGTCGACCGCGAGGGCAAGAAGATCGAGAAGCAGGTGACCGACATCGCCTGCCCCAAGTGCTCGGAGCCGATGCTGCTTCGGCGCGGGCGGTTCGGGCCGTTCCTTTCCTGCCCCAAGTACCCCGAATGCGACGGCGTGGTGAACCTGGACAAGAAGGGGTTCGTGAAGCACCCCTCCCCGCCGCCGCTGCTGGTGGAAGACGTCAAGTGCACCAAGTGCGAAGCCCCGGTGAACATGCGTCGCGGGAAACGCGGGCCGTGGCTGAGCTGCTCGAAGTTCCCCAAGTGCCGCGGGCGCGTGGCGTGGTCGTCGCTGGAGGAAGAGAAGAAGAAGGAACTCGAGGCCGCCCTGGTCCGCCACGAGGCCGAGAACCCCCAGCCCATCGTGCGACACACCGACGGCACGCCGGTAGGTCCCACCACCGCCCCGCAGGTCGCCGATGCCACCGAAACACCCCGGGAAACCGACGGCGACTGAAAACTTTCCGCGTTTCGTTCGTCTACCCTGTTGAGGACACACTTCGTCTGTCTGCATGCAGGGAAGGAGCGAACCCGTGCGGAAAACACTTCCTGCCGCGGTTCTGGCAGGACTGCTGGCCCCGGTGGGCATTGCACGCCCGACTGCAGGACAAATGGGACGGTTGTGTCTACGCCCGCAAGGCGACCGCCGAGATGAACGCCCTTTTGGAGAACCCGAAGATCAAGGGGGTCCTGGAGCAGGTCCGGCTGGATGAAGCGGCCGACGCCCTGGAGGCCAAAGCCAACGCCGCCGAGAAGGAAAAGGACTACGCCGAGGCGTTCCGCCTGTATGCCACCTACGTGGAGAAGTACGCCGACGCCACGCGGTACCGAACCGTCAAGGCCCATTACGACCGACTCCGCAGCGATGGGAAGATCGTGGCGAAGCTCCGGGCCGACAAGGCGAAGGACCAGTGCACTACCTGGCTGAACCTCGCGAAGAACTACATCAACGCCGGCATGAACCGCCAGGCGGTCAAGTATCTCCGCAAGGTCGTCGCCGAACACCCGGGCACCTCCTACGCCAAAGAGGCAAAAGCCCTGCTGAAGAAGATGGGCGCCTGAGCCTGCGGCGGGTTGCATGGTCGGGCGGCTGGGTGCATACTGTCCGGCCATGGATGAATGGGCAAAGCAACTCGGCGGGCGGTTTGTCGTCATCGACGGCCCGGACGGAGCGGGCAAGAGCACCCAGACCCGACGGCTGGCGGAGTTCCTGCGCGAGGCGGGGCTCGGCGTGGAGGCCGTCCGCGACCCGGGCGGGACCGCCATCGGCGACCGGGTGCGGGGAATCCTGCTGGACCCGACCCTTTCGGAAATGAGCGTCCGCTGCGAGCTGATGCTCTACATGGCCAGCCGGGCCCAGCTCGTGGACGAGATCGTCCGCCCCGCCCTGCAGCGTGGGCATTGCGTGCTGAGCGACCGCTACATCTCCTCCACCGTCGCCTACCAGGGCGCCGGCGGAGCCGACCCCCACGACGTCCAGGCCGTGGGCGAGATCGCCGTCGGCGGGCTCTGGCCGGACCTGACGCTCGTGCTGGACCTCGATGCCGAGGAAGGTCTCGCCCGGGCGGCCAAACGCTCCGGACCGGACCGCATGGAAGCCAAGGCCGTCGCCTTCCACCGCCGCGTGCGGGAGCTGTTCCTCTCCCAGGCAGAAGAGAACCGCCGCCGGTTCGCCGTCATCGACGCGGCCGGAAGTGCCGACGACGTGCACCAACGGGTGCTGGAGACGCTGGCGATGCGCAGTGCAAACTGGTGAAAACAGGTTGATTTTCGGAACGGCCATGACGATAATTGCGTATAAAAATGTGATCCCAACGCCGGTAGGCCGGCATGATTATCCTGCCTTGGCTCGCGCAGCGTATCTGATGCGAGCCAAGGCCATTTTTGTTGAGGGGGGCTCCTCGTGAAGAAGGTGGCGATCCTGCTGGATGGTGGATTCGTGCTCAAACGCCTCTATACGCTCCTGGGTCGCACACATGCAACGGCCGCAGATGTAATCGAGTTCTCGAGGCGGTGCGTGGATGATTCGGAGGAGTTGTTCCGGGTCTACTACTACGATTGTCCGCCGTCGGACAAGAAGATGAGCAACCCTCTGCAGCCGGAGACGACGATCGACTTCGCCAGCAGCCGGACCGCCCACAGAATCAGGAGGCTCCAGTCAGAGCTTGCCGAATCCGACTTGGTGGCGTTCCGCAAGGGCCACCTGTCATTTGACGGCTTGGGGTTGTCGCCGAACTCCACGCGACGTTTGCTCAAAGACGCGGATTCACCCAATCCTGTCCAAGCCTGCGACCTGAAACCCGGTTTTCGTCAGAAGCAGGTCGACATGAAGATCGGGCTGGACGTCGCCTGGTTGGCGTCAAAGAACCTAGTGGATCGGATTCTGCTTGTGGGTGGCGATGCGGATTTCGTGCCGGCCATGAAATTCGCACGGCGTGAAGGAACGCAGGTCGTTCTTGTGCCCATGGGAAGCGGTTACATCCCCCGTGCTCTGAAAGAGCACGCCGATTTCGTGAGAGAGGTCCCCTTCCCTTGACTGCGACTCCCGAGCCTGCCCCATGAACCGCGAGCTTCTTCTGGCTGAATTGGCCGCCGACATCGTCGCCATCGAGCGCGACCATCCGGTGCGCGTCGCCATCGACGGGCTCAGTGCCTCCGGCAAGACCATCCTCGCCGACGAACTCGCCGAGTACGTCCGCCTGCACGGCCGGGCGGTGATCCGGGCGGGTATCGACGGCTTCCACCGTCCGCCGCACGAACGCTACGCACGCGGAAAAGACTCCGTCGAGGGCTACTACCACGATTCCTTCAACTACCCGGCCGTGCGGGAAAAACTGTTGGACCCGCTGGGGCCCCACGGCGACGGCCGATACCTCCCGGCCCTGCGGGATCATACCACCGAGGCCGACGTAGCCCATGTCACCGCCTGTGCGCCGCCCGAGGCAATCCTGCTGTTCGAGGGCGTCATGATCCTCCGCGACGAACTCAACGACTGCTGGGACTACCGCATCTACGTCCACGCCGATACCGACGTGATCCTGCAGCGGGCGATGGGACGCGACGCCCGACGCCTGGGCGGAACGTCGGCCGTCCGCAGCAAGTATCTCTCCCGCTACCTGCCCGGCCAGCAGATGTACCTGGAACTGGTCAGCCCGCAGGACCTCGCCGACGTGGTCATCGACAACAGCGACCCCGCCGACCCCCGCGTCCACACCCCCGACCGCAACCGCACGGCCTAGCCCGACCGGCCGGGGCGTGGCTCTG
>JBKHHV010000047.1:0-16802 GCA_046539005.1 Phycisphaerae bacterium
GCGGGGATCCTGCTCCCGGCGGGCGTGCCGGCCACGGTTACCTACATGGCCACGATGTTCGCCGGCAAGACGCCGGTGATGGTCAACTGGACGGCCGGGCTGGGCAGCATTATCTCCTCGCTGGATCGTGTGGGGGTGGACACCGTGGTGACCTCCCGGGAGCTGATCGACCGGCTTGGGCACCAGGGCATCGAATTGGGCGAGCTGGAGGACCGCTTTGTCTATCTGGAAGACATCCGCGCGTCCCTGACCTGGCGCGACAAGCTGGGAGTCTGGCTGCGATCGCGGGGCTCGCTCAAGAGCCTGCAGGATGCTCCGATCCGCGAGCAGGCGGTGGTGCTGTTCACCAGCGGCTCGGAGACGCAACCCAAGGCCGTCCCGCTCACGCATGCGAACATTCTGGCAAATCTGCGGGACATCGCCCAGGCGATCCACATCCGTCGCAGCGACGTGGTGCTGGGCATTCTCCCACCCTTCCACTCCTTCGGGCTGATGGTCGGCGTGGTGGCGCCGCTGTGCGCCGCGATCCGCGTGGGGTATCACCCCAACCCCAACGAGGCGGCCGCGGTGGCCCACGTGGTCGAGGCCTACGGGGCCACGCTGGCGGTGGGCACCCCCACGTTCCTTTCCGGCACCGCCCGGGCGGCGGGCGAAGACCAGCTCCGTTCGGTGCGGCTGGCGGTGGCCGGTGCCGAAGCCTGCCCCAGGCGCGCCTACGAGACGATGCAAGAGGCGATGCCCAACGCCACGGTCATGGAAGGCTACGGAATCACGGAGTGCTCGCCGATCGTTTCGGTGAACGATCCGGAGGATCCCAGGCGGTTTACCATCGGCAAGCCGCTGCCTCACGTGGAGACGGCCGTGGTTCACCCCGAGACAGGCGAACCGGTGGAGCCCGGGCAGACGGGCAAGCTGCTGGTCCGCGGGCCGAGCGTGTTCGAGGGCTACATCGGCGACGTCGGCGGCGACCCGTTCGTGGAGTACGACGGCAGGTCCTGGTACGACACCGGTGACCTGGTGAAGCAGGATGCCGAGGGGGTGCTGAGCTTCCAGGGACGACTGAAGCGGTTCGAGAAAATCGGCGGGGAGATGGTTTCGCTGCCGGCGATCGAGCAGGCGGTGCGCGACCGGTTCGACGTCGAATCCACCGGCGATCCGCAGGTGGCGGTGCTGTCGACCGGGGGCGGGGAAGGCCGCCCGGAACTGGTGCTGGTGACCACGCTGGATATCTCTCGCGAAGAGGCGAATCGGGCGGTCCGCGACGCCGGGCTCTCCGGGCTGCACAACATCCAGCGCGTCAGGAAGGTGGACGAGATCCCCCAGCTCGGCACCGGCAAGACCGATTACCGGACGTTGCAGGACCGGCTGTGAAAACGCTCCCACCCGGAATCTGAACCGGCAAGCCCACCCGGGCGCGATGTGTGTTGTCGAAAGGCGACCGGATTCCCCGGGACGACCACACGAAGGAGAAGCCCGGCTCTGCTTCCGTTCTCTCTGCCCCGAAGCTATCTGCTGTCCGTCGCGCCGCCCAGGATCGTCCTGGCCTGCAGCAGTGCCGACATCGTGTGCTGCACGTAATCGATCCGCACCCCGAAGCCCTGCAGTTCCCCGCGGAGGCCACCCAGCGCCGCCGACGGCTGAGCCATGAACATCGCCGTCTCCGGCATCAACTGGCACTGCAGCGAGAAGTTGACTCCCCGTCGGATCGCGGGGAGCATTTTCGCGGTCTTGTCGGTGGCGCCGGCCCGCCTGGCCAGGAAGTAGGCCGCGCAAAGGCCCTCCATTCGCGTGGCGGTGGGGGTGCTTCGCGGCGGGGTGTAGAAACTTCCCGCCCAGTCGGGGGGGATCCCCTTGTCGCCACGTTGCTTGGCGACGATCGCATCCATCGCGATCGCCATGCCGTGCTTCAGCAGGACCTCGTCGCCAGAGGCGGCGTGAATGTCGTTCAGTCCATACAGCAGCCAATGGTCAGCCGGCAACTCCTTGCCCTGGTACGACTCGGCGAGGTAGCGTGCACCCTTCTCCGCCGAGGCGAGCCAGCCTCCGTCGGGGTCCAACTGGTGCAGGCGGATGAGTCCCAGGATCGCCTCCCCGGGGTAGTAGATGCTCTTGCGGTTGATCTTGATGCCGGCAGGCCAGGTCTGGAAGTGGATGTGGAACTCGCCGGTCTTGCTGTCCTGCACGCTCTGCATCCAGCGTCCCAGGCGGCGAAGGACGGTCAGATGCTCGCGGTTTCCGGTGGTCTGGATGGCCTTGGCGATCGCCACCGCCGCCAGTCCGGCACCTCCCAGCTTCACCATGCCCTCATCGGCCACGAACGACCGCCCCTGGATGGTGGCGGGGGCTTCAACGATGTGCCGGTACAGGTACTTCAGCGCCCTTTCGGCGGCCGCCCGGAGGCGCTCGTCGCCGGTGACCTCGTACAGCTCGAACATCGAGTAGGTCGTGCCTGCGTGACGAAGGATATTGTACGATGAACTGAATACGCCCTTGTCAGCCCGGTAGTGGTAGCCGAACCTGCCATCCTTATCGACGACCCGCGCGAGGTACTGCCCGGCCAGCTTCGCCCGTTCGGTGAGCAGCTCGGGCGTGAGCGTCTCGCGCTTGCGGTGCCCGCGGAACAGCTCCTTGACCGATCGGCCGTCGGTGAACAGGGCGAGTGTGCGGAAGCGATACATCGGCTCGTCGATCGCCTCGGGCGGGAACGAGCCCCCCTTGGCCCGCCAGGGGCGCAGCTTCAGGAACGGGAGAATCTTCATCGGCTCCAGCAGTCCGGCGTCGGAGACGATCCTCTCGCGCGTCAGTTCGATGGGCAGCAGCATCAACCGGCGATTGCGCCCGGTGGCGAGGCCGGCCAGCGATCGGTCGTTTTTCAGCGGGCGGACCAGCGAGACTTCCGGAATCGGCCAAACGTCCTGCACGATGTCCACCCGCAGCCACTGGGGACGGTACCCACCGCCCAGCTCGGCCTTGAGCCGGTCGGCAGCGTCTTCCATCGCCGCCAGCAGCCCGTTTCCGCCGCCCACGAAGACCCGGGCCGTATGGATCCCGTCGCTGACCGAGCAGATCACCATGCGGGGCCGGGCATCCCCGCGAAGGGAGTCGGGCAGCTTGGCCGGCAGGCTGGTCAGCCCGGTAAGGTAGGCGGCGTGCATGGCGACGGCCTCGTGGTCGCCGGGTGCGATCACCAGCGGGTCGGCGAGATCTTCGATCCAGATTTCCCGCCCGCTGCCGCCATCGGGGGCGGTGGTGGTGGTCTGCGGCCCGGTTCCGTTTGTCCGCGTGGCAACCACCGCTGCGACGATGCCTGCCAGAACCAGCCCGCCCAGCACGGCGATTCCGATGTACTTTCGTTTGTGCCCCGAGGGGGCGTTCTTCTGTCTGCTCATGGTCTGCCTCCCGTCGGGCGGGATTGTACCCTTCCTTGCCGGGCGTTGCCACTGCCGACGGGGTTGGGAGTTTCTTGACAAGGTCATGCGGCAGTGGGCTATAATGCCCGCGTCAGGCCGGGGCAAGCCAAGTCACAGGCGTCGCGGACGCCGTCCCCGGGGAAAGAACACTGTAGAAGGGATCAGCCCGTTCATATGAATCCGTTCGTACTGCTGCGAGACCCCGCAACGTACAAGGCAGAGGAAGTCGACCTCGTTACCGACGCGCCGGCCCGCGATTATTGGCTCCGCCACTTCCAGAAGCACTTCCAGGAGTGCATGAAGTACGCCGCCGATGAGTACGGCAAAAACGCCGGAAACCAGATCGAAGAGGCGCGGACCGAGTTCACCAGGCTGATGAACCAACTGTCGGACGATCCGACGGCGCTTCCCGACGGAGAGCTGTCGGTCATCACCCTCGACCGTCTGCGCGAGGAAGTGCTCCGCAAGAACGGGCTTCGCGACCCCTACCGCAAGCTCAAACGCCGCCTGAACGAAGAGGCCGCCGAGCTGTTCCCGCAGGTCTGCCGCAAGCTGCATGCCATGAAGGACGAGCAGCGGTGGCTGCACCTGGTGGAATGCATCTTCGCCGGGAACATGCACGATCTGGGCAGCGAGAACACCATGCATCTTACCGGGAGTCCCGCCGAGTTCCTCGAACAGGTGGAGCAGTCGCCCGATCGCCCCTGGCTGGTGGACGACTTCGACATCCTGCTGGACGACTTCGCGGCGACCCCGCCGATGTGGTCCAAGGCGGTGCTGTTCATCGACAACGCCGGGGCCGACTTCATCCTGGGCATGATGCCCCTGGCGCGGGAAATGGCGCTGCGCGGCACGGCGATCATCCTGGCGGCCAACGAAGAACCCGCCCTCAACGACATGACCGTCGACGAGACCGTCGAGTTCGTGCAGATTCTGGCGATGAAGGATCCGGACCTCGATGCCCTCATTCAAGGGGGCTGGTTCGAGGTGGTCTCCACCGGCAGCACCATTCCGCTGCTGGACCTCTCCAACGTCTCCGACGAACTCAACGCCGCCGCCGAGGACGCCGAACTGGTGGTGCTGGAAGGCATGGGGCGGGCCGTGGAAACCAACTACAACGCCGAGTTCGTCTCCGACTCGCTCCGCCTGGCGATGATCAAGAGCGAGCACGTCGCCGAGCGCCTCGGCGGCAAGACCTTCGACTGCGTCTGCAAGTACATCCAGGTGGACCTGCCCGAGGAAGAAACCGAGGGCGAGGGCGAAGCGGAGGGCGAAGCCGAAGGCGACCTCGACCTGGAAAGCGCCGAGGGATAAATGCCCCCCGCGCTGGTCGTGGAAGACCTCGGCCCAGCCGCGTACGAGCCGACCCTGCGACTGCAGATGGAGCGACTGGAAGAGGTCCGCACCCGCACCGACGGCCGCGGGTACCTGCTGCTGGTGGAACACGATCCACCGGTCATCACCCGTGGAGCCGGCGCCTCCGACGCGCACATTCTCGCCACGCCCGGCCAACTCCGCGCCGAAGGCGTCCAACTGCACACCGTCCGCCGCGGCGGCGACGTGACTTATCACGGCCCGGGGCAACTGGTGGCGTATCCGATCCTCCGGATTGATCGGCGGGGCAAGGATATCCATGCCTACCTGCGCGACCTGGAAGAGGCGATTATCCGCACGCTGGCGCGGGTCGGGATCGAGGGGCGCCGCCAGGAAGGGTTCACCGGCGTGTGGGTGCCCACCGAACCGCCTGCGAAAATCGCCGCCATCGGCGTGGGCGTCCGACGCTGGGTCAGCTACCACGGGCTGGCGCTGAACGTTCAGCCGATCATGCGTCACTTCGGGCTTATCGTGCCCTGCGGGCTTGCCGGCAAGCCGGTCACCAGCGTCGCCGAACAACTGGGACGGGACGTTTCGGTTTCGCGGATGAAGCCGTTGCTGGTACAATCGCTGGCGGACGTGCTCGGGATGGAAACGCAACCCCCGACACCCGGACAGCCATGACCGATACGACCCAACCTCAACCCAGACGCCGCCTTCCCCCGTGGCTCAAGCGCCGCCTTCCCGCGGCCGGTAAGACCGACCGCGTTCGCAGGCTGCTGCACGACCTGCAACTGGCAACGGTGTGCGACGGGGCCCAGTGCCCCAACCGCGGCGAATGCTACGCCAGGGGCACCGCGACGTTCATGATCCTCGGCGAGACGTGCACCCGCAACTGCCGCTTCTGCGCGGTGCGTTCTCTGCCACCGGGCCCCCCGCGCCCCGAGGAACCCGACGACGTCGCCGAGGCGGCCGTGCGCATGGGGCTGCGATACGTGGTGGTCACCTCTGTCACCCGGGACGACCTGCCCGACGGCGGGGCGGGGCACTTCGCCGCCACGATCCGGGCAATCCGACGGGCTCTGCCCAAAACGCGGGTGGAGGTGCTGACGCCCGACTTCCAGGGCAGCCGCGACGCGCTGCAGACCGTCCTCGACGAGAAGCCCGACGTGTTCAACCACAACGTGGAAACCGTGCCCGGGCTGTACAGCCACGTTCGGCCGCAGGCGGATTACACGCAGTCGCTGGACGTGTTGCGTGCGGCGAAGGAGAGCATCCGTCGCCATGACCACCCCACGCTGACCAAGAGCGGGCTGATGGTCGGGCTCGGCGAGACGATGGACGAGATCCGCGGCGTTCTAAAGGACCTGCGGGCGGCCGAGTGCGACATCCTGACGGTGGGGCAGTATCTCGCCCCCTCGCCGGAGCACTACCCGGTGCAACGGTTCGTGCCGCCGGATGAATTCGATGCCATCGAAGCGATGGGGCGGGAGATGGGTTTCGCGGCCGTCGCGGCCGGTCCGTTTGTCCGCAGCAGCTACATGGCCGAGGAAGTGTTCGGCACCCGACGAGGGTAACCAGGAACCTGCCTTTATCCGCCCCGGGCGAATGATGGTCCCTCAGGGCAGGGGGGCTCCTGCGGGCGTGCCATTTCCTGCAACCCGCCCCGCCATCCGTCATCCGTCCACAGGGAAGTTGCGATTCCCGCGGCCGAGCCCCGGACTCCGGTCCTTCGCGGAAATCACGCTCGATCAACTCACGCCAATGTCGGAATTAGCCGAAAACCCACAGGAACAGGGGTCGCCGGCGACCGAGGTGGATATCGCTCGCATGGGCACCGCCCCAGGGCAGGACTGGATTCCGCGGGGAGCGACTAGGCTGAGGTACTGTAAGTGGTTTCTTAAAAGTGGGATAAGCTGTATTCGAGAAAAATTTCACGAAGTTTTCCGATTTTCCGTTGCCTGAAGCCCGCGATATACGTAGATTATATCGAGAAGACAGTCTCGATAAGAAAGTCTCGATAAAGAGGTCGCGAATAGGCAGCAGGCCCCGTTTGATCGTCCGGACAGGGCAATCGACGGGTCGCCGAAACGGACAGGCAACGAGGAAACGACATGGAAGCCCACAAAGAGAACATTCAGCACGCATCCAAGCCCACACTGCGACGGCTGCCGGTGTATCACACGTATCTCACCCGCCTTTCCAAGATCGGGCGGGAGAACGTCTCCTGCACCCGCATCGCCGGAGACCTGCACCTGGACCCCACCCAGGTCCGCAAGGACCTCGCCATTACCGGCAGCGTCGGGCGCCCGCGGGTGGGCTTCGGGGTCGAGGGGACCCTCCGCTGCATCGAGGACTTCCTCGGCTGGAACAACACGAACGACGCTTTTCTCGCAGGGGCCGGGAACCTTGGCTCGGCGATCCTCGGATACGAGGGCTTTCACCGCCACGGGCTGAAGGTGCTGGCCGCCTTCGATACCGACCCGGAGAAAATCGGCACCGAAATCCATGGCCGACCGGTCTACGAACTGGACCGCATGGTCGACCTGGCCCAGCGTATGAACGTGCGGATCGGCATCCTCGCGGTGCCGGCCGAGCATGCCCAGGACGTGGCGAACCTGATGGTTCTCTCCGGCGTCCGGGCGATCTGGAACCTCACGCCGGTCTGGCTGGACCTGCCGGAGGGGATCATCGTCGAGAACGTCGAACTGTCCGCGAGCCTGGCGGTGCTGTCCAGCCGGCTCGCCGAGACTCTCAGAGCCGAAGGAGCGAAGTAACCATGACCACTGCCCACGACACCACCCCGCCGGATGTGCGGAAGTTCGAGAAGGTCTGCGAGATTCTCGACCGCCACGAGCGCAGGCCCGAGAAGCTTATCCCGATCCTCCAGCAGGTGCAGGAAGAATACCGCTACCTGCCCGAGCCGGTGCTTGTCTACGTCGCTACCTCGTTGGGGCTGCCGCCTTCCACGGTCTACGGCGTGGCGACCTTCTACGCCCACTTCACGCTTCAGCCGGTGGGCAAGTACGTCATCCGCCTTTGCGACGGGACGGCCTGCCACGTGCGGGGTTCGATCCCGATTCTCGAGGCGCTTCGCGAGCGGCTCGGGCTGTCCGGCGAGAAGAAGACCACCGACGACATGCTGTTCACCGTCGAGACGGTCTCCTGCCTGGGGGCCTGCGGGCTGGCACCGGCCGTGGTCGTCAACGACGACGTTCACGGACAGATGAACCCCCAAAGCACCCTCGCCATCGTCGAGGAGATCATCAAGAAGGAGGGCGAGTAACATGGAAGCCCCAACCACCATCAACCTCGAAGCGACCGCCGATGAGTTCAGGGCGGCCGCCGCGAAGACCCGCAAACGCATCATTCTCTGTGCCGGCACCGGTTGTGTCGCCAACGGCGCGCTGAAGGTGCACGAGGCGCTGCTGACGGCGATCCGTGAGGCCGGGCTCGACGCCGTGGTAGAGTTGAAGACCCACGACGACGCTCCCGCCGGCGGCGAAGAGCCGGTGTGGGTGTCCACCAGTGGCTGCCAGGGTTTCTGCCAGATGGGCCCGCTGGTGACCATCGAGCCCGACGGCGTGATGTACTGCAAGGTCCGCCCTGAGGATGCCGGTGAAATCGCGCGGCAGACCATCGCCGAAGGAAACGTGGTGGAACGGCTGCTCTACGTGCACCCCTCCACGCAGGAGCGATGCCGCGGCGTGGGCGACATTCCGTTCTACACCCGCCAGAAGCGAACCGTGCTGAAAGGCTGCGGCGAACTGGAGCCCGGCGACATCCGCGAGTACATCGCCATGGGTGGCTACCGGGGCGCCCACCGCGCAATCCGCGAAATGCGGGGCGAGGAAGTCTGCCACGAAGTCACGGCTGCGGGTCTGCGGGGGCGGGGCGGAGGCGGTTTCCCCACCGGACGGAAGTGGGAACTTACCCGCATCCAGCCCGAGGGCAAGAAATACGTCATCTGCAACGGCGACGAAGGCGACCCCGGGGCGTTCATGGATCGCTCGGTGATGGAGGGCAACCCCCACGCCGTCATCGAGGGCATGATCATCGCCGCCCGGGCCATCGGTGCCGACGAAGGCTACATCTACGTCCGCATGGAGTACCCCCTGGCGGTGCAGCGCATGCGGGCTGCCATCGCCCAGGCCGAGGAGGCCGGCGTGCTGGGCGAGGGGCTCTTCGGGACGAAGCTCCGCTTCCGACTGCACGTGATGGAAGGCGCCGGGGCGTTCGTCTGCGGCGAGGAGACGGCGCTGATGGCCTCCATCGAGGGCAAACGCGGCATGCCGATGCCCAAGCCGCCGTTCCCCGCCCAGAGCGGGCTGTGGGGCAAACCCACGGTCATCAACAACGTCGAGACGCTCGCCGGCGTGCCGCTGATCCTCCGGGAAGGCCCCGAGGCTTACCGCGCCCTGGGCACCGAGAACTCTCCCGGCACCAAGACCTTCGCCCTCACCGGACACGTGGCGAATACCGGACTCATCGAGGTGCCTTTCGGGACCACTCTCGGGGAGATCGTCCACAACATCGGCGGCGGCGTGACCGACGACTTCGGCAACGTCACCGGCGAGCAGTTCAAGGCCGTCCAGATCGGCGGCCCGTCCGGCGGCTGCCTGACCCCCGAACACATGGACCTGCCGCTTGACTTCGACTCGCTCCGCGAGGTCGGGGCGATGGTCGGCTCCGGCGGGCTGGTGGTGATGAACCAGAAGACCTGCATGGTGAGCGTGGCTCACTTCTTCATGCAGTTCACGCAGAACGAGTCGTGTGGGAAATGCGTGCTCTGCCGCGAGGGCACCCGCCAGATGCTGGCGCTGCTGGAAGACATCATGGAAGGGCGGGCCGACGCCGGAACGCTCGAACTGCTGGACCAGCTCGGTCGAGCCGTCGCCAAGGGTTCGCTGTGCGGGCTGGGCAAGACGGCCCCCAGCCCCGTGCTGTCGGTGCTGAGCCACTTCCGCGACGAAGTGGAAGCCCACGTGTTCGGCAAGCGGTGCCCGGCCGGTCAGTGCAAGGCGCTGGCGGTGCCGGAGATCGACCCGTCCCTGTGCAAGGGCTGCACCGCCTGCAAGAAGGTCTGCCCCGTCGACGCCATTGCCGGGCAGGTTCGCGAGCCGCACACCATCGACGCCGAGAAGTGCATCAAGTGCGGCGCATGTGCCGAAATCTGCAAGTTCAACGCCGTGGTAGGAGTCTGACCCATGGAGAACAAGAACACCCTCACCCTCAACGGCCGGGCGCTGCCCATCGACGGCGAGCGCAACGTGCTGGAACTCGCCCGCAAGCACGGCGTGACGATCCCGACCTTCTGCTACCACTCGGAACTCAGCGTGTACGGCGCGTGCCGGCTGTGCCTGGTGGACATCGAAGGTCGCGGTGTGGTCACCAGTTGCTCTACGCAGCCTGAGCCCGGCATGGTGGTGAAGACCAACACCGGTGAAATCCGCCAGATGCGCCGGATCGCCCTGGAGTTGCTGCTGGCCAATCATGAAATGAACTGCCCCACCTGCCCCAAGAGCACCACCTGCAAGCTGCAGCGACTGGCCCAGCAGATGGGAATCGACGAGGTCGAGTGCGTCCACTGCGGGCAGTGCGCGGCCGTGTGCCCCACCGGTGCACTGACGCCCCGCAGCGAGATCGACGAGGTGTGGGAGGCACTGGACGCCTCCGGCAAGACCGTGGTGGTGCAGGTGGCGCCCGCGGTGCGGGTGGCGCTGGGCGAGCACTTCGGCGGCAAGCCCGGCGAGGTAACCACCGGCCAGATGGTCGCGGCCCTGAAGGCGCTGGGTTTCGAGCAGGTTTACGACACCAGTTTCACCGCCGACCTGACGGTCATCGAGGAGGCCGAGGAGTTCATCACCCGCAAGCTCGCCGGCGAGAAGCTCCCGCAGTTCACTTCCTGCTGCCCGGGCTGGGTGAAGTTTGCCGAGCAGTATTACCCCGAGTTGCTGGAGAACCTCAGCACCTGCCGCAGCCCGCAGCAGATGTTCGGGGCCGTCGCACGCCGTACGCTGCCCGAGCGGCTGGGCGTGGCGCCCGAAGACCTCGTGGTCGTTTCGGTGATGCCCTGCACCGCCAAGAAGGCCGAGGCGAAGCGGCCGGAGTTCGCCCGCGAGGGGCGCCCGGACGTGGACCACGTGCTGACGACCCAGGAGCTGGGACGGATGATCGAGCAGGCCGGGCTGAACTTCCAGGACCTGGCTCCCGAGAGCCTGGACATGCCGATGGGCTTCAAGACCGGGGCCGGCGTCATCTTCGGCGTTACCGGCGGGGTGACCGAGGCGGTCCTTCGCTATGCGGTGGAGAAGGTAGGCGGCGTGAAGCTCGACAACGTCCACTTCAGGCAGGTCCGTGGCGACCTGCCGCTGCGCGAGGCCGAGGTGACCGTGGCCGGCATCACCGTGAAGCTGGGAATCGTGCACGGACTCGCCGGCGCCAAGGCCGTCGCCGAGAGCATCCGTCGCGGCGAGTGCAAGTATGACCTGGTGGAAGTGATGGCCTGCCCGGGCGGGTGCATCGGCGGGGCGGGGCAGCCCGTCCAGGCCGACGCGGCCGACGCCCGGCGGCGCCGCACCGAAGGGCTCTATAACGTGGACAAGATGCTCCAACTCCACAAGGCCCAAGACAACCACATGGTCGCCGAACTGTACGAGGAGACCCTCGGCGAGGCCGGCTCCCCGACCGCTCACGAACTGCTGCATACCCGCTACACCCACAAGCGACGCCTGTGGGACGACGGCATGAGCCTCACCGGCGTGGCCGGTCCCGAGGCGCTTTCCGTGCGGGTGTGCGTGGGCACCAACTGCTTCGTGAAGGGATCCCAGGAACTGCTGCAGGAATTGATGCGGTTCGTCTCGGACGAAGGACTCGCCGAGGCGGTGGACGTGAAGGCGACCTTCTGCCTGGAACGCTGCGGCGAAGGGCCCAGCGTCGCCGTCGGGGACGACGTGATGACCGGCTGCGACTTCGAAAAGGTACGCCAGGCCGTGCTGGAGAAGCTCAAGACGGCCGTGCAGGAATAGCCCGCGGGTCGTCGCGATCCGCTCCCGCCGGAGCGGCTGGGCGACGTCCCCGGATCGGGTGCCGGACGAAGGGCGGCAGGGCGAAGGTCCTGTCGCCACCTCCGGCAGGAGAAGAACCATGAACGACCCCGCAACCGACATGCCGACTGACCGTACGGGCATCGTGTTCACGAACAAGGCCCAGTGTCGCGACTGCTACCGCTGCGTGCGGGCCTGCCCCGTCAAGGCGATCCGCATGCAGGGCGGGCAGGCGTCGGTGGACGTGGACCGCTGCGTTGCCTGCGGCACCTGCATTCGCGAATGTCCCCAGCGGGCCAAGACCTACCGGCGAGACCTCACCGCCGCCCGTGCGCTGGTCGCCGACGATGCGCCGGTGGCGGTCAGCATCGCCCCGTCCTTTGCGGGACTCATGGAAGACTGGAAGCGGCGCCGGCTGCCCTCGGCGCTGCGCAGGTTAGGGTTTGTCCGCGCGGCGGAGACGGCCATCGGGGCCTGGCACGTCGCGCGGCAAACCGCCCGCCGACTTGCCGAGGATCCCGGGCGGCCGCACATCGCCACCGCCTGCCCGGCCGTGGTGAACTATGTGGAACGCTACCACCCCGGCGCCGCCCGGTGGCTTACGCCGATCGTCTCTCCCATGGTCGCCCACGCACGGCTGTTGCGCAAAGCCCTGGGCGATGGGGCAAAGGTCGTGTTCGTTGGGCCCTGTGTCGCCAAGAAGGACGAGGCCGACCGGGATGCCATGCTCGGAGAGGTCGACGCGGTGCTGACCTTTGAGGAACTCTTCGAGTGGATGGAGGAGGAAGGCATCGACCTGGCGACCTGCGAGGAAAGCCCCTTCGACGAGGCCGTTCCGGGCGATGCACACCTGTTCCCGCTGGCAGGCGGTTCTTTGCGTACCGCCGACATCGTCCCGGACATGCTGGCGGTGGACTCGGTGGCGGTTCACGGGTACGAAGAACTGACCGAGGCCCTGGAGAACGTGCAGCAAAACCCGCGAGGCGTGCTCATCGAGGCGCTGTTCTGCCGGCAGGGGTGCATCAACGGACCGGCCAGCGGCTGTGAGGACAACTGCTTCCAGCGGCGCCTCGGCGTGCTGGAGTATCGAAACGAGCGGAACGGCGAGGCCGACCGGAACGGGACGGATCAGCAGAACGCTGCGGCTGATCCGGCGACTCCCGGCAACGACGCTTCCGCCGGCGAGCGGGAAGAGCCCGACGTCTCCGTGCGACCCGATGCCTTCGCCGCGCGACCGTTGCCGGACGGCGAGGATATGCGCGAAGAGGACATCCAGCGGGTCCTGGAGCGGACCGGCAAAGCCACGCCCGACCAGCACCTCAGCTGCGGGGCGTGCGGCTACCCGACCTGCCGGGCCAAGGCCGTCGCCGTGCTGCAGGGGCTTGCCGAGCCGGAGATGTGCATCCCGCACATGCGGCGACTGGCCGAGCAGCGAACCGATCGGATCATCGAAACCAGCCCCAACGGCATCGTGATTCTCGACGAGCATTTGAACATCCTGAGCATGAACCCGGCGTTCCGGAAGATGTTCATGTGCTCGGAATCCACGGCCGGGAGGAATATCTCCTGCCTGATGGACCCGGACATGTTCGAGCGTCTGGGGGCCGGCGGGGTGGATATGCTGGAGTCGGTGGTGCGGCACCCGTCCTACGGCGTGGTCTGCCACCAGGTCGCTTACGCCCTCCGCGAAGAGAAGCAGTACGTCGGCATCTTCGTGAACATCACCAACCTTCGCGAGAACGAGAAGCAGCTTGACCTGCTGCGGACGCAGACCGTCACCAAGGCCAGGGAGCTTCTGGATCACCAGATCGCCATGGCCCAGCAGATTGCCGAGTTCCTTGGCGAGAGCACCGCCGGGAGCGAGGAGTTGCTGGAGAATCTCATGCGGATGACGCGAGACCCCTACGACCGCAACGAGAAGACATCCCGTCGGCCGGGCCGGGGCAACGAATGGAAGAGCAATACCTACATGTCGAGATGACCGTCGCCCGGTCGCCCAAGCGGGCGGGCAGCGTGTGCGGAGATCAGACCGCCTGCCACCGCACCGCCGAGGCGACCACGGTGATGGTCTGCGACGGGATCGGCTCGGGCGTCAAGGCCAACCTTGCCGCGCGCCTGGCGATCTCGCGCCTTCGCGAATTGCTGGACCGCGGTTTCTCGCTGCGTAACTCCTTCGCCCGGGTCGTGGAAACCGTCGATCGCTACAAGCGGCGCGGCACCACCTACGCGGCGCTGACCGCGGCCGCGGTGCTGCCGGACGGGACCGTGAGCGTGCTGGGTTACGAGGCCCCGGCGGTGGTGCGGGTGGACGGGCGTGGACGTGCCTCGGTGCTGGAGGGAAGCCCGGTGACCATCGGACGGTCGCTGGTGACCGAGGCGGCGTGCCGACTGGCCCCGGGGGAGGGGCTGTTGATTGTCAGCGACGGCGTAACGCAGGCGGGGCTCGGCCATCGCTGCCCGAACGGTTGGCCGATGCAGGAGGTGGCGCGGTTTCTGCAGGTACGGGTCGAGGCGGGCATGCCCCTGGACGAACTGCCCGGCGAGGTGCACCGCTCGGCGTTGGACCTGTGGGGCGAAACCCACGGCGACGACGTGACGGCCGCCCTGGTGCGCGTGCGCCCCGGACGGACCGTGAACCTGCTGACCGGCCCTCCCAAAGACCGCCGCAACGACGCCCGGGTGATCGAGCGCTTCCTGGATTCACCCGGCGAGCACGTGGTCTGCGGGGGAACCACCGCCTCCATCGTTGCCCGCCAGGTCGGGCGACCGGTGGACGTGCTGCACGATTCGCCCGACCGCCTGGCTCCGCCGGCCTCGCACATCGACGGGGTCGACCTGGTAACCGAGGGCGCGGTGACGCTCAACCAGGTCGCCAACCTGCTGGACCTTCCGCCCGAGGAGCTTCCCGCGCGCGGACCGGTGGCCGACCTCTGTCGCCGGCTCCAGTCGGCCGACCGCGTGCGCCTGCTGGTGGGCCTGGCAGAGAACCCGGCAGGAGGAGACGTCTCGCTTCGCCAGTTGGGTGTGCTCCAGCGCGAGAAGATCGTTGCCCGTCTCGCCGAGACACTCCGCTCCCAGCGGAAGCTCGTGCTGGTCGAATACGCCTGAATCGGCTCCCACCGGCCGGGGCATTTCGTCGCCGGCCACACACAAGAGAACATTCCTATGTCTGATGAGACTTAACTGACTCTCCATCGTCGTCGCTTCCCGATATCCGTCAATTCTGTTTTGCGAATGCCTTGTTATGGATTGCGAATATGCGTGAGCCGGGGTATGCTCCTGTGGCAAGGGAGAATCATTATGGGAGAGCAGATCAAAGTAGCGCGGCACGTTCGCATGACCAACGCGTATGGCCGCGGGGCGGTACGCGGGGCTTTGCAGTACATGCACGCAGCCAATCGCTGCTGGTGGCTTCCGCCCGTCCGCGGCAGCGGGGACCAGTTCCGCCGGTCGCTGGAGGCGATCCGTCCGGACGGGGTTTTGCTGCAGGGGACCTCGGACCTGGAGCGGGTCGTGCGGGAGTTGAACCTGCCGGCCGTGAATGTTTCGTCGGTACCGGACGAGCACGTAATCGCCCACGTCGGGGTGGACAACGTGGCCGTGGGGCGCCTGGCGGCCGAGCATCTGATCCACAGTGGGCTGCGGCGTTTCGCATTCATCGGAGGCGACGATGCGGGCTACGCGCGCCAGCGTGCCGATGGGTTTGCCGCAAGGCTGGGCGAAGAGGGACTGACCTGCGAGATCAACAGGCACGGCGGCCCGGGGGCTTCGGTCTTCCGCGACGGGATCGCGCCCGGCGACGAAGAGCCACTCGCGGACTGGCTCAACGCGTTTCCCAAGCCGCTGGGCGTCATGGCCGTCCACGACCAGCGAGGGGTGGAAGTCGTCCAGTTGTGCAACCGCTGCGGACTTCGGGTACCTGAGGACATCGCCGTCGTAGGGGTGGATAACGACGACTTGGCGTGTGAGTTAAGTTTCCCGCCGCTGTCGAGCGTGGAGACATCTTCGACGCTGGTGGGGTATCGGGCGGCCGAGCTGCTGGACGCGATGATCCAGAACGACGAACCCGGCTTCCAGAAGGTGAGCCTGCCCCCGACGCGCGTGGTATCGAGGGCGTCCAGCGACATTCTGGCGGTTGACGATGAGGGCGTGGCCGCGGCGGTTCGGTTCATCCGCGAAAACGCCGACAAGCCCCTGAATGTTTCGGACGTGGTGGCCTGCACCGGCGCCAACCGCCGGACGCTGGAGATGCATTTCCGTTCGGTGCTGGGGCGCACGCCGCTGCAGGAGATTCACCGCGTTCACATCCAGCGCGCCAAGAGCCTGCTGGCGAACCTGGACATCCCGATTTCGCAGGTGGCGGGGCAGTCGGGCTTTCGCAGTCCGCAGCGTTTCGCGGTGGTGTTCCATCAGGCGGCCGGCATGACCCCGTCGGAGTATCGCCGACAGTTCAGCCAGACAATGGCATAAGCCGGCGGGGTTCGGGAAGAGGTCGTCGGCTCTGGACAGGCGCCTCCGGCGCCGCGGCGGGGTCCATTACGAACATCGCGCGTCGGTAGCGAATCAGGTTTGCTCACTCACTGTCGCTCTCTGCCACCGACGGCCCGTGGCGTCGGCGCGACGTGTGGAAATGGCCGCTTTTTCCGGGGGTTCCGCTTCGCTCCACCCCCGGCTATCTTCTGCCGGCCCGTTGGGCCTCGGGCTGCAGACGACGCGCGAAAGGCAGGATGACGAACGGTTCTTGGGCTGCAGACGACGCGCGAAAGGCAGGATGACGAGCCGTCTTCTCTGCTTACAAGGGCGCCCCTCGTCTGTTATTCGCGGCTGCAACGGCGGGCAGACAAGCTGCACCGCCCTACCGAGGCTGCATGGTGGCCGCTCTAAAGGCACCTGGAACCCGGAACTGGGGATCTGAGCCGGCAAGGCGAAGAGAGCCCGCGCCAGTTCCCCACCACTGCAAATCCCGCCAAACGCCCCCGGGTTGCCTTGGCGTTCAGCGTTGTTCGCCGCTGCAAGGGTGTCGGAGACATCC
>JBKHHV010000048.1:0-16799 GCA_046539005.1 Phycisphaerae bacterium
GGCGAGGGGCGTGTCAGCAAAGAAGTTGCTGTGATTTTTTTCACGAATTGCCCCGATCGACCGACGGGCAAGAGCCCCTCGCCCACTTTGGGGGACATGCCTGCCAAGCGGGCGATGGGGGCAAGAACCCTTCCCCCCTCGGGGGAAGTGCCCGCAGAGCGGGCGATGGGGGCTCTTTGAGAAACCATATGCCGAAGGTGCCATGTTTCGCCGCCTGCCGGGTGCCATGTTTCTACGCGAAGCGGAGAAACATGCTGTCTCGCATCCGTAAGTTCGTGCCGCCCCTTCGGGGCTCGCACTTTGGGGGCGGCTGCTTCCGGGGGCTTACGCCGCCCGGCCATCCGCCACCGCCCTTTCAGGGCGGAACAACGGAATGCTTCGGTAGGGCGGCGCAGCTTTGCTGCCCGCCAAAGGCCCAAAACTCTTCCCCCGCCTCGGGGGGGAGGGTTTCTTCCCCCATCGTCCGTCTGCCACGGGCGTCTCGTACGCCCGTGCTGTTTCAATGTCGGTGGAATGCTTCGGTAGGGCGGCGCAGCTTTGCTGTCCGCCGTTGAGGGCAAGAACGCAAGATGGACAACTTCGAGTCTGAAGAAACCTGTCGTCATCCTGCCTTTCGCGCGTCGTCCACAGCCCGAGGTCCGAAGGACCGGCAGAAGATAGCCGGGGGTGGAGCGAAGCGGAACCCCCGGAAAAAGGCGGCCATTTCCACACATCGCGCTGACGCCACGGGCCATCGATGGAAGAACGCGACAATGAATGGGCGAGTGTGATCGGGTTCCGGCCGCGCGATGTTCGTAATGGACCCCGGCTCGGCGGTGGAGGCGCGGTATGCGGGGGACGTAGCGTGCCCCCAGAGATCGAACACCGCTGAACGCCAAGGCGATCCGGTGGCGATTGCAGGAATTCGCAAGAGGTTGGGATTGACGGACGAGTTTGACGTGTGGGGTTTCCTGACACGGGGCGCCACACATCTTGGGTGGCATGCTTCTCCGCGCTCCCCGGATGCCATGCTTCTCCGCCTGCTGGGTGCCATGTTTCTACGCGAAGCGGAGAAACATGCAGTTTCGCTGACGTAACCTCGTGCCGTCCCTTTGGGGCTCGCGCTTTCGTAGCGCCCTTTCCCGGGGGCTTACGCCGCCCGGCCATTTGCCACCGCCCTTTCAGGGCGGAACAAATCGAACAGCGCTGAACTTCAAGGCGACCCGATTGCGTTTGACGGAGTACGAACGGGGGCTGGAATTGACGCACGCATTCTTGCCGAAACCCTGTTGAACCCCAACAGCGCTGAACGCCAAGGCAACCCGGTGGCGTTTGGTGGGATCCTCAACGGGTCTGGAATTGACGATAGCAGGCGGGCAGAAACCCTTCCCCCACTGGGGGAACGGTTTCTCTCGGCCGGTAGACGCCCTGCCTGCCCCGGCTGTCTCTTCCCCCCCGCCTGCTCGGTCGCTACCATACCGCCATGAGCAAGGTATCCGTCATCATCCCCGCCGCCGGGAGCGGCACCCGCTTCGGGGCGGATGAGAACAAGATCCTCCTGCCGCTGGGCGGAAGGCCGATGTTCCTGCGGACGCTGGAGGCGTTTGCCGCGCGGGCGGACGTCGTGCAGATGCTGCTGGTGGTCGCCCCGGGCGATCGGGCGGCCGTCGCGGAGCGGTTCGGCGAGACGCTGGATGCGATGAGCGTCACCGTCGTGGAGGGTGGGCCCACGCGTGCACACTCGGTAAAGAATGCCTTGGCGGCGGTGACTGCCGAGGCCGACCTGGTGGCGGTTCACGACGCGGCGCGGCCTTGCGTCTCGCAGGGGCGGATCGACGCGGTGTTCGCTCGGGCGGCCCGGACGGGAGCGGCCATTCTGGCCTGCCCGGTGCACGGCACGCTCAAACGGGTGGCGGATGGGGAAACCATCGAGCAGACGGTCTGCCGGGAGTCGTTGTGGCAGGCCCACACGCCGCAGGTGTTCGAGGCGGCGTTGCTGCGGCAGGCGTACGCGCAGCCGTTGGAGAACGTCACCGACGATGCGATGCTGGTGGAGCGGCTGGGACGGACGGTGAGCGTGGTGCCCGACGATCCGCGGAACCTGAAGGTCACCACCCCGGCCGACCTGCAACTGGCGGCCGCGGTGATCGACACGCTGTAAACAGAACGGCCGAGCGCTCCACAAGCGCCCGGCCGCGTGAATTCTGAAATGGTGTCAGGAGGTGATATTCCTACTTGTACCAGGAGGTCGGGCGTTTGGCCTTGTCGCGCTCGTCGTCGACCCAAGTGCTGGCCAAATCGTCGGTATGGACGGCCTCGGCGTGTCCATCCAGCAGCCCGACGTTGATCACGTCCATGTTTCCGTGCCGCGAGCTGTGGGCATCGTGCGAGGAGATGTGGTCCATCACCCCGTCAAACATGCTGATGACCTCGCTGAACGACACCTTGAACATACTGCTGCGCACCTTGGTGGAGCCGGTTGCCCCGCCGTAGCGCTCGTGGGGCAGATACTTGTAACCGCCGCGGAATACCCAGCTTTCGGTGTTGCCACCGTTGAGTCCGTAGGACGTGTGCGAGTAGTACTCAACCTCGTTGTTCGCGTCCCAGCGGGGCATGAGGAACACCTTGCGGCGCCGGGGGAGCTTACGATGCTCCTTGGCGCGGGTGTCCCAGTCGTAGAGTTCAGTATCCACCGCCAACTGGCGGACCTCGGACGGACAACGAGCCAAGGTGTCGTTCTCGGGAATCGCTTCCTTCTTGCTCTCCACGCCGCTGACGTAGCCGGACTCGTTGAGCAGATGGAGCCAGTAAAGTTCCTCCGTGTTCTTCAGTGCCATCCGGAAGGGAGGAAAGGTCTCGTTGTTCTCCTGCACGTAGGTCGCCATGGCGATCCCCATGCCACGCATGTTGGTCAGACAGACCGACTGCTTGGCTTGCTCCCGCGCCTTCTGCAGTGAGGGCAGCAGGATGGACACGAGTAGCGCGATGATCGCGATGACCACCAGCAACTCAATCAGTGTAAATGCTTTACGTGGAGTACGCATACCTCAGTGCCTCCGAGGCGCCGGGCGCCTCCCGAAATGTCTCAATGCCTCAATGATATGATCAATCCGACGCGTGCGGAGGCCGACAGAAAGGGGCCTCAGAGGTCGCGCCTTTCGCACGTCCGTACAGTATATCCTGCGCGCGATATCCGCTGCAAGCGGTTTGTGATCTCCGCAGGCAAGGTTTCCATTTTGCACATACCGGCGTTCGGATGCGGGCGCCGGCAAAGACGCACCCGCTGCGGCAAGTCCTTGCCATACAAGCCCGCTACCCATATTCTACGCTTCCCGAGGCCGAGGACGTTCGGTCCTTCCTCAATATACTCGGAAAAACCCGAACTAGGGAGCATTTCTGATGAAGCTTTCGGTGGTCATTCCGGTGTACAACGAGGCCGCCACGATCGACCGGCTCATCGAGCGGGTGATGGCGGTGGAGGTGGATAAGGAGATCATCATCGTCGATGATTTCTCCACCGACGGGACGCGCGACCGGCTGACTGCCTACGCCGACCGTCCAGGCTTCCAGGTGCTGATGCACGAAGTGAACCAGGGCAAGGGCGCAGCGCTGCGCACGGGCTTCGCCGCGGCCACGGGTGAAGCGGTGATCGTCCAGGATGCCGACCTGGAGTACGACCCCTTCGAGTACCCCAAGCTGCTGGAGCCGCTGGCGGACGGCCGCGCGGACGTGGTGTATGGCTCGCGGTTCGCCGGCGGCGAGTGTCACCGGGTGCTGTACTTCTGGCATTCGCTGGGCAACCGCTTCCTGACGCTGCTGAGCAACGCCTTCACCGACCTGAACCTCACCGACATGGAGACCTGCTACAAGGTCTTCCGGCGGGAGATCATCCAGGACATTCCGATCGAGGAGAACCGCTTCGGCTTCGAGCCGGAGATCACCGCCAAGCTCGCGGCCCGGGGTTGCCGCATCTACGAGGTGGGCATCAGCTACTCCGGCCGTACCTACGAAGAGGGCAAGAAGATCGGCTGGCGCGACGGATGCCGGGCGATCTGGTGCATTCTCAAGTACAACGCCAAGGCAGGCAACCGTATCGGCAAACCGCTCTTCATCGCCCTGGCGGGGCTGGTGATGCTGCTGGTGATGCTGCTGGCGATGGCGCTGATCGCCTCGGCAATCGTCTAGGACCTCACGGCCGGCCAGCCCGACCCATTCCACGCCAACACAGCGCCCGTTCGCTGTTCGCGAACAGCGAACGCCTGTCACTGCCGCGGTTTTTCGTCGGTCCCACCCGAGAGCACGTCCTCTTCGCGCTGGCGGCTGAACTGGTTGGTATACAGCTCGAAGTACCGGCCCCGGCGGGCAAGCAGTTGGCGGTGGGTGCCCTGCTCGACGATGCGGCCGCCGTCGATGACCAAAATCGTGTCGGCCTTGCGGATCGTCGAAAGCCGGTGGGCGATCACGAAGCTGAGGCGTCCTTCCAGCACGTGGGCGAGCCCGGCCTGGATGAGCTGCTCGGTTTCGGTGTCGATGGAGCTGGTCGCCTCGTCCATCACGAAGATCTGCGGGTCGGCCAGCACCGCCCGGGCGAAGCTGATCAGTTGCTTCTGTCCGGTCGAGAGTTTCCCCCCGCCCTCGCCGACCTGCGTGTCGTACCCGTCTTCCAGTTCGGTGATGAACCGGTGGGCGTTCACCAGTTCGGCCGCCCTGCGGATATCCTGTTCGCCGGCGTCCAGCCGTCCGTAGGCGATGTTCTCCCGCACGGTCCCGCTGAACAGGTGCGGACTCTGCAGCACGATCCCGAGGTTCGACTGCAGCCATTGCAGCGACCGCCGGCGGTAGTCGGTCCCGTCCAGGCGGATCTCCCCGGCGGTGGGCTCGTAGAAGCGACACAGCAGGTTGACGATGGTGCTCTTGCCGCCGCCGGTGGGGCCCACCAGGGCAATGGTCTGCCCGCGCTCGACCCGCAGGTTGAAGTCGACCAGCACCGGCTCGCCGGTGGCGTAGGCGAAGTGGACGTGGTGGAACTCTACGGTCTCGATCCCGGCCGGTCCGCCGTCGATGGCGACAGAGGGGTTCTGCCCGGCCGCGTGCTGCGATTGCTCGATGCGGGCAAGGACGGCGGGCGAATCCTGGATGTCCGGCTCGGTCTCCAGCAGTTCCACCACCCGCTCCGCGGCCGCCCGGGCGCCCTGGAGTTCGGCGAACATCGTCGCCAGTTCCTGCACCGGGAATACCAGTTGCGCCGAGCAGTTGATGAACAGCACCAGGCTGCCGAGGGTCATTCCGCCGGCCAGCACGTCCACCCCGCCCCGCCACAGTGCCAGCCCGGTGCCGGTGGCGCCCAGGGCGATCACGAACGGCAGATACAGCGCGCTGTAGAGAGCGTTGCGGACGGAGTTGTTGTACATGGTGCCGGTGAGGCGGTCGAACTCGCCGAGGTTTTCTCGCTCGCGGACGAGCGTCTTGGTGGTGCGCACCCCGCTGATCGACTCGTTGAACGAGGAGGTGATCTCGGAGTTGTTCCTGCGGACCTTGCGGCTGGAGGCAAGGATCTTCCGCTGGAAGTAGAGGCTCACCAGCGCCAGCGGCGGCACGACCGAAAGCACCACCAGCGCCAGCCGCCATTCCACGATGAACATGATGGTCATCAGCCCGAGCGTGAAGCAGGTTCCCCAGACGATCTCCAGCGTGCCCCAGGCGAGGATGCGGGAGAGCTTGTTGGTGTCGCTGGTGAGCCTGGCCATCAGCCAGCCGGCCGGGTGGGTGTCGTAGTAGGAGAACGACAGGTCCTGGAGCTTGCGGAACGCCTCCTGGCGGATGTCGTGGCTGACGTGGGTGGCGATGCGCCCGGCCGCGCAGATGAACCCCCACACGCAGACGCAGAACAGCACCGACAGCCCGGCGTACATCCACACCCATCGTCCGAGATCGGCCTGGGCGCCGTGGGCGTGGAGGTCGTCGATGACGTACTTGGGCACCAGCGTCATCACGGCGTCGGCCGCGGCGAGGGTCATGGAGGTGAACACCAGGCGAAGCATGGTTGCCCGGTGCCGGGCGGCGAGGCCGTAGATCTTCGTCCATAGCCCCAGGTCCAGCCCGGTGGGCAGATGCTCTTCTTCATGATGCGTCACAAGTTCGGTCATGGTTGCTCCGTATCGGTCCTGAACCCGGTTTCGGGTGCTGCGGGCGTTTCTGTGCGCCGGCGGGTCGGTATCTGCATTGCTCGGCGCGGGCATCGGCAAATGCCCGTGGCACCGGTCCCGGATGTATCCCACGGGTGCCGCGGGCGCACCCGCGACACCCGGTTTCGTTACGTCACCGCCGCTTCGAGATCGCGGTCCAGGTCGGCTTCCAGTGAGTTCTGGATCGCCCACAGCCGTCGGTAGAGCCCGTCGGTGGCGATGAGCGACTCGTGCGTTCCTTCCTGGATGATCCGCCCGCGATCCAGCACGATCACGCGGTCGGCGTGCATCAGCGTGCTGATGCGGTGGGCGATGATCAGCGTGGTGTGTCGGCCCCGCCGGTCGCGCAGCGCGTCGAGGATCATCTTTTCGGTCCGGGTATCCACGGCCGAGAGGGCATCGTCCAGCACCAGGATGGGCGGATCTTTGAGGATCGCCCGCGCCAGGGCAACACGCTGCCGCTGCCCGCCCGAGAGCGTGACGCCGCGCTCGCCGACCTCGGTGTCGTAGCCTTTCTCGAAACTCTCGATCGACTCGTTCACGCAGGCCGTCCTCGCCGCCTCGACCATTTCCTCGTCGCTGGCCGACGACCGCCCGAGCTTTAGGTTCTCCCGCAGGCTCTTGGAGTAGAGGAACGGCTCCTGCAGGATCACGCCCAGGTGGCTCCGCACCGCCTGGCGGTCGAGGCTTCGCAGCTCGCGCCCGTCCAGCAGGATCTGGCCCTGGTCGTACTCGTACAGCCGCATCAGCAGGTTCACCAGCGTGGTCTTGCCCGAGCCGCTGGGGCCCAGGATCGCCAGCGTCTGCCCGGCCTCGATCCGGAACGAAACGTCCCGCAGCACCGGAGGCATCTCGGCGGGCTCGGCCGGTCGCTGGTCGGCCTCGGTGGCAGGCTCGTCGGCCGCCGGCCGAAAGGCGAAGCTGACGTTGCAGAACTCCACCTCGCCGCGAACCTCGAGCGTCGGCACGGGGCAGTCGGTCGTGGTCTCCTCCGGCATGTCGAGGATCTCCCGCAGGCGCCCGATGCTCACCAGGGCCTTGCCCAGGTCGGTCAGCACCCGGCCCAGCCGGCGGATCGGCCAGAGGAACCGGTCCACGAACATGAAGAACACGACCATCTGCCCGATCTTCATCTGTCCCTGGCTCACCAGATACGCCCCGGCGAACAGCACCAGCCCCCGCTGGGCGAAGCACAGGATGTCCGAGACCGACCAGTACCCCGCCAGCAGGCGGATGAGCCGGTAGTCCAGGTCGCGATAGTCGGCGTTCCTGCCCGCGAACCGCTCGCATTCGTAGTCCTGCCGGGCAAACGCACGCACCACGCGAATGCCGGTGAGGTTCTCCTGCAGGCGGGCGGTCATGCGGCCTTCCGCTTCGTCGGACTTCTGGAACGCGCCCCGCACCTGGATGAAGAACCACACCGTGCCGATCAGGATCGGACCCAGCAACACCACCGAAACGCCGGTCATCGCCGGGTTCAGGTACAGCATGATCGGCAGCGCCGTGGCGATCAGCACGGCACCGCGGCCGATCTCGGCCACCTGAAGCGACAGGAATACGTGGATTGTCTCCACGTCCGAGGTGCACCGCTGCACGAGGTCGCCGGTGTCGAAGCGGTCGTGGAAGCGGCACGGAATGTTCTGCAGGTGATCGTACAGCCGACGACGGATGCTCCGCGTGATGCCTTCGGACGCCTGGGCGACCCACCGTCCCTTGAAGAACAGGAAGACGCCGCTGACGGCCGTGAGAATCACGATCAGCAGCCCGCCGATCCAGAGATTGCGACCCAGTACCGACGTACCGCCGAGGTCCTCGACGGCCGACAGCACCCACGCCGGTGCGTTGAGCGGCTTGTCGTCGATGACGCTGTCGATCACCACCCCCACCACCAGCGGGGGCATGTAGGACAGCATCGTCGCCACCACCAACGCCGCGATGGCGAGGAGGTATCGCAGCCGATAGCCGGCCATGAAGTTCCAGAGTGTTCTCGTCCGGGAAACCATTGTTCTTTCCGTGTCGTCAGGAACCGCCGGTCAATCGGGCGGTCGTCGTGAGTCCTCGCTATGCCCATCGGGTGCCGCAGGCGTGCCCGGTGAAGGGCTTGGCCTTGGGTGTGGGCATCAAAAAAAACCCGCTCGCCAAAGGCAAGCGGGTTTCGCTTTCGATCGGATCGGAATTACCGAGAGATCACCCGCATGCCTCCCTGCGCGCATTGGCGTCGCCCGATACGCGCGGCTTCACGAAAATGTGGTGCATGCGGATCTGCATCAGGCAACTCCTCTCGTCCCGGGCCCTCGCCCGGGACCGGTCGCAAAACCCGGCCGACAGGTAGCTCCTATACGCCTGCATTGACAAGGCGTCAATCGCAAAAGCAACGGAAAAACCAGATTTGCCACAAATCCGCGCGAAAACCCTTGCTCCCAGGCACGGTTGGGGGTAGTTCACATCTCCAAGTCTTACCCGTCGCCGGCAGGGAGCCGGCTACTCGCGGGGCCCGCTGAGGGCGATTTCCCAAACCCTTCCGTCGCTGCGCGCGGGTGTTGCCCGGAGGGTTGTCTCCAGAACAGGAATATCCCAAGTACCATGGCCAGCAAGAAGTTAAGAATCGGAATCATCGGCACCGGCGGCATTTCCAATGCCCACTACAACGGATACACCAAGAGCGGACTGGGCGAAATCGTCGCGATTTCGGACGTCAGCGCCGAGGCACTCCAGAAGCGGTCGGCCGACTGGGATGTGCCCGAGGACCGCTGCTTCACCGACTACAGGAAGATGCTCAAGCTCGACGACGTCGAGGCCGTCAGCATCTGCACGCCCAACAAGTACCACGCCAAGCAGACCATCGACGCCCTCAAGGCCGGCAAGCACGTGCTGTGCGAGAAGCCGATGTCCATGACCGTCCCCGAGGCGAAGCGCATGGTGGAGACGGCCGAGAAGTGCAACCGCCAGTTGCAGATCGGGCTGATGCACCGGTATCGCCCCGAGGCCGAGTTCGTCCGCCAGCTCGTGGACGAGGGGATGCTTGGCGAGATCTACTACGCCCGCTGCCAGGCGGTGCGGCGTCGCGGGGTGCCCAGTTGGGGCGTGTTCGGACGGATGGAAGAGCAAGGCGGCGGCGGGCTGATCGACATCGGCGTCCACCAGATCGACCTGACCTGGTGGATGATGGGCTGCCCCACGCCCGTCAGCGTCACCGGACAGGCCTACCGTACCATCGGCGACAAGCCGGGGCATTTCGGCAGCTTCGGCCCGTGGGACCACAAGACCTACACGGTCGAGGACTTCGCCTCGGCGTACGTGCGGTTCGAGAACGGCGCGACCATGAGCATCGAGTGCAGCTTCAACGTGAACCTCAACGAGGACAAGCAAAGCCAGCAGATCGTGGGCACCAAGGGCGGTGCGGGCCTCAGCCCCCTGATGGTGCAGATGGAACAGCTCGGGCACCTCACCGACTGCACGCCGCACCACATGATGATGCTCGACTTGCAGGGCAAAAAGTGCAACTGGAGCAGCCACGAGAAAGAGGTCGCCGACTTCTGCAACAACGTGCTGAAGGACAAGCCCGTCAGCGTGCCGGGCTCCGAGGCGATCTGGACCCAGAAGATCATCAACGCCATCTACAAGTCGGCCGACACCGGCAAGGAAGTGAAGATCAGCTAGGCGTCGGCGATTCGGCCGTCGTCGAGAGCGGTTCGCATCCTAAAATCATTGCAGATCCTATGGTCTCCGAACACATCCGTCCGGGGTGCTGCCTGCGCTCAGAAGAGGGGATCGCCCCTAGCCTGTCTTCTCATCGCGACAGCTTGGACAGATCCCGAAGACCATCACGCGGTAGGAGCGACAATCGAAGCTCTGCTCGCGGCAGGCGTCTCGGATGGCTGAGCAGATCCGTGGATCCGAGAACTCGATGAACTTCCCGCAGACGTCGCAGACCATGTGTTCGTGCTCGGGGCGGCCGAACACCCACTCGTAGTGGGCGTGGACGTCGGTGTCGCGGATCTCCCTGACCAGCCCGGCCTCGACCATCAACGCCAGCGTGCGATAGATCGTCCCCCGGCTCACACGGGAAGGACCGGCCGACAGGTCGGCGGCGAGGTCGTCGGCGCGGAAGTGGTCCTTGCGGGCCATCGCCTGCTCGAGCACCATCCGCCGGGCGTCGGTGACGCGGGATCCGTGGGTGCGCAGGAATTCGACAAAGGCGTCCCACGCACGTTCGGTCGGATTGTCGCTGCATCTTGGGGCCATGGACCTCGCCAGAATACAGAATCGCTACCCCGCCCGCCAAGGGAGGCGATTGTGAAAACCTTGTGAAGCCAGGCGGGCTGGAATTCCTCGGTCGGTTCCGTTACAGTTGGTATAACGAGGCGGACGGGCGATGGTTGTGCCCGCATTCGTCTCCTGTTGAAGCTTTTGCAGGTTCTGCAAGGAGAGACTCCATGGCGTATGTCATCAGCGACGACTGCATCCGTTGCGGCCAGTGTGCACCGGTCTGCCCGGTCGAGGCGATCAGCGAGGGCGATCCGAAATACGTGATCGACCCGGAAACCTGCATCGACTGCGGCGCCTGCGAAGGCGAGTGCCCGGTCAACGCCATCTCCCCCGGCGAGTAAAACCCCCCATCATCCAGGGCAGGCGACTGCGGGAACAGCCTTTCTGTGCGCCCATGGCCGCGGCCTGAATGATGTTCCTCCTTCTCGGAGTCCCTATGCGAGCTGTCTCGGTGGTGAAGTGGTCGGTGCTGGCGGTCGTGCTGGCGTTGCTGGCGGGTGCGGCGTGGCTGTACTGGCAGGCGTCGCGCGTGCCCGGTGAGTATCGCTACCAATCCCTGACCCCCACCCAGCGAAGACAGGCCGCCAAGGATTTCGTCAGCCGCCTGGCCGACTTCAACCGCTACGCGCAGAACAACGAGCCCTTCTCGTGGTCCATCGACCAGGATCGCATCAACCGCTACATGGCCTCGCTGGAGGAAATTGCCGCCGTCCGCCCCGGACACAAGGCCGGCACCGTCACCGAAGCCCTCCGCGAAGCGGGCCTGGCCGACCCGGCCGTCTCGCTGGAAGAGGGGAAGGTCCTCCTGATGGTGCGGTCGATCGAGCACGACAAGATCGTCAGCGTGAGCCTCGACCTGGAGTTCACATCCGACCGGCGCCTGCGGGTGAAGTTGGAGAAGGCATCCGTCGGCGAACTGACGCTGCCCCGGGACTGGGTGACCGATCGGCTGAACACTGTCCAGAAGAGCCTGGGGACCGGCGACGGACCCAAAGACCCCAACCAGCCCACCAACCCCACCGCCAAGGTAGCGTACGCCCTGACAAAACTGCTCTCGGGCATCAACGCCGAGCCGATCGAACCGGTAGGCACCTGGGACGGCCGCAAGATCCGAATCCAGGACATCACCATCGCCGACGGCCGCCTGACACTGCAGGTCAAGCGCGTCCAGCGCTAGGACGGCTTCTTCTCCGGGACGGTCGACCTCTCCCGCTCAACGGGGCGGTTTGCCCGGCCAGTCGCTCAGCGGCTCCACGTCGGCCGACTGCTGGAAACCGTCTTCCCAGTGCGGGCTCAGCAGCACCGCGATGCGGTTCAAGCCCGGACAGCCACTCACAATGACCCTCACCCGCGTGACGCCGGCGTTGCTGTCGGCCCCTTCTTCGGTGGGGGCAGGCGAGGCCTCGATCTGCGCCTCCTGCGGCGAGAGTACGATCAGTTCCAACTTCTCCCCATCCCGGCAGAGCGTGGCTTTGCCGTCGGCCACCTCCACCTCCGCCCGGGTCAGCATGTTCCAGGTCAGTTGGGCATCGGCTGTCAGGTCCCACTCGTCCTGCACCAGCACAGCCCGTCGGCCGGGCAGCATCCGCACGCCGCGGCGCATCGCCTGGGCAGGGCTGGGGTAGGCGCTGCTGAGGTCGATCACGGCGGCGGCATCCTCGTCGTCGGCGTGGAACTTCGTAACGCGGGTCTCGGCGTCCAGCAGTTGGTTCTTTCCGTTCAGCAGCGGGACATTGTGCGACAGCGCCCCCAACCGGAAGTACTGCCACCGTTTGCCCTCGTCGCTGTGGCGGTCCCAGTAGCCCTTGAGGCCGTAGGTGTCTTTGCCCAGGTCCTCGCACCAACGGACGCCCAAGGCATCCAGTTCGATCATTCCCACGTCCATGTGGGCGTGGTTGCAGCGGTTGTATCCGCTCTTGGTGAACACAAACAGCGACCGGGGGTCCTCCCAGCTTCCGCGGAAGGAGACCACGTCGGTCGCCCCGGTCATGCACAAATCGCGGCTGGGGCGGGGCTTGCCCGCCGGTCGCGGGACGTACCACAGAATGTGATCCACCTGGGCACGGTCGTTTTCGAGCGTTTCGTGTTCCCACTCGGCGGCCCGGTCGTCGTCGAACCGACCGGCCAGGAAGAACATCACCGGCATGGCAAACCGCGGCTGCAGCTCGTGGGTGTCGGCGAAGCAGGACACGTACCCGCTTGGGCCGGTGGAGAGGATGGGAAACGCCGCGGTGTTCTCCATGCCCGCAAACGCCCCCAGCCCGGCGTCGGTCCCGGCCGCCGATTCCAGGGCGGCCACGGCGTAGGCGGTGTATCGGGTGCCGTAGTACCAGTAGTTCACCCCTTCGCCCCAGACGCCCTCGGGCGCGTAGGTCTTCAGCGCCACCGGGAGCGACTCGACGGTGCGGGCGATGATCTCCTGGGCAATCTCGGGCCTCTCGTGGGCGACGCCCAACGCCCCGATCAGCAACCCGCCGTTGCAGACCTGGTTCCAGTTGAACTCGCGAAGGATCCAGTTCATCCACTGCGGGCCCTTCTCGCTGCGGAAGCCCTCCCGGGTGACCTCCAGCCCGTGGGTGACGATGGCGTCGACCATCTCGCCGCGCTCCTGCTCGCTCGCCAGATCGCCCAGCCAGTCCAGCGCCACCGCGGCCGCGTGGGTCATCTCGGCGTAATCCAGCCCGTGCCCGGGGCTCCAGTCGGGGAAACGACTGATCGACAGGGCGTTGTCCAACGCCTTTCGGCCGAGGTCCTCGCGCCCCTGCACGAAGTGCACCAGCCTCATGGTCTTGACCCGTTCGAGGCATTCCTGCCCCACGTGGGCCATGCGTCCGAGCTTTCGGCCGTACTCGACGACCGGAAGCGTGGCGTACTCCTCCGCCCGGGCGACGACGTCGTCCCAGTAGCGGACGAACAGCTTGTCGCTTCCGTCGGCCAGACGGGCGCGGATGTCCTCGATGGTGTTCTCGGCAAGAAAAAGCCGGGGGCGAGCCCGGCGAACGTTGCTGAATACGTCGGCGTTCTGTTGTAGAGACATAGTCGCATACAGTAACCAACAGAAACGTTTTGCGGAACCCCTCTTTTGCTTCCGGCGCCGTCACGTTTTGCGAAGCTCCCTGGGTACTGATCTTCCCGATCCTCTACCTGCGTTCAAGTCGGTGCCGATGACGGGCATCATCTTCGCGGGTATCTTCGTGGCGTTCAGCGGGGGCTTCCTGCTGCCGTGGGCCTATGGACAGGACTGGTTCCTGGAACTTCCAACTGCGAAAACGCCGGAACGATTGAACCTTCTCCCCTTCCGACCCGTTTGGACTCGTGGCAAACCATACTGTTTTGATACTATTTCGCTCTGACAGGAGGCTGAACCATGAAGGAACGCAACGCAAGAAGACTGATGGTGACGGCCGTTGGCGCGGTACTTGTTGCCGGGGTCGCGGTAACGCTCTGGGCAGGCAGCAAGGACCACACAAAGCATGACGAACACCACGGCGACGGCAAAGCTCAGCCGGCGCTGCACCTGCAGACGGCACTGGAGCGGCTGGAGACCGCCCGCCAAGCCGTCAAAGACGGCAAGAAGGAAGTCGCCCTCGCCCACCTCGACAAGGCAGCGAAGCTCGTCAAGACGACTCACCATGCGGTACGCCCGCCGGTAACGAACACCAAATGCCCCATCATAGGCAACAAGGTCGAAGGCAAGAAGGTACCGGCCCACCTGTACCGCGTGCACGACGACAAGGGTGTGGGGTTCTGTTGCGGCGGCTGTCCGGACAAGTGGGACAAGCTGTCGGCCGACGCCAAAGCCGAGAAGCTCGCCTCGGTAACGCCCTCGGATTCCCCCGAGGTCGTGAACACCAAATGCCCGATCATGGGCAGCAAGCTGGATCGCGATAACGTTCCGGCCAAGCTCACCCGCCAGTTCAAGGGAAAGACGGTAGGCTTCTGCTGCGGCGGCTGCCCGGCCGCGTGGGACAAGCTGTCGACCGATGCCAGGAGCAAGAAGCTCGACGCGGTGACCCCGGCCGATAACGTGCTGCAGTTCGTCGCCCCCCAGGACACCCAATGCGACGCCCGGAAGACCGTCAAGACCGACACCCAATGCGACACCAAGTCGGACAAGTCGCTGAAGTCGGTCACCGAAAAAGCCCATGACCATGCTCACGGCACCAAGGCAGATGATTCCTGCGGCACCTGCGGCGGGAAGTGACACGCGACACGCACTGCAGTGATGTGTGCATGCGTAAGCACGGCAGGCCTTAGGTCTGCCGTGCTTTGTGTTCCGGACGGCGAGGCGGTCGCCAAAACCGCTGATCGCCGCGGCCGAGGCGCTACAATGGGATACAGAAGCAAGGAAAGGCCGTTTCACCGGGTTTAGCCCTTGGTCTGCTTCACCCTCGCCGGTGGGACGGCCTGCTTTATGCGCAGAAGGGCTGTGGCTTGCCCGGACACGACGAAGGACCGGCAGGCATATGCTTCTTCTTTACGATTCCGCCTTGAGCGGACGGGTCATCAGGTTGGCGATAGCGTCCCGGGGCGGACGGCCTTCGAAAAGCACCCGCGAAACCGCACGGGTAATCGGCATGTCCACGGAGTTCCGCCGGGCGATCTCCACCACGCTGCGGGTCGTCGCAACCCCCTCCACGACCGACTCGGTGGCGTTGAGCGACTCGTGCACGCTCACGCCCTGTCCGATCCGCTGCCCGAACGAGCGGTTCCGACCCTCCGGGGAGATGCAGGTGGTCACCAGGTCGCCCACGCCCCCCAGCCCGGCGAACGTCTCGGGCTGGGCGCCCAGCGCCACACCCAGGCGGGTGATCTCGGCCAATCCGCGTGCCAGCAGCGCCGCCTTGGCGTTGTCCCCGAGCTGCAACCCGTCCAGCACCCCCGCGGCGATGGCGATTACGTTTTTGGTCGCACCGGCCGTCTCCAGCCCGACCACGTCGGTGCTGCTGTAGACGCGGAAGTAGTCCAGCGAGAACATCTGCTGGACCCGCTCGGCGAGGGGCTGGTCTTCGGCTGCGACCGTGACCGTTGCGGGCAGCTTGCGGGCGACCTCGGGGGCGATGCAGGGTCCTGAAAGGACCACCATCCGGTCGCGATGGGGTGGCCGATCGAGCGAGATCTCATCGTCCTTGCTGCCTCCGGCGAGGGTATGGGCGATGATCTGGGTGGGACGCAGCAGCGTGTCGTTTTCGATGCCCTTGGCGACCGAGACGATCGGCAGATCCTCGTGCACGTGCGGGGCAAGCGGGCCCAGCCAGCCGCGGATGTACTGGGTGGGCACAGCCACGACGGCGAAGTCGGCCCCGAGCATCGCCTCGGCCGGGTCGGTCAGAATCGCAACCGCCGAGGGGATCTCCACGTCCGGGAGGAATCGCTGGTTCTCGCGGAGTTCGGCGAGCTGTTCGGCGTGATCGGCAAACGCTGAATACAGGCGGACGTCACAGCCGCTCTCGGTCAGCAGCAGCGAGCTGAGGGTGGCCATGGCCCCGTCCCCGATGATGGTGACTTTGGATTTCATGGCGAGAATCTAACGGCCCTGCGGGCGGAAGTCCAGAACTCCGCTCATCGGTCGTCGTCGGGCATCACCGAAATCGAAAGGTGGATCATCAGGTGATCGGACAGTTTGTTGGCGAAGGTTTCCTTGTCCTGGGCGTATTTCCTGACGTCGCTCTCGATGGTCAGCGAAGCTGCGACAAACTCACACTGCCTGACGGGAATGTACGCGCGGTCCAGGGGCCAACTCTCGGCTCTTCCGGTGGGGGTTCCCGGCGGGTCGGTCAGTATCGTTTCCTCCTTCAGGCCGCCGCCCAACTCGCGGAAGTACGGGGGGGTTCCCCATGTGCGGAAGTACCGGGGGGCCGAGGCGCTGCTGCCGTCGGCAAGCGTGAAGGACTCCAACGAGTCGATGGAGCAGTTGGTGTCGCCGATCAGAATCACGTCGTATTCGTCCCGTGAAAACACCTGCTTCGCGACACAGTCGGCGATGGTGGCCATCTCAAAGTATCTGCGGACCCGCGAGACCAAGACCCCTTCCAGGGAAGCTATGAGATGCAGCGGAACCACTGCGAAGTCGGTTCTGCCTTCTCCGGTGGAGAAGAACGCCGCGTAGACCTTGCGGTTGTGCAGCGGCTTGGGTTCGCCATCCTGTCCGGTGTACTCGACCTGGCGTGCATACGCCTGCCACGCCGGGGGATTGCGGTCGACGTGCAGTTCGATCGTGCGGTCCAGCGTAAGGCGAGATGTGTCCCACAGAACCCCGGTACACTCGTCCTCCCCCTTGTACTGCTTGAAGAGCCGGTAGTCCCATTCCCCCTCCAGACGCCGGAGGAGTTCCTCCAGCCGCCTGCTGCGACCGGCCGAGTCGCT
>JBKHHV010000049.1:0-16792 GCA_046539005.1 Phycisphaerae bacterium
CCGTCAATTCCGGGCCCGTTGCGGATTCCGTCAAAACGCCAGCGGGTTGCCTTGGCGTTCAGCGCTGTTCGAGACAGCCCCCATCGCCTGCTTCGCAGGCACTTCCCCCAGAGTGGGGGAAGGGTTTCTGCCCCCATCGCTTGCTTCGCAGGCACTTCCCCCAGAGTGGGGGAAGGGTTTCTGGGAAGGCGGTCTATTTGGGCGCCAGGTAGCAGACCGCCCGCTGCTGGATGGGGTTGGCGTTGAGCGAGACGGGCCGATTGGTCCATGCGTGGGCGCTGTCGATAACGCGGACGGCCTCGCCCGCCCGGCCGGGGTCGCGGATCAACTCTTCCAGCCGGTTCGGGGCCGATTCCAGGGCGTGCATGTTGATTACGTTCTCGCTGCGGCCCGGGAAAAGGGCGAAATACAGGATATCCCACTCGATCAGGTCGTTGAAGAAGTGCGTGCCCAGCGAGACATCGGGGGCGACGTTCTCGCTCATGGTCACCAGTTCGCAGACGGCCGAGACGCGGTCGATCTCAGGGAACCGCACCGGTACGCCCAGCGAGGGGCTGGTGGTTCCCCACCTCCCCGGGCCGATCAACAGGATGGAGACGTCTTCGCGCTTCTCGAGATGGCAGATCTGCCCCACCAGCCGAGCAACCGCAAACCGGTCGGCGACGGGCATCTTTCCGTACACCGAGGGGGTCACGTAGACGATCCGGTCGATATTGGCGTCCTGCCCCCGTCCGATGACGGCCTCGTGGGCGTCCAGCAGGACCCGCCCGGGTTCGAGTTCTTCCGGGACCGGTACGATATTGCCCCCGCCTTTGACCTGCAGCGGACGACATTGCACCACGTTGATGCGGAACCCGTCGTCGACCTGGTTGGCGGTGAACTCCACGTCCACCGGGTAGTCGTACGCTTTGTGGAGCGTCTGCAGCATGTCCCGCAGGCAGGGCACGAAGTGGGTTTGCGTCAGCAGATTGTCGAAGGTCAACACGTGCGGGAACGCTCCGCTTACCTGGGGCGTCCCGGCCGTGGAAACGGGCGTGGCCTCGGTGGTCAGCATATCCATCGGCAGGTCGTGGGAGTGGTGGCACACGTCGCGGAACCGCATGCTCATGAGCTGGTTGGCCATCAGGTCCAGAACGTCGACCTTCCGCTGGGAGTACTGCTTGACCTTGTCGAAGCTGTCTTCGGGGCGGCGCGTCGGGTCGTTGAGGGCGACGATGCGGGTGTAGTCGTCGTCGGCCCGGTCAACCGCACGGGTACCCATGCCGAAGACGATCCGCGCCATTCCGGCTTCCGGGTCGATCTCCTCGCTCCAGACATACGGGTTCAGCGAGAAACCCACCCCCGCCAGCAAGGGATAGAACAGGTCGTGGTGCATCTTGCCGCTGACGCGCTGCACCAGAAGGGCCATCTGCTCATCGTGCTCCAGCAGGCCGCGCTGGGCGCGGTAAGTGAGGGCCTTCTCGCTCATGGTCGAGGCGTAGATGGTCCGGACGGCCGCCAGGAAGTCCTCCAGTCGCTGGTGTCGCGAGCCCTGGTTGGCGCAGAAGACGCTTTCGTACTTGCCGGCGAAGGCGTTGCCGAAGTTGTCCTCCAGCAGCGAACTGGAGCGGACGATGATCGGCGATTGGCCAAAGTAGTCCAGCATGTCGGCGAACTGGTCGTTGACCGACTTGGGGAAGGAGCCGATCAGCATGCGCTGGCGGGCGCGCTCGGCGCCTTCGAGGTAGCGGTGAGGGTCCTGTACGTGCTGGCGCAGGCTCCAGATGCCGTTGCGAACCAGGTAGGTATAGAACACGTCCGAGCCGATGAAGAACGAATCGTGCGGCTCCAGCAGCCGACGGTAGGTGGGGTCGGTGCGGGTGAGAATCGCCCGGGACAGCAGCATGCCCACGCTCTTGCCGCCGACCAGCCCCGTGCCGATCATCCGCTTGCCGATGTCCACCACGTCTTGCAGTGTGAAATACTTGCGGACCAGTTCCAGCACCGGCTCGTCCCGTGAGATGCACAGGCGGATCATCCGCTCAAAGCAGCGACGGGCTTCGGGCGAGGGGCGCCCCTCGCGAGGCCAGGTGGGCGCCAGGTCCTGAGCACGGCTGAAGGTGCGCTGCCAGAGGCCCGCGAGGTTGGTGTCCGACTCCAGCCAGGGCACGGTATGGCGGACCTCGGTAATGGTGGCGCTGTCCATGACGGGGCAGAACTCGGCCTGCTCCCAGGCGTGCAGCATGTGCATGGTGGGGGAGTGGCGGCTCTGGACTTTCCAGGGGTGCACATAGACGTGCGTGTCGTGACGGAAGACGTCCAGGAAGATCTGCGTGGTCTCGGCGATCGCGCGGGTAGCATGGTAGGAATGCACGTTCCGCTCGACGGCGAAGTAGGCAATCGCCTCCACGTCGTAGAGGTAAGGGCAGGTGAGCATGAAGAAGTTGCCCAGCATCTGGTCGCTGCGCCATGCCTCGGCGAGTTCCGAGAGGCAGTCGAACACGTAATACCCCCCGCGGCCGGTGGATTCGATGATGCGGTGGATGCTGGTAACGAAGCTCTCGAAGCCCGCGTGCGGGTCCAGCCGGCAGATGCGGACGTTCTCGCCGTCTTCCACCAGTGGCGGGTGCCCGGCGAAGCGGATGTAGACCAGCGGCTCGCCGATCTTCCTGGCCGCCCGGCAGTAGGGTTCGACGAACGGGCGGTAGTCCTCGACGTTGTCGACCTGCCAGACAATATTGTCTCCGCGGATGAGCCCCTTGAGCATCCGGTCGGCTCCGGGGAGCCCGGTGGTCAGTCTTGCATCGATCTGTGTCATGGCCGATCCTCCGCACGTCGGAAATGTCGTCTGCCTGGCATTATAAGCAGTATTAATAGCACCTATTAGGCAGGGCCGCTCTTGCGGACCTGTGGGGGAATGTACCAGAATAGTCGGTTGGAATCCAGATCGCACAGGCCATCCGAGGGCGTTCCGCCAGCGGCAGTCGCGTAGACCGGCCCGGCCCGCCCCGGCAGATGTGCTACGATCCATTGGAAAGGGAAAAGGAAATGGCAAACGCAGGTGGTCCCAGTTCGTATCAGGAGGTCTTCTCGGATTCGTACCTCGAGAAGCTCATGAACGGCGTCAAGTCTCGCAACCCCGGGGAGACCGAGTTTCACCAGGCGGTGCAGGAAGTCGCCGAGTCTGTCCAGCGCGTGTACGACAAGCGTCCCGAGTACGCCAAGGCGCGCATCTTCGAGCGGATGATCGAGCCCGAACGGCAGATCATGTTCCGCGTCCCGTGGGTGGACGACCGCGGCGAGGTGCAGGTCAACCGCGGGTTCCGCGTCGAGTTCAACAGCGCCATCGGGCCCTACAAGGGCGGGCTCCGCTTCCACCCGTCGGTGTACCTGGGCATCATCAAGTTCTTGGGCTTCGAGCAGGTCTTCAAGAACGCCCTGACCACCACCCCCATCGGCGGCGGCAAGGGCGGATCGGACTTCGATCCCAAGGGCAAGAGCGACAATGAGATCATGCGCTTCTGTCAGTCGTTCATGAGCGAACTCTACCGCCACATCGGTCCGGACACCGACGTACCGGCCGGCGACATCGGCGTGGGCGGCCGCGAGATCGGCTTCATGTTCGGGCAGTACAAGAAGCTCACCAACACCTTCACCGGCGTGCTGACCGGCAAGGGCGTCGGCTGGGGTGGTTCGCTGGTCCGCACCGAGGCAACCGGGTACGGGCTGGTTTACTACGTGACTCACATGCTGCAGGACCGCAACGAGGACTGGAACGGCAAGAAGGTCGTCGTCTCCGGCTCGGGCAACGTCGCCATCTACGCCACCCAGAAGGTCCACGAACTGGGCGGCAAGGTGATTGCCCTCTCCGACAGCAACGGGTACATCGTCGACGAGGCCGGCATCAAGCTGGACACCGTCCGCCGCATCAAAGAGATTGAGCGAGGACGTATCCGCGAATACTGCGACGAGCACTCCGGCGCCGAGTACCACGACAACTGGCGTGACATCTGGACCGTTCCCTGCGACGTCGCCCTGCCCAGCGCCACCCAGAACGAGCTGGACAAGGATGCCGCCGAGGCCCTGGTCAAGAACGGATGCATCGCCGTGGGCGAAGGGGCCAACATGCCCTCGACCCCCGAAGCGGTGAAGGTGTTCCAGGACGGGGGCGTCTCCTTCGGGCCTGCCAAGGCCGCCAACGCCGGTGGCGTGGCGACCAGCGCCCTGGAGATGACCCAGAACTCGATGCGCCTCAACTGGACCTTCGACGAGGTCGACGCACGCCTGCAGCAGATCATGAAGGCGATCTACACGCAGTGCACCGAGGCGGCCGAGGAATACGGCATGAAGGGCAACCTGGTGGCCGGTGCGAACATTGCCGGTTTCGTCAAGGTTGCCGACGCGATGATCGCCCAGGGCGTGGTCTGAGCCACGGCCGGACGATCGACGCCGCAAACGGGGTCGCCGACGGGCGGACCCCGCCAGGACGCCGGGGTTTGTCTCCGGTGCCTGGAATCGCCCGACGCTGAAAGATGACGGTTCTCTCCGGTACGCCCCCCCGAAGGGGTCGCATAGCTGCACAAGTACGGATGGCCGAGGTGCTGAGGGTGCCTCGGCCGTCCTTGTGCGCGCAGGTGCCCACGGCGCAACGGCAGAGCCCGCGGGCTTTGGGGGTGCCTGACGGCCGCGCGCGTGCATACAATCAAGGGTGTCCAGGACGGTCACATGCGGACCGGGTCCGCGATCCCCACGGCCTCCATGATCTCCATTCCCCCAGTGAGACCTACGAGCGAGACGTCGCCGTTCATATCCGTGGCCCGTACTGACAGAGAAAGGGCATGGAGGTCGGGGTATGCCAAATCCGGCGAAAATGTCCCGGCAGGCTACAGATTTGTAGTTGGCCCGTCTATTGTCTGACAAAATCGTCGGAATATTGCAAAAGGCGTCGAAATCTGTCATTTCATAACTCTTTGATTTCAATGCAGTAAGAGAACTGCCCCTCAAATGGCACGGTTCGTGCATCGTGAAGAGTGATGAAGGTCGGGCTCGCAATGGCATCCGAACCCGGCGGACTTCACGGGAAAAGAAATTCCAAGGGTAAGGAGCGACAGTAGATGACACCCAACGAGTTTTTCGACTTCTGCAAGAAGCACAACGCCCGGATGATCGACCTGAAGTTCTGCGACATGCTCGGCACGTGGCAGCACTGCTCGTATCCGGTCGAGACCGTCGATGGCAGCATTTTCGAGGAAGGCCTCGGCTTCGACGGTTCCTCCATCCGCGGCTGGCAGGAGATCCACCAGTCGGACATGATGGCGGTCTGCGATCCGGACACGGCGATGCTCGATCCGTTCTTCGCCGAGCCGACCGTCAGCGTCCTGGCGAACATCGTGGATCCCGAGACGCGCGAGGAATACGAGAAGTGCCCCCGGACCATCTGCAAGAAGGCCGCGGCGTTTCTCAAGGATTCCGGATTGGCCGACACCTGCTTTGTCGGTCCCGAGCCGGAGTTCTTCATCTTCGACGAGGTCCGCTTCGAGCAGAACCAGCACACCGGTTACTACCAGATCGACTCGGTCGAAGGTGCCTGGAACAGCGCACGGTTCGAAGAGCCGAACCTCGGCTACAAGCCCAGCTACAAGGGCGGGTACTTCCCGGTCAGTCCCACCGACACCTACCATGACCTCCGCGGGGAGATGGCGTATCGCCTGATGGAGATGGGCATTCGCGTCGAAGCCCACCACCACGAGGTCGCCACCGCCGGTCAGGCCGAGATCGACATGGAGTTCGCCGAACTGACCAAGATGGCCGACCAGTTCATGTGGTACAAGTACGTGATCAAGAACGTCGCCAAGCAGTATGGCAAGACGGTCACCTTCATGCCCAAGCCGGTCTTCGAGGACAACGGCAGTGGCATGCACTCGCACATGTCGCTGTGGAAAGACGGCGGCACCCTGATGGCCGGCGACAAGTACGCGGGTCTCAGCGAGCTGGCGCTGTACGGGATCGGCGGGATCCTCAAGCACGCCCCGGCGATTCTCGCGTTCGCCGCGCCGACCACCAACAGCTACCGTCGCCTGGTGCCGGGCTTCGAGGCTCCGGTGAACCTGGTGATGAGCGCCCGCAACCGCTCGGCGTCGGTCCGGATCCCGATGTACTCCTCCAGCCCCAAGGCCAAGCGGCTGGAGTTCCGCTGCCCCGACCCCACCGCCAACGGCTATCTCGCCTGGTCGGCGATGCTCATGGCGATGATGGACGGCATCGAGAACAAAATCGATCCGGGTCAGCCGCTGGACAAGAATATCTACGAACTCAGCGTCGGCGAACTGGCCGACATCCCCAAGGTACCCGGTTCGCTCGCCGAGTCCATCGACGCCCTGGAGGCCGATCACGAGTTTCTCAAGAAGGGCGACGTGTTCACTGACAGCATGATCCAGTCCTGGATCACCTGGAAGCGGAGCGAGGAGTTGGACGCAATGGCACTGCGACCGCATCCGTACGAGTTTGCCCTGTACTACGACAGTTAAACGACTCCTCCCTTCGGGGAGTTACCAAACCACCCGGCCCGGGCGGACTCACGCGTCCTCCCGGAGGGTATCAGGCCTTTTCCCTGGCAGTCGGGGCGATGCTCTTCGGGGTGTCCCCCGGCTGTCTATAAACCACCGGCGAGGGGCGGGCAGGCATACCACTTGCCCGCCTCGACCCACCTCACCGGCCGGCAGGGAGAGGCCCCGTTGAAGCAACGGGTCGAAGACAATATGCCAGGGAAAAGGAAAAGCACGCCTTCGCGGCCTCCCGCGAGCGGGGTATCCCTCTCCCTATCCGTAATTCGCAGCCCAGGCCAACCGCCGAGGCTTCCCGAACCCGCCGTTGTCAACGCCCGCGTGGCGACTGGCGGGAAACACTCCCGACAGGGAAAAGGTCGCGGGCCCAAGAAGAGGTCAGACTGATGAGTGAGAACAACGCCAGACAGCGAGCCCTGGAGGCCATCGCCAACCGCACCGTGCCCGGGGCGGACATCGACTTCTCCACCAGGCCCATCAAGGATATCTTCGGCGAGTACGTCTTCAGCGACGAAGAACGCCGCCAGCGACTCCCCAAGCAGGTCTACAAGGCGCTCAAGCGAAGCATGGAACGTGGCGAGGACCTGTCGGAAGAAATCGCCGACGCCGTGGCCGTCGCCATGAAGGACTGGGCGACCGAGCACGGGGCGACGCACTTCACCCACTGGTTCCAGCCCATGACCGGGCTGACGGCCGAGAAGCACGACAGCTTCCTGGTTCCCACGGCCGACGGCGGCGCCATCGCCGAGTTCAGCGGAAAGGAGCTCGTCCGCGGCGAGCCCGACGCCTCCAGCTTCCCTTCCGGCGGGCTGCGGGCCACCTTCGAGGCACGCGGGTACACCGCCTGGGACCCCTCCAGCCCGGCGTTCATCCTGAAGAACGCCAACGGGGCGACCTTGGTGATTCCCACCATGTTCGTGAGCTGGGCCGGTGACGCCCTGGACAAGAAGACCCCGCTGCTGCGGTCGATCGACGCCCTCAGCAAGCAGGCGCTGCGCGTGTTGCGCCTGTTCGGTAACGAAACCGTCCAGCGCGTCCACACCACCATCGGTTCCGAGCAGGAGTACTTTCTGGTCGACAAGCACTTCTACTTCGCCCGTCCCGACCTGATCAACTGCGGACGCACGCTGCTGGGCGCGCGGCCTCCCAAGGGTCAGGAGATGGAAGACCAGTATTTCGGCAGCGTCCCCGACCGCGTGCTGGCAATGATGGCCGAGATGGAATACGAACTGATGCGCCTCGGCGTGCCCATCAAGACGCGGCACAACGAGGTGGCTCCCTCCCAGTACGAGATCGCCCCGGTCTTCGAGAACGCCAATCTCGCCACCGATCACCAGATGCTGGTGATGGAGATGCTCAAGAAGATCGCCAACAAGCACAACTTCGCCTGTCTCCTGCACGAGAAGCCCTTCGCGGGCATCAACGGCTCGGGCAAGCACAACAACTGGGCCCTGTGCACCGACGAGGGCGAGAACCTGCTGAACCCCGGCGACACGCCCCACGCCAATGCCCAGTTCCTGGTGTTCTGCTGTGCGGTCGCACGGGCGGTTCACAAATACGCCGGGCTGCTTCGGCTGACGGTCGCCAGCGCCTCCAACGACCATCGTCTGGGAGCCAACGAGGCCCCGCCGGCGATCATCAGCATCTTCCTGGGTGAGCAGCTCACCGACATCATGGAGCAGATCGAAGGCGGCGGCGGGCTCACCCGCAGCAAGAGCGGCGGGCACATCGAGGTGGGCGTTTCGGTGCTGCCGAAGCTCCCGCGCGACGCCGGAGACCGCAACCGCACCAGCCCCTTCGCGTTCACCGGCAACAAGTTCGAGTTCCGCGCCTGCGGCTCCAGCCAGTCGATCGCCGGGCCCAACACAGTGCTCAACACCATCGTCGCCGAGTCGCTGGACTACATCGCCACCGAGTTGGAGAAGATGACCTCCGAAGGCGGGATGGACCTCAACAAGGCCCTGCAGAAGCTCATGCCCAAGCTGGTGCGCGAGTTCAAGCCGGTGCTGTTCGAGGGCGACAACTACAGCGACGAGTGGCACGCCGAGGCCGAGAAACGCGGGCTTCCGAACCTGCGGACCTCGGTAGAGGCGATTCCGCTGGCGACGGCAGAGGAATCCGTGGCGCTGTTCACGAAATACAAGGTCTATTCCCAGCGCGAGCTGCAGAGCCGCCAGGAGATCCTGCTGGAGAACTACGCCAAGGCGATCAACATCGAGGCCGAGACCGCCTGCATGATGGCTGCGACCATGGTGATCCCGGCGGCGGTGCGGTACCAGCGGAACCTCGCCGAGGCGATTACCGCCTCGAAGTCGGCCGGGGTGGAAGATACCCGGCAGGTGACGATGCTGCGGGCTCTCGCCGTGACCATCGGCGATCTGCGCGACGCCAACGACGCACTCCGCCAGGCGATTGACGAGCAGCCCCACGAGGACACGCTCAAACACGCCACCTACCAGCGGGACGTGCTGATGCCGGCCATCGAGGCCGTCCGGGAACTCGCCGACAAGCTCGAAGGCATGGTTGACGATGCGTATTGGCCTCTGCCGACGTATCGTGAAATGCTGTTCGTTCGGTAAATTCCGGGTGGCGCACAGCACAGCAGGACCCGTTAATAGATAAGAGGGTCTTATGGGTAATATAAATGAATAACCGCTCGGGTACGGACTCAAATGCCGTAAGATAGAGGGCACCAAGGCAAGCGGGGCCGGGGCAGACGGCCGCCGCAGCCGGCGTTCCCTCCTCTCGGCTTCGCTGCCGGAGCACCAAGACACGATAAGGAAAACTTACGAATGAGTATCCAGCGCCCAACGGATCACGGCCTGTACGAGACCCGGCGCGAGCACGATGCCTGTGGCATCGGCGCCGTGGTCGACATGTCGGGCCGCAAGGACCATTCCATCGTGGAATTGGCAAACCAGATCGTCATGAACCTCCAGCACCGCGGTGCGGCCGGGAGTGACGAATCGACCGGCGACGGGGCCGGCATCCTCTTCCAGATCCCCCACGAGTTCTTCGGCGAGGAACTCGGCTCCCAGGACCGCCGCCTTCCGGAGCCCGGAAAGTACGGCGTGGCGATGGTATTCGGCCCGCGCGATGACGCCGCCCTTCGCGCCAAGTGCGACGAACTGCTCGAGCAGGCCGTGGTGCACTACGGGATGAAGGTCATCGGCTGGCGCGACGTCCCCGGCGACAACACCTGCCTGGGCGAACTCGCCCGCCTGGCTGAACCGTCCATCAAGGAACTGTTCATCGACGGGGCCGGGCTCAGCGACGAACTGCTGGAGTCGAAGCTGTTCATGGCACGAAAGCGTGCCGAACGTATGGTCAACGACAAGTTCGGCGGAAGGGCCGACGACTTCTACGTCGTCAGCATGTCCTGCCGCACCATCTGCTACAAGGGCATGTTCCTCTCGCCGCAGTTGTTCGGCTACTACCCCGACCTCTCCGACCCCCGCGTGACCAGTGCCCTGGCGCTGGTACACCAGCGGTATTCCACCAACACCTTCCCCAACTGGAAGCTCGCCCAGCCGTTCAGGATGATCGCCCACAACGGGGAGATCAACACTCTCAGCGGAAACCGCAACCGCATGCGGGCCCGCGAAATGAAGATGAAGTGCCCGAAGCTCGGGGAAGACCTCTCGGACCTGATGCCCGTGCTGACCGAGGGCGCCTCCGACAGTGCCCAGTTCGACCAGTGCCTGGAGTTGCTGGTCCGGGCGGGGCGGTCCATGCCCCACGCCATGATGATGATGGTGCCCGAGGCGTTCGGCCCGGCGTATCACATCTCGGCCGACAAGCGGGCATTCTACGAGTATCACGCTTCGATCATGGAGCCCTGGGACGGGCCGGCGGCGCTGGTCTTCACCGACGGGCGACTGCTGGGCGGCACGCTGGACCGCAACGGCCTGCGGCCTGCACGCTACGTGGTGACCACCGACGGGCTGGTCGTGCTCGGCAGCGAGGTGGGCGTGGTGGAGTTCCCGCCCGAGAAGATCCAGCAGAAGGGACGCCTCCAGCCGGGCAAGATGTTCCTGGTGGACACCGAGGAAGGGCGGATCATCGTCGACAACGAGATCAAGGCACGCATCTCCCGCCAGAAGCCCTATCGCCGGTGGCTTGAGCAGAACCGCATCGAGCTGCGGGGGCTGTTCAACGCCGCCAAGCCCGAGCCGGTCGACCGCGGCGAGCTGATCCGCAAGATGCGTTCCCACGGGTATACCCGCGAAGAGATGGAGATGATCCTCAAGCCCATGGCCGTCGACGGCCAGGAGCCGGTCGGCTCGATGGGCAACGACGCTCCGCTGGCGGTCCTGTCGGACAAGCCCCGAAGCCCGTTCCATTACTTCAAGCAGATGTTCGCCCAGGTGACCAATCCGGCGATCGATCCCTATCGCGAGGGGCTGGTGATGAGCCTCATGCTGTTCACCGGCAAGCGCAAAAACCTTCTGGACGAAACCCCCCAGCATTGCCGGCAGCTCAAGCTCTCCCATCCGATCCTCACCAACGAGGACATCCAGCGCCTCCGGGCCGCCAACGTCGAGGACTTCAGAGTCAGCACCATCGATGCGCTGTTCGACGCCACCACCAGCGACCCCGGTTACGCCCTGCGGCGGGCACTGGACGAACTCGTCGCCGCGGCCGAGGCAGCCATCCGTAACGGCGCCTCGCTGATCATCATCTCCGACCGCAAAGCCACCGAGCAGCGGGCGGCGATTCCGGCGTTGCTGGCCTGTGCGGCCGCCCATCACGGAATGCTGAAGCGCAAGCTTCGCGGCGAGGCGGGGATCGTGATCGAATCGGGCGAGCCCCGCGAGGTGATGCACTTCTGCCTCCTGTGCGGCTACGGTGCCAACGCGGTGAACCCGTACCTTGCCTTCGAGTCGCTGCAGGACATGCTGCTCCGCGGCGAACTGGGTGAGGAAATGGACACCGAGGACATGGTGGACAACTACATCACCGCGGTGAAGAAGGGTATCCTCAAGACGATGTCCAAGATGGGCATCTCGACTCTCCGCAGTTACCGCTCGGCCCAGTTGTTCGAGGCGATCGGGCTCAACCGCGACGTGATCGACCGCTACTTCACCGGCACCACCAGCCGCATCGGCGGGGTGGGGCTGGACGAGCTTGCCCGCGACGCGCTGCAACTGCACCGCCGCGGGTACACCGCCCCGCGTCCGGGTGAGCTGGAACTGGATTTCGGCGGCGAATACAGCCTCCGCCTCGACGGCGAGAACCACCTGTGGAATGAGACCACCGTCGCCCGCCTTCAGCACGCGGTGAAGTACGACGACAACAAGGCCTACCAGGAGTACGCCTCGGCCGTCAACGAGCAGGCCCGCAAGCTCTGCACGCTCCGCGGGCTCTTCGAATTCAAAGAAGGCAGGGAGATTCCCCTCGAAGAGGTCGAGCCGGCGACCGAGATCGTCAAGCGTTTCTGCACCGGGGCGATGTCCCACGGGTCGATCTCCAAGGAAGCCCACGAATGCATGGCCGTGGCGATGAACCGCCTGGGCGGCATGAGCAACACCGGCGAAGGCGGGGAAGACCCCATCCGCTACGAGCCCGACCCCAGCGGCGACTCGCGCAACTCGGCGATCAAGCAGGTGGCGTCGGGACGCTTCGGCGTGACGATGAACTACCTCGCCCATGCCCGGGAGATCCAGATCAAGGTCGCCCAGGGCGCCAAGCCCGGCGAGGGCGGACAGCTCCCCGGCCACAAGGTCACCGAGGAAATTGCCCGCCTGCGGTTCTCGACCCCGGGCGTGACGCTCATTTCCCCGCCGCCGCACCACGACATCTATTCGATCGAAGACCTCGCCCAGTTGATCTACGATCTGAAGTGCTCGAACCCGGGCGTGAAAGTGTCGGTGAAGCTGGTCAGCGAGGTAGGCGTGGGGACGATCGCGGCCGGTGTGTCCAAGGGCAACGCCGACGAGGTGCTCATCAGCGGGTACGACGGCGGCACGGGCGCCAGTCCGCTGTCTTCCATCAAGCACGCCGGCTGTCCGTGGGAACTCGGTCTCGCCGAGACCCAGCAGGTGCTGGTAATGAACAACCTGCGCGACCGCATCCGCGTGCAGACCGACGGCCAACTCAAGACCGGGCGGGACGTCGCGGTGGCGGCGCTGCTGGGGGCCGAGCATTTCGGCTTCGGCACCGGGGCGCTGGTGGCGATGGGTTGCATCATCATGCGGAAGTGCCACAAGGGCACCTGTCCGGTGGGCATCGCTACGCAGGATCCCGAACTCCGCAAGCGGTTCGCCGGCAAACCGGAGCACCTCACGCGAATGATGCTCTTCATCGCCGAGGAGACACGGCAGATCATGGCCAAACTCGGCTTCCGCAAGCTGGAAGAGATGGTCGGCCGCGTGGACATGCTGCGGACCCGCAAGGCGATCGAGCACTACAAGGCCCGTGGGCTGGACTTCAGCAGCGTCTTCGCCGTGCCGGACAGTTCCGACGGCCGCGGCATCCGCCTTTCGCGGGACCAGGCCAATACCCTGGAGACCCACGTGGACTGGGAGATTCTGGACGAGGTATCCGGGGCGATCGAGAGCGGCAAGCGCATCGAGATCAGCCGTCCGGTGCGGAACGTCAACCGCACGGTGGGCACGATTCTTTCCAATCGCATCGTCAAGGCCCACGGCCCGGAGGGTCTGCCCGACGACACGATCCACCTGCAGCTCACCGGCTCGGCCGGGCAGAGCTTTGGCGCGTTCCTGGTTCCGGGCGTGACGCTCAAGCTCACCGGCGACGCCAACGACTACCTCGGCAAGGGGCTTTCCGGCGGGCGCATCGTCGTGGTGACCCCGGACAGTTCGCCGTTCGACCCGGCCGACAACATTATCGTCGGCAACACGCTGCTGTACGGGGCGACCCGCGGCGAGGTGTACATCAACGGCCTGGCGGGCGAGCGGTTCTGCGTCCGCAACTCCGGCGCCGAGGCGGTCGTTGAGGGCGTGGGCGACCACGGTTGCGAGTACATGACCGGCGGCTGCGTGGTGGTGCTGGGACGCACCGGGCGCAATTTCGCGGCCGGCATGAGCGGTGGGATCGCCTACGTTCTGGACGAGCAGCAACTGTTCGACACCCGCTGCAACCTGGACATGGTGGACCTCGAAACCGTCTGGCAGCAGGAAGACCGTGATCGCCTGCGGGAACTGATCGAGCGGCATCACAAGTGGACCGGCAGCCGTCGGGCGAAGTGGATTCTGGACAGTTGGCGGGAGATGGTCGGCAAGTTCGTGAAGGTCATGCCGATCGACTACCGCCGGGCGCTGGAGCGTCAGCGTCAGCGGGAAGAACGCGGGGCCGAGAGCGTCCCGGCGACCGAGGAGGTGTTCGGTGGGTAAGCCGACCGGATTCATGGAATATCAGCGGGAGGACGTTGGGCACCGCGCGGTCGCCGAGCGCCTCAAGGACTTCGGCGAGATCAACATCGCCCACCCCGAAGAGGTGATGGTTCGCCAGGCGGCACGCTGCATGGACTGCGGCATCCCGTTCTGCCACGCGGCCGGTTGCCCGCTGGCGAATCGCATCCCGGAGTTCAACGACCTGATCTACCGCGGCAAGTGGCGCGAAGCGTGCGAGAACCTGCACTCGACCAACAACTTCCCGGAGTTCACCGGGCGGGTGTGCCCCGCACCGTGCGAGGCGAGCTGCACGCTGAACATCAACAACAACCCCGTGCTCATCGAGCACATCGAGTACTCCATCGCCGAACGCGGTTGGGAGGAGGGGTGGATCGTCCCCCAGCCTCCGCGGATGCGAAGCGGCAAGAAGGTGGCGGTGGTGGGTTCCGGGCCGGCCGGTCTGGCGGCCGCCCAGCAACTCGCCCGCGCCGGACATGACGTGACGGTCTTCGAGAAGGACGAAGTCATCGGCGGGCTGCTGCGGCTGGGCATTCCGGACTTCAAGCTCGACAAGCGGGTCATCGATCGTCGCGTCCGGCAGCTCAAGGCCGAGGGAGTGAAATTCCAGACCGGCGTGATCGTTGGTGAGGATATCTCCGCACGATACCTGCGCAAACTCTTCGACGCCGTGTGCCTCACGATGGGTGCCGGCGAACCGCGAAACCTGGAAGTGCCCGGCCGACAGGCCGAAAACGTGCACTTCGCGATGGACTTCCTGACCCAGCAGAACCGCACCGTCGGCGGGCGACCCGTGGAAGGCCGACAGATCTCCGCCAAGGACAAGATCGTGGTGGTTATCGGCGGCGGCGACACCGGCAGCGACTGCGTGGGCACTTCGCTGCGGCAGGGCGCCCGCGAGGTGCACCAGTTCGAAATCCTCCCCAAGCCGCCACAGGACCAGAACGACGAGACGCCCTGGCCAACCTGGCCGAGGATCCTCCGCACCAGCACCTCCCACGAGGAAGGCTGCCAGCGACGCTGGAGCGTGCTGACCAAGGAATTCACCAACGTCGACGGGCGGGTGACGGAACTGCACGGTGTCGAGATCGACTGGACGCGCGAGCCTTCCGGCCGTTTCACCATGAACGAGGTCGCCGGGACCGAGTTCAACATGAAGGTGGACCTGGTGCTGCTGGCGATGGGTTTCGTGCACGTGGTGCATCGCGGACTGGTCGACGCCCTGGGCGTGGAACTGGACGGCCGCGGAAACGTGGTGACCGAGGAGTTCCAGACATCCGACCCGGCGGTCTTCGCCGCGGGCGATACGGTTCTGGGTGCGTCGCTGGTGGTCCGGGCGATCAGCTCCGGGCGTCATGCGGCGGCCTCGGTGGATCGCTGGCTCCGTGGAGATCGCTGACACACGGCCGACACAAGTGAAAGAGGACGCAGTGACGGGCGGGTCTTCGGGCCCGCCCGCCTGCAATTACAGCGGGAAGGGCAGGGCGACGGCGCGACGAATTTCCGCGGCGCAGGTAGTGGCTTCGGCCGTCGGCGGAGGCTTGTGTCTTGGCGGCCGTGGGCAAAGGCGGTACAGTTGGGCCACGCTGAAACCGCAACGGAGACGCCCATGCGCCGACTTGTCCTGCTTACACTCATCGCCACGCTCTGCATCACCGCAGGCGCCGGGGCCGACGAGCCCAATGCCGTGGCGTGGAAGATCAACGAGACCCCCGCCGAACTTCGCCTGGTCGGTCCGAGATACCTCTTCGAGAAGGACGCCGAGTTCACTGTAGAGATCCCCACCGACCGGCGGCCGTTGACCTGCCGCATCCGCGTGGAGAAGAACGGCGGGGGTTTCCGCAAGACCGTTCCGGTCCAAGCCGTCTCCGATCGCCACTCGCCGCAGAAGCGGAAGAACGGTAAGGTCTACGCGGTGCCGATTCCGGTCGGAACCGCCCTCTGGCCGGACGGTGAATACACCGCGGTGCTGGAGTACGTCTCGGGCAATCCGCCGGTCCCGGACGAAAACAGGCAGGTCACCTACGAGGATGGGCCCACCGCCGACTTTCGCGTGGTCCGCAGGTGGGTCAAGGAGAACGTTCCGGCCGCGATCCGCCCGGAATTCGCCGTCTGGCTCGAGCACGTCAATCGCCCGCGCGACGTTTGGAAGAAGGTGCCGTACTGGCGCAACGTCGATCGCATCTTCGAGGACCCCACGCTGCTGTATGGCCGTCTACGCGGGCTGGTGCTTCGCAGTTACCCCAACCCCCAGCTCGGACGTCTACAGCCCTACACGGTTTACGTCCCGAAAAGCTACGACGCCAACGAGCCCTGGCCGCTGATGATCCTGCTGCACGGATCGGGCGGTGATTACCGAAACATCATCTCCGACCTCTACGAAGGGCAGGAACTCGAAACCAACCCGATGCTCATTGCCAACGCCGGCGCCTTTACCCGCCAGGAGTATCGCCACCTGGCGCTGGAGGATGTGATGGGCGTGTTGGCCGACATGCGCAGCAAGTACAACGTCGACGCCAACCGGGTGTACGTGCAGGGCATCAGTCTCGGCGGACGCGGCAGCATCGAGTTGGCGGCCCTGCGGCCCCACGTGTTCGCCGCCGCCTGTCCGCAGGGGGTGTACGGCATGTTCCAGCAGGCGGCCGACCCGGCGGGAATGGCGGCGATGGACCCCTACGCCCGCTGGCAGCTCGCGCGATGGGACCTCCGCAGCTACCTGCCCAACGTCCGCACCGTGCCGATGCAGATCGTCCTCGGCCGAAAGGACACCACCACGCCGCCGCACAACGCCCTGGTCTTCCGGCACCTGCTGCGGTACTACCTCGGCGGGCAGGCCGAGATTGCCGCCTTCGACGCCGGTCACAACATCTCTTACCC
>JBKHHV010000050.1:0-16780 GCA_046539005.1 Phycisphaerae bacterium
TTCTTGGGCTGGAGCATCAGCATCCGTTCGACGGCGGTAATGGCCTGCTCGTACCGTTTCGCCCAGAAGTGGATCTCGGCGATCGCCTGGTAGGAGCTGATCTCGTAGGGGTTGATGTGGGCGATCTGCTCGAAGTACTCCAGCGCCATGTCGTCCTCTTCCAGCGAGCGGTAGATCTCGGCGATCTGCCGGGCGTATTTGGCGTCCTTCATGGTTCGCCGGTGGAGTTCCACGAGGTTCCGCAGGGCGTCCTTGGGCTTGCCGAACTGCTTGTAGAACTTCGCCAGTTGTTCGTAGCTGTAGGGGTCAAGGGGTTGGCGCGCCTGCAGACGCTCCAGGGCCGTGATCGTCCGGGGCCAGTTACGCTTGGCCATGTACGACCGGGCGAGGATCTTCGCGGCCGACACCGAGGAGGGGGCGACCTTTTCAAGTCGCTGGGCGTATTCGATCGCCTTGTCGTAGTCTTTCCTGCGGTAGTGGCAGCTTGCCAGCACCGCCAGGGCCTTGGCGTTCTCGGCGTCCAGTTCGAGGACCTTCTGGGCCTGCTTCATCGCCCGGGGGTGCTGGTTGTGCATGTACAGCGCCACCGCGTAGGTCGCCTGGATGTCGACGTTTTCAGCGTTCTCCTCTTTCTGGGCGTCGGCCTTGCTCTTGGCGAGGTCGGGCGATGTGTCGACATCGAAGCCCCACTTCTTGATCTGCTCGCCGGCCCACTTGCGGAACTCCTTGTTGAACTTCTTCTCGCTGAGCCCGACGATTTCCTCGAAGACCTTCGGCTGGGTCATGCCGTCGCGGAAGCCCTTGAGCATGTCGAGGACGGCCGAGTAGCCCTTCTTCTCGATGATGTACTCCATGATCCATTCGCTCTGGGCGTACGCCAGCGAACGGTCGGTTCGCCGCTTCGGCCGGATGAAGCCCCAGTCCAGTTCCTGGATGTCGAAGAGTCGATTGGCCCGGTAAGCGCCGATCAGCAGCTTCACCGCGCGGTAATTGCGACGGTCGGGCTGTTCCCAGACGGCACACGCTTCGGTGAACCAGTGAGGGATGCGGTTGTTGGTGCCTTCCAGCGTGACGGTGTGGGCGTACTCATGCCGCAGCACGGTTGCCCAGTTGTGGGTACCGAAGGCCGTGCCCGGCCGCGGGGCGGCCAGCACGATCACCGTCCCGGTCGAGGCGCCCACCGTGGGCACCCAGCCCTTGCCGGAAATCCGCAGCCCGAACTGCTCCTGGGTGGGCATGATCTCGATGATGGTCTTCTTCTTCGGCTCGTAGTCGAAATCGGCGGCGACCTCGTCGTGGATGCGCTCCATGAACTCCACCACCTGCTCCAGCAGCACCTCGTCCCGCGGGTGCACTTTCACGACGAAGTGCTCACTCTCGCGGACGAGAAACTCATCGAGCTTGTCGAGGATATTCAGGTAGTTGACCACGTCGGCGCGGAAGTCGTCGAACTCGTGGGCCTTTTCCAGTGCGCCCCGGGCAAGCTTCTCCTGCCCGGTCTGCATGTACAGCAGCCCGAGGTTCGCCCACGGGCCGGCAAGCTTGGGCTCCAGTTCGATGGCCTTCTTGTACCAGGTTTCGGCCTCGGAGAACTGTCGGCCGCTGGCGAGCCATTCGCCAATGGTGTTGGGCAGCCCGACGTAGGTCGGATTGATCTCCCGCACCCGGGCGATGTACTTCTCGGCCTTGTCTTGGTCGTACATCCGCGTCCAGGCCGCCGCCATCAGGCTCAGGGCGTCGAGATGGTTGGGATTGACCTTCAGCACCTTCTCGACGATGGGTGGAACCTTCTCGAACTTCCGCCACTGCATGAAGCAGATCGCCTCCAGCAGGTGGGCGTCGGGGTGGTTGGGGTTGATCTTCAGCGCCTTCTCGGACAGTTTCAGGACGGCCTCGAAACGCCAACGGGTCAGGTGGGTGGCGCCGAGTCCGATGTAGGCGTCGGGGATGTTCTTGTTCTTCTTGAGCCCGAGTTGGAACTCCTGGGCGGCTCCCTGAGCGCGGTGCTTGCTGAGCAGCAGCATTCCGGCGGCGATGTTGGCCGGCCAATAGTCCTTGTCCACCTTGAGGTAAGCTTCCTGCAGGTAGTTGTGCAGGATGTTCTGGGCCTGCTCGGACGCCTTGCGCCCGGTCAGGATGCCGTAGCGATCGAGGATGTTCCCCAGCGCCACGAGGCTGCGGGCGTCGGAGCGGTAGTCGTCGGCGTCGATGACCTTCTCCATCGACTTGTAGATCTCGATGGCGGCCGTCTTCTTGCCCAGCGTCTCCAGCAGTTGCCCGCGGATGAGGATCGCCGGGGCCCAGGCGGGCTTGAGGTCCATCGCGCGGGTGGCGTGCTGGAGGGCGTCGTCGTACTTGCCGGTAGTGTGCAGCAGGTTCGCCATCGCCACGTGCCAGTCGGCGTCGGCCTTGGTGTCGTCGGCGACGGCCTGGAGGGCCTCGAGCGCCTCGGTGTACTTGCCCTGGATGGCGAGAGTTTCGGCCAGGCCCTTGGAGGCGGCGACGCGCAGCGACTCGTCGGAGATGAATCTGCGATAGCCCTTCTCGGCCGAGTTATACTTGCCCTTGGAGTAGAGTTCGCGGCATTTCCTGAGGTCGGCGACGGTGTTGGGATCGACGTCGTCGGCATCCTCGGCCGGCTGAGTGGTGGGCTTGCCGCTTTTGATCTTTGCCCCCTCGGGCAGGACCTTGCGGATCACTTCCTCGATGACGTCCGGTTCGGTTGCGGACTCGTTGGGGTCCTCGTCGGCCCGGGCGGGCAGTGCCACAAGAAGAAACGCCGACAGCATCGCCGCTGCCAGGTGCCGTGTGAGATCCGTGCGCATGGTTACCTCTCAATCGCATCCGGGTGCGTGTCGGGAGGCTATCGTGCCCCCATTACTGAAACGGAACGAGCACGGCGAATCTCCCGGCATTTGTACATTATATGTGACCTTTTCGCGGGCCGATTGTTCCCGCCGGGGAGCATTTTGGGCCTGCGCCCCTCCAGTGGACGCCCCGAAAAGGCTTCCATTCGCCCTCGCGGCCTTACCGACAGGCGCAGCGGAGGAGAAATCGTCCCCTGTCCATACGAAAAGGGCCGCCGCGGAGTTCCCACGACGGCCCGTAAATCCCGTACTTGGCGGGCTCAGCCTTCGACGATCGCACCCGACGGGCACGAATCGACGCAACTGCCGCAGTCGATGCAGGCATCACCGTCGATCGAGTAGGCACCGTCGGCTTCCTTGATCGCCTCGGTCGGGCAGGAACCCATGCATGCACCGCAGGACACGCAGTCATCGGTAATCTTGTACGCCATGTATCTGCTCCTTGAACGTCACGTTGTGTCTGTGCTCGGCCGACGCCGAGCGTCCAAGACCAGCGCAGAGTGTACAGAAGACGCGGGGGGCAGTTCAAGCCGGGGTTCCCCGCGAAACGACGCTTTTCCCGGACCCGCCAGAAACCTGAATCGGTCGTCCCCTCTGCAAGCGCGGATAGCCGTCGCCCCCGCGGGAGATGATTGATCCGACCCCACGTCGATGGATACACTCAGACCATGAGCGACACAGGGTCCGTACCATACGACTTCTCGCGGCAGACGGCCTTTGCTCCGCTTGGCCCGGCCGGGCAGCGGCGGTTGGAGGCGGCGCGGGTGCTGCTCGTCGGGGCAGGCGGGCTCGGGTCGTGGATGGCCGAGTTGCTGGCGCGATCAGGTATAGGCTTCCTGCGACTTGTGGACGACGATTGTGTGTCGGATACAAACCTCCACCGCCAAACGCTTTACACGCCAGGGGATGCCGGCAACTCTACACTCAAAGTGCACGCGGCCGCCCGGGCCCTGGGGCAGATCGCCCCGCATACCCGGGTGGAGGCCCGCCCCGTGCGCCTCACCGCGCAGAATGCCCCGGTGCTGGCCGACGGGGTCGATGTGCTGCTGGACGGGACCGACAACTTCCTCACCCGCTTCATCCTCAACGACCTGGCGGTGCGGTCGGGGCGGGCGTGGGTGTTCGCCGGGGCGGCCGGGGCGGCCGGGCAGGTCATGGCCATCCGTCCCGGGCGGACTGCCTGCCTGCGGTGCCTGTACGAGTCGCCCCCGCCCCCGGAGATGGAACTCAACGCCCAGAGCGTGGGCATCATCGCCCCGATCGTCTCGGCGATCGCGGCCATCGCCGTCGGCAAGGTAATCAGGCTGCTGGCGAAGGAGGAGGCCGACGGGGCAGGCTCCGACGGCGGCCTGATCCAACTGGAGCTATGGAAAGGGCTTGCCAAGCGGTCTCCGTTCGGTCGCCGGGAAGACTGCCCCTGCTGCGGCGAGCGGCGTTTTGAGTTCCTTGAGGTCGTCCCGTGACGGCCGAGCGGCGGTTGGTGGACCTGCACACCCATTCCACCGCCTCCGACGGTTCGCTTGCCCCGGCCGAGTTGGTGAGGTTGGCCGATTCCCGCAAGCTCGCGGCGGTCGCCCTGACCAACCACGACACCACCGCCGGCATCGCCGAAGCCCGCGAGGCCGCCGAGGCGTTCGGGCGGCTGCGGTTCGTGCCCGGCATCGAAGTTTCGGCGATGTCCTCGGCCGGTGCGATGCACATACTCGGGCTGGGTATCGATGCCGAATGCGGCGAGCTTGCCGGGTTGACCCGGCGGCTCATCGAGGCCCGTAACGAGCGCAACCCTCGTATCATGCAGCGTCTGCGCGAGCTTGGCGTGCCGCTGGAATGGTCGGACGTGCTGGAGGCGGCCCACCATCGCGCCGGCGGGTCGGCGATTGGCGGCGGGGGGAAAGTAATCAGCCGGGCGCACATTGCCGCCGCCTTGGTGCGGCGGGGGTTCGTCAGGAGCATGCAGGAGGCATTTACCCGCTACGTCGGCAGCGAGGGGGCGGCTTACGTCGAGAAGGAACGGCTGGGCCCGGGGGAGGTCATCGCCGCGATCCGCGCCGCCGGAGGCCTGGCGGCCGTGGCGCATCCGGGGCACCTGGACCTGGGCAACGACGCCCAGAAGGAGCGGCTGCTGCGGGACCTCAAGCGGCAGGGTATCGAGGCCGTCGAGGTGTACCATTCCGACCACGACGACCGCCAGACCCGCACGTGGCTGGAACTGGCCCGTCGGCTCGACCTGGAGGCGGTGGGGGGCTCGGACTTCCACGGCGGACCGAAGCCGGAGGTCCTGCTGGGCCGACCGCCCGTGCCGCTGGGAGCCCTGAGCGACGCCCTTCGCGAGCGACTGGCCATCGGCTGATATGGCAGGCCCGGGCGCGGCAACCGGCCGTGGGAGGACGACTACTTCGGCGTGTGGACGTCGAAGCCGACGGCATAATCCATCATGCTCTCGATGCTCGAAAGGGGCGGGCCGCTGACGCCCAGGAAGACGCCGTAAGGAATGAGTTGCCCGGCGTCGAACGCCTCGACCTGCTCGCTGGGCAAGGGGCGACGCTTTGCCAATTCGGCGAGAATCAGGAGGTTGCCGTCGCGGCAGACCAGGTAGTCGGTGTATCCGTTGTGCAGGCCTCGAAGCGAGGCGAGAAGCACCTTCGTGGGGGCTTCCCTCACCAACGGTTTCATCTCGGCCAGGGCCTTGTTCCGCACCGTCATCGCCCGCATGAATCGGGAGCGGTTGTGTCGGCCGATCTTATCGAGCACTTCGATAACATCCCCATCGCGCTCCTTGACCACCCGGGGCCTATCGATTCCGTAGAACTCGATATGATCATCCAGGCGGCGAACCGCGTAGGTGTGGCGCTGGGGTCGTGGTTGCGTGGCGGCCGCTCCGGCAGCATTGGCGTTGGCGTCCTCGGGTCGGCGTCCGTCACAGCCGGCCATCGCGGTAACGGCAACCAGCAGCAGTGCAGCCATATGCACCCATCGGTCGGTCATCGCGGTCCCCTTTCATTCCGAATCGCAGCAGCAGAAGCACCGCATCCCATGATACCCGGCCGGGGGGCAGGCGAAAAGCCCGGATCGGGTGGGGCCGCGCACAGAAAGGGCGTCGAAGTGGCGGGGGATGGGCCGCGACTCCGACGCCCGGATAGCAGCACTGCGTTGGAACAGGGCTGGAAGCTTTGGTATCAGGCTACCAGGTAGTCCTCGTCCAAGGCGGCGCGGATCTTGCCCAGCGCCGCGTTCTGGATCTGGCGGACGCGCTCGTTGGTGAGCCCGACCATCTTGCCCACCTGCGCCAGCGTCCGGCCGCGGCGTTCGCGGGTGGCCAGGGCGAACCGTTCGATGACGATCGTCTGCTCGACGTCGGTCAGCTTGGCGCGGTTCTGGGCAAGAATCTCGCGCAGCGCGTCGACCGAGTCTTCCCGCTGCATCTCGTGCTTCAGGACGTCGTAGTCGCTGCGTTCGAGGTCGGGGTCGAACTCGGTGGGGAATCGCTGGCGGTATCGGCCTGTCTTGGTCGCCAGGCGGTTGAAGCTCTTGAGGATCGCCCGGCAGGCGTAGGTGGAAAACTTGAACCCGCGCGAGACGTCGAACTTCTCGACGCTCCGCAGCAGGGCCATGTTGCCCTCGCTGACCAACTCGCTGAACTCCACGTTGGGAATCCGCGTTCGCTTGGCCATTGCCAGCACCAACGCCATGTTCGCCCGCACCAGGTCGCTGCGGGTCTGCATCGCCCGGCGGTACCAGGTAACCATCTTGGCCGATCGGCTGGCGAGTTTGCGCTTGTTCTGGGCGTCCACCAGCTTGCCGAGACGGTAGCGGGCGTAGTTGTACCGCAGGAACAGGAACTGCTCCTCTTTGGTCGTGAGCCTGGTTCGCTTGGCGGACCGCAGTGGGACCTCATCGACGGCCTCGGGGAAGTGAGCCCAGATGGGCACCTCCACGCGCGGGGAAGAAGTCCCATACAGTTCGTTTTCGGTCTTCGGTTCGCGGAAGGAATCGTGCGGGACGTAGTCGATCTCCTCGCCAATCCGCTCGTAGAGTGCCCTTTCCGCTCGGGAGAGGCCCTTCAGGTGGGCAGGAACCTCAGTTGCCGTTGACCCCGGTCTTTCGGTTGTGGCCTGCATCATGCCCCCATCCTCTCTTTCTGTCCGGCGACTCGGAAAGTCGCCCATTTCCAGGTTGTGCTGACTGCCAGGCAGCGTATCGTTTCCGAGTATTCCCAGAACGGCCCGGCTATCTGCTTGTTCAGCCGGAGGTTACATGTGGCTGATTGCACTCCCATACGGACACAGGGGGTTCAAAAGTTCCCTGAAGGCGGTCTTTTCTGAGAAAGACTACTGAATGTAATTCCGTTCTGAACTTATGCCGTTGCCAATAATAGAGTTGAACGCTGAAATGGAATTCGGGACTGTCGGTATCAAATTGAGCAGGCCCGGCCCGCCGACCAAGGCCCTGCAGACACTTACATTCAGGTACTGGAATAATAGGCGCCGGTGCGCGCCTAAGGCAATCGGGAAATGGGGACAGCGAGCAGAATGACAACTATCGCCGGTCCAACAGCCTCCGCACCAGCATCTCCTCGCCGCTTCGGTTGCCTTCGATCCTATGGCCGATGAATTGCAGGACGTAGCCCCCCACGAAGAAAACCCCTGCCAGCAACCATTCCTGAAAAACCAGCAGGATCGGCGCCACCACAAACGAGGCCGGGATCCCCACCATGTGGATCCAGAAGTTAGCGGGGTTCTGGTGGCGGCTCATCCAGTTCTGCAGCGGTTTGGGCATGGTTCTCTCTCGTTTCGCCGGGGGGTCAGGTCAGGACAACCTTGACCCCGTACAGGCTCATGTAAATCGTGTTCAGAACAGCGCCGATGAAGAAGTCCAGTGCCAGGATCGCCATGCAGCTTGCCACGAAGCTCTCGGTGCACGCCCGGCCGACGCCGGCCGCCCCGGGCTTGCAGTGGAAGCCCTTGTAGCAGCAGATCCAACTGATCGCCGCCCCGAAGAACACCGCCTTCACCGGCCCGTAGAAGATATCAAAATACCCCACCGCGTCGATGGAATGTCGCCAGAATTCCGCGGCGTTGATGTCGTAGACGTAGACGCAGATCACGTACCCCCCGGCGATTCCCATCGCGCAGGCGTACAGCACCAGCACCGGCAGCAGCACCACGCACGCCAGGAAACGCGGCACCACCAGGATGCGCATCGGGTCGCATCCCATCGCCCGAAGCGCGTCGATCTGCTCGGTGACCCGCATGGTTCCCAGTTCGGCCGTCAGGGCCCCGCCCACGCGGCCGGCGAGCATCACCCCCGACAGCACCGGGCCCAGTTCCCGCAGTACCGAGAGGATAATCACCGTGCCCATCCGGGCTTCCATGTTGATCGCCTTGAACTGCATCACCGACTGGATCGCCAGCACCATGCCCACGAACAGCCCGGTCACCATGACCACCGGCACGCTCTTGGTACCGATCTGTTACAACTGCGGCAGCAGCAGGTGGAAGTTCCGCACACCCAGCCCGCTGGGAAAGACCCACATCAGGCTGCGGCCGCAGAAGCGGCAGAAGTCGCCGAAGGCGTCGACGGTTCGCGTGGTGCGTTCGCCGATTCTCGAAATGGCTCGGACGATGGGCATAGGTTCTTCACCGCCGGCTCGGCCGTGGGCTATGGTTCCGTGTTCGCTGGTTGCGCCGCCGCGGGGCATCCCGGGCTCTCTGCCACAGTGTAGCGTCTCGAAGTGCCTATGAATACCGTCCGTACGTGCGGGCAACCCGGACCAGGGCGTGGAGGTTCTCGTCGGGAGTATCGCGGCCGCACTGGTCGCCGGTGGACAACATGAACCGTCCGCCTTCCGCGGCGTCGTCGATCGCCTTGCGGGCGGCGGCCTCGACCTCCGGTACGCTTCCGCGAAGCATGACCTCGGTGGTGTGCAGGTTCCCCGGCCCGTACGGTCTGCAGTCGCTGTCGTGGGGTCATGGGGGCCTCAGGAGGAAGTTCTACTCCGGGATCCAAAACGTCGTCTGTTCGGTGATGGGTTCCGGCGTGCCTTTGCAGTCCACGGCGATGGTCCGCCCCAGTTCGTCGCCGAGGGGGCTGGGCAGGTTGCGGAAGACCAGTCGGCCGTCATCGAGACGGGTGAAGTCCACCGGCTCTCCGCTGTCCAGCCAGCGGGCGGCGCGGACCTCGTTTTTCAGATCGGCATAGCAATACTCCCCCAGCGGGTCCTTCCGCAGGTGCAGGTAGAGCGTTTCGCCCTTCACGGTGGGCATCGAGACGTTGTTCCAGGCAAACGGCGAGCGGTCGGTGGTGTCCAGGAACTCGGCGTTGCGTGCGATCCAGTCGCCGGCGCGTTGCAGGATGTCCACCGACTCGGCGGGGATCGTGCCGTCCGGCCGCGGGCCTACGTTGATCAGCAGGTTGCCAGCGTTTCCCCGCACGTTCAACAGCATGTCGACGACCTCGCTCGCCGACTTCCAGTTGTGGTCGCTGGCGTGGTAGCCCCAGTTGTTGTTGAGGGTCATGCACGCTTCCCACGGCCCGGGCTTGTCCTTGAGGCTCTGCTCGGAGCAGCGGAAATCGAACGGCTCGCCGTTGCGTTCATTGATGATGATGTGTGGCTGGAGGCGGTAGGCCGTCTCGTTCACGCGCCCGCCCTCCAGCGGCTGGGGAATGCAGCCGTCCCACCACAGCATGTCCACGTGGCCGTAATGGGTCAGCAACTCTTCCACCTGCTTGCGGTAGTAGGCCACGAACCGCAGGCGGGCGTCTTCGCTCTGCCAGTCGTCGGTGTCGGGCCAGTCGCGGGCGAAGGCGCCGGGGTAGTCGGGATGGGTCCAGTCGGCGGCCGAGAGATAGAAGCCCAGCTTGAGTCCCTCGGCGCGGACGGCCTGGGCGAAGGGCTCCAGCAGGTCGCGCCCGGGCCCGAGTTTGGCGGCGTTGAAGTCGGTGGTGGCGGTGTTCCACAGGGCGAAGCCGTCGTGGTGGCGGGTGGTGAGCACGACGTACCGCATGCCGCATCGTTTCGCGAGGGCGGCCCATTCGGCGGGGTCGTAGTTCTCGGCGCGGAAGTTCTCGGCGTAGAGGCGGCGGTATTCGTCGGCGGGGATCCGCTCGCGGTTCATCACCCATTCCCCGCGTGCGGCGACGGAGTAGGGCCCCCAGTGGATGAACATTCCGTACGCGGCGGGGGTGAACCATTCGACTCGTGAGGACATGCGGCTGCTCCTGGCAGGTTGCCTGGTGAGGGTTTGCATCGGAAACGTGCGGTGGACGCTGCGACCCGGGGCTGTCCATGATGGGAATGCTACCGGTCCCGCCCGGGCGGCTGCAAGAAAATCGCCGCAAATCCGCGATCTGCCGACCCGGGCTCTGGGACGTGGTGGAAACTCCCGAGGCGGGCAGGAGGGTCGTCGGGCTTGGGTAACGCCGGATTCTTCCGCGGGTTATGGAGATTCCGGTCCGGCGGAACTCATTGACTGTGCGATATTTAGACCGAAAGGTAGCAGAAAAGCCGTAAAGATATTTGCATTTGTCGGTCCTGAATTCTGCTGGACAAATATCCACAGGGTGCTATACTATCCCGTGTGGGAAGGTCCACCGAGGCGCACTAAGCTGGGTGCTCACCCGGCGCGTCTTGGAGGCGTTCCCTGCCGCACGTTGCTCAATACCGTGTGAGAGATTGTGTAGAGTGTATGCTCATTTGCTCATTTGCTCGTTTTGGACAACCAGCGCAATTGCGCGCGAGGAAACTAGGGAGGCAGGATCATGTCAAAGTGGCTCATAGCATTGGTCGCAATTGTTACCCTGTCTGTGGTCGGATCGGCCCAGGCAAACCTTATTTCGAACCCCGGCTTCGAGACCAATGAAGTCTTCGATGTCGGCGTTCCCAACACGTTCGGCGACTGGCTCGGTGACGATGCCAGCCGCGTGGGTGGGCAGCGAGGCGTCAGCCCCCGCAGTGGCAACCGCATGCTGCGGTTCGACGCCACCGGCGACGGCGCAAGCCTCGTGGGCACCATGGCCGAGATGTACCAGTTGGTGGACATCACCGCATCGCAGGCCGACGGCAGCCATACCGCCAGCCTGTCTGCGTGGTTCAACCGCTCCGGCGGGGACGACCGCAAGTTCTCGGTGAAGGTCTACGCCGTGCAGGGCAGCCCGGCCTCGGCCCACAACAAGCTGCTCAGCAACGACTTCCTTAGGGCCGATTCCGGGGTCGTCCGGACCGACAGCAACCCCGGCACCTGGCAGCAGGCCAGCGCCTCGTTGCTGATCCCCAGCGGCACCGACTACCTGATGGTCCGCGTGGCCGCCACCGAGGACGGCACCAACGACTTCGTCGCCCCGGAATTCGCCGGTCACTACGTCGACGACGTCTCGCTGCAGGTGACTTCTCCCGGCACCGGCGACGATGACGATGATGATGACCCGATCATCGAGGATGATGACGACGACGACACCCCGCGGGCCAAGCTCATCTACAACTGGGCCGACGGGAGCGTCACCATCGAGACGATCACCCCCGACCTGATCACCGCCTTCGCTCTCAAGAGCAGTGAAGGGAACTTCCTGGTCGGGAACGTGAACTTCCCCAAGGATTTCCTGACCAACGCCGATACCGCCACCCAGATCAGCTATGCTGACCTGGACCGGGACGGGTTCGGTGGGACCGTGGCCCTCGGGCAGATTCTTGCCGCCGGCATCGATCCCAACGACATCCTGGACATGATCACGATGGAGAGCGCCAGGTTCTACGTCGCTCCGGATTTCACCGGCATATTCGACTTCGAAATGGAAGTCATCAACTACGTCCCCGAGCCGTTCACCCTGTCGCTCGTGGCCGTGGGCGGCCTGCTGGCGATCCGTCGCAAGCGTCGCAGCTAAAACGCCAGGGGGGTGAGGCTTTGGCCTGATCCTACCCCTGCAAGGCAGGGAAACGCGGGCGGTGTCCCCAAAGGGCGCCGTCCGCGTTTTTGCGCGCCGGGTCGTCCGGGCGTCCCGCAGTCGGAAGGTTTGAGAGAGTTGCCCCTTACCGGTCGGCCGGGAGCAGCCGGATCGAGATCGCCCGGGTCGTGCCGGCGGTGAGCTTCACGCGCTCGGCGATCCGCATCGGCCAGGCGAGAACCACCCCCTCGCGGTCGCAGACGCACAGCACGTTGGCTCGCCGATGCGGCGGGATCTTGGCGTTGCCCAGCATGTCCCCCACACTCTGTGTCCCCGGGGCGCCCAGCGGGCGGTAGGCGTCGCCCTGGGCCCTCGGCCGCGCCAGCAGGGCGCCGTGAAGCGCGTCGGCGTCCAGCACCTCCGCCGGGCCGTCCTCCCGCAACTTCGCAGGCAACGACTCGGCCGCCCCGTCGGCGACCACGTGAACTTCGCACCGCACCGATCGCCCGTCGGGCAGTACCGTACAGCCGGGCACCGCGAGGGCGACCTCGAACCGCTCCGCCGGCTCGGCCGCCACGGGTCGATACAGGCGTGCCTCGTCGGCCCGCCGCTCCAGGCGGATGCCGCCCGGAAGATCGACCTTCGCATCCACTCCGGCGACGATGACCGAACGGGCGCGTTCCAGCACATCGGCCGAGACGTCATCCAGCCCCGCGCCCAGTTCGGCAAGCAGGTCCCGCAGGACCGCCCGCAGAACCATCGGCCGGGCTGCCTGGGCGGCGGGGACTCCCACGACGAACCCCCCGCCGGGGCGCTGGCTTACCGCCTCGGCCCGCCAACGCCGCGCCAGGTCCACCAGCAGTTGCGATGCCTCCCCGGCGGCCGCGGCGGTGCGAAGGATCGCCTCGTCCACGCGCGGGTTCATCCGCTCGCGCAGCAGCGGCAGCAGTGTGCGGCGCAGGAAGTTCCGCGTCAGGTCGGTGTCCCGGTTGGTGGCATCCTCCCGCCAGGTATGCCCGGTTGCGCGGCAGCAGGCCTCCAGTTCTCGTCGGCGCACGTTCAGCAAGGGGCGAACCAGCCGCACCCCCGGTGCGATCTGGCGGCTTGCGGGCATGCCCGCCAGGCCAGCCAGGTGCGACCCCCGCAGCAGGCGGAACAGGGCGGTCTCCACCTGGTCGTCGGCATGGTGGGCCGTCGCGACGGCCGAGGCCCGGGCCGCCCGTGCGGCCTCGCACAGGAAGTCGTAGCGGCAGCGTCGGGCTGCTTCCTCGATACCCATGCCCCATTCCTCGGCCATCCCGGCCACGTCCACCCGCCGGCGGATGCACGCCAGGCCCGCCTGCCCGGCGAGACGCTCCACGAAGTCGGCATCGTCGACCGACTCGTCGCGCAGGGCGTGGTCCAGGTGTGCCACGGTCAGCCGATACCCCCGGCCGCGGCGGGCAGAGAGCCTGCCCAGCAGTTCCAGCAGGGCGACGCTGTCGAGCCCGCCGGAGACCGCCACCACGACTCGCTCGCCGGGCGCAAGCAGAGCATCGTCATCGATCGCCGCGGCCAGGCGGCTCTCCAGGTCAAGCGGGCTGGGGTCGGGTTCGGTCATTCGGTCATCTTCGCTTCATTGCCAGCGGGGAAACGCCCGATATACTAGCAGTCTACGCGGTCTCGGGGAAAGGACGCATGCGGCCGATACCGACACAGCGGCATCTCATCGCGGTAATGATCCTGGCGGCGGTCGCGGCCGCGTCGGGCGCGTTGGCGTGGGCCGACCCCGGTCTGGCCGACTCGCAGGTTCACGTGTCCACCACGGCCGCCAAACGCGCCCACCCCAATTCCCTCTACGTCAGCGACCTGGTTTACGGTCCCAGCGAGCTATGGCGTCTGAGCAGCCCCGCGTTTCAGGGGCTCCTGGAACTCATACTCGCCCCCACCGGGTACCGGGACCTGACGCTCCCGTTCCGGGTATTGGCCGGTCCGGCGGTGCTCTTCTTCCTGTGCGGGATGTACGCGCTGCTATACCGCCAGACGCGAAGTTGGTCGGTCTCGGCCTACGTGGCGGTGCTCAGCAGTATGGTCACCTATGCGCTGGGGCGCTCGTTCTGGGGGCTGGGTTCGCTGGCGTCCATCACCCCCTCGGGGTTGGTGCTGGCGTTTGTGCCGTGGGTGGTGCTGTCGTTCCTCCACTATAACGACCAGTGGCGAGTGGTGCTGGCGTTCCTGGCGCTGGGGATCCTGGGCAATTTCCACCTCGACGTGGCCGCCAATCTCAGCATCATCCTGGCGATAGTCTACCTGGGGCAGCGGCGGTTCCACCCGCGTGCCTGGCCGATGGCGGCCGCGTGCCTCGGCGTGGCGGCGCTGGCTTCGTTGCCATACTGGGCTTACTTTCTGGGCATGTACCACCGCCTCTCGGGTGGGCAGCAGCCGGATGCCGAACTGGTGTCCAGGGCGTTTGAACTGGGGCAACTGGCGGTGCTGTACCCGTGGGTATTCGACTCGCTGCTGAACTGGCTGGTCGTGGCGGCGATTCCGCTGGTGGCGTCGGTGGCGGTGCTGCTGCGTTTCGAACGGTTCCGCGTGCGGTTCAGCGGGGCGTGGGCGTGGTTCATCGTGGCAGGGCTCTTCGTGGCGCTGGGGCTGCATGGGCTCAGCCAGCTTGTGGGCGTGTTCCGGCACGAGGCCCCACCGGTGATCGATTTCGTCCAGGCCTCGGCGCTGGTCATGCTTCCGCTGTACGTATTGCTGGCCCAATGTCTCACGCACCTGTTCCGGCTTGTTCGCCGCCAGCGCATCTGGCTGCGGGTGGTGTGCGGGGTGCTGCTGGTGGCGTGGGTTCTGCCGGCCGACAATGTGCAGGTGGTGCGTCACAGGATGTACGATGCCCTGACCGGGCACATGGAAGAGTCTCAAAAGCCCCGCCGCGTGCAGCAGATCCACATTCAGCGACAGCAGCGCGCCGAGCGGGCTGCCATGGCCGAGTGGGCCCAGAACCGCAGCCACCTGGCGTCGGTTTTCCTGTTTGACGATGCGGTCTTCCGCATGCGGTCGCGCCGGTCGCTGGTAGCGGCGAGGGAAGACGTGCGGTACATCTTCTACTTGGCGCCCCACCAGTTGGAAGCGTGGATGGAACTGGAAAGCCAGCAACAGAAGCTGCTTTCGCCCCCGGCGAAAATGCGGGATCTCGACGAGATCCGGGCCTGGGTCTCGCACCTCCGGCAGCCGCCGTCGATGTTCGCCGACGTGCCGGAGTGGTACGTGGTGCTCACCACGCGGGTAGCGCCGGAGTCGCCCGGAGGGGCCGAGGAAATCCGCGATGCCCACTGGGGCAGGCACTACCGCCTGTTCCGGCTGCGGTAGCACTCCTGCAGACTGCTCGTCTCCGGGGCGGTTCGCCTCTATAATACAGGTAAGCATATCCATAGGATGATGGCTCGCTTGCCTCCGGGTCGCACGGAAAATGCATGCCTGAAAGACGCCGACAACCCAACGCCGTATTCCGCACCGACACGCCGTCGCTGGGTCCTTTGATAACCGGCTGGGAAATTGTCGGTGTGGCGTTGCTGTGGGGGTTGGCCGCCACGGCGCTGATGACGGCCGCCGGTTGGCTTACCCAGACGCTGGTGGCAAACGGCGTGATCGCCATGGTCGTCGGATACCTGCTGGGCGGGACGGCCACGGCGATGCTGGCATTGGGGCTGGTGCTGCGAAGGCTGCGGACCGTGCGTCGCAGGCAGAACCAGACCCTCCACGAGTGGCGCGAAGTGCAGCAGTTGTTCCTGGACAACATGCCCCAGGGGGTCTTCTGGAAAGACCGCGACTGCGTCTATCTCGGGTGCAACCAGATGTTCGCGGAAATGGCCGGTCGGGACCGCCCGGCTGAGGTGGTCGGGCTGACCGACGACGACCTGCCCTGGCCTCCGGAGCAGACCGCTTTCTTCCGGCAGGTCGACTGTGAGGTGATGGAGAGCGATCAGCCGCAACTGAACGTCATCGAGCCGCTGACCGATTCGCAGGGACGCCCGCACTGGCACCAGGTCAACAAAGTCCCCCTGCACGACCTGGACGGCCGAGTGGTCGGCGTGCTGGGCACCTACCAGGACATCACCGACTACAAGCTGTTGGAGGAGCGGACCTACCAGTCCGAGAAGCTGCGGTCCATCGGGCAACTGGCCGGGGGAGTGGCTCACGACTTCAACAACATGCTCACGGGCATACTCGGAGCGGCCCAGTTGCTGGAAATGTCGTTGCCCGACGCCGAGGCCGATACCGTCCACAGCATCCACCTGATTACCGACACCGCCCGCCGCGCCGGCGAACTGACTCAGCAACTGCTGGCGTTCTCCCGCAAGGCCAAGACCCAGTCGGTTCCGGTAGACATGAACTTCGTGCTGGAGCAGTGTGCCGCGATTCTGAAGCACACGCTGGACCGCAGCATCTCCCTGGAGGTGGGGTTCTCGCCGGAACCGGCGGTGGTCCGCGGCGACCCGTCGCACCTGCAGAACGCCGTGCTGAACCTGGCGGTCAACGCCCGCGACGCCATGCCCGAGGGCGGGAATCTGCGGCTGGCGAATGCCCGAGTGGTGCTGGACAGCGAATTCTGTGGGACCCAGTCGGCCGACCTGGAGCCGGGCGAGTACGTGCAGACGACCGTTACGGACACCGGCGTGGGCATGAACCCGGAGATCCTCGGTCATGTCTTCGAGCCGTTTTTCAGCACCAAAGGTCCGGGGGGCGGCACGGGGCTGGGCCTGGCGGCGGTCTACGGTACCATCCGCGACCACCGGGGCGTGTGCACCGTCCAGAGCGAAGAAGGCAGGGGCAGCGTCTTCAACCTGTTCCTGCCGTTCTGCGAGGAGTGTGCACCCAGCCAGCAGGTGCGGGTGGAAAGCAGCCTGTACGGCGAGGGACGTCTGTTGCTGGTGGACGATGAGGAGATCATCCGGGCCACCACCCGGTCGATGCTGGAGCAGTTGGGTTACGAGGTCCAGGTCGCCGCTGACGGCAGGGAGGCGGTGGAGCGGTTCCGCGAGGCCGAAGAA